>JAPYRQ010000068.1 GCA_029936935.1 Dehalococcoidia bacterium | reverse complement strand
TCAGTAATCGGCCCCATGCTCTCCACCATCGCTGCATCCTGGGACCTGCCGAATCAGCAATGGATCGCAGCTGGGCGCACGCGAAGGGAGGCCGAAGCGAAGCTCACCGATGTTATGCACGGACTGAGCGTCGGCACATTTCTTAAGCCGTCCAAGGTGACGGTCGGTGAGTTCCTTCGCCAGTGGTTAACGGACTATGTTGCTGCCAACGTCCGTCCCAAAACCTTTGAAGGCTACCGGGAGCGCTTGGAGAAGCACGTGATTCCAGCCCTCGGCTCAATCCTGCTGGCGCAACTTAAGCCTGCACACATCCAGGAATGCATTGCCAAGAAACTCAAAGAAGGTCTGTCCGCCAACACTGTCACGGGCCAATACCGCATCCTCAGCGAAGCCCTCACCCACACTGCCAGGTGGGACAGGGTAAACCGCAACGTCTGTCAGGCTGTTGACGCTCCCCGCATTGAGCACAAGGAGATGCAGGCCTTGGACATTCCAGGCGTCCAGCGTCTTTTGCGAGCGGCCGAAAGAACCCGATGGCATACGTTCATCTACACAGCTGTGGGGACGGGGAAGAGGCGATCTGAGCTATTGGCTCTTCGTTGGCGTGACCTAGACCTCCAAAGCTTTAGCCTGACGGTCCGGCGCGTTCTTCACTGGGTCAAGGGCAAGGGTTTCATCTTCACAGAGCCAAAGACCAAGAAGAGTGCCAGAACTATTCCGCTGCCGGCGTCTGTGGCCATGGCTTTGCGAGCGCACCGTGAACGTCAGGAGGCTGAACGCGAAGATTTGGGAGTAGAGATCACAGGTGACTCTCTGGTCTTTGCTCGGGTGGATGGAAGTCCCTTTTACCCTTCGGCGGCGACCCATTCGTTTCAAAGTATCGCCCGGAAAGCAGGTTTGGATGAAGGTATTCACCTGCACTCGTTACGACGCACACATGCTAGCCTACTACTGGCTCAGGGAGAGAACCGTGTGGTGATCTCCCAACGTCTAGGCCATGCAAAGCCGTCTATCACAAGTGGCATTTACGCGCACCTTATGCCAGGTATTCAAGAACAGGCAGCAGTGAGGTTTGACCAGCAACTGATTCAGAGCGCCCCCACTCTGACCCCAAAGGGATAATGATTAATGAAGATGAAGATTCCTACTGCAGGACTGTCTTATCTACGACGTAACGACATTGATTGCACCCTATTGAGAAAAGCCTAGTTGCCAGAGTTCATCTGAAGGTAGAAGCGTGTAAAGTCGGGGCGTTAGCAATCCGTTAGCAGATGGCCGATTATTGGGGAAATACAAACCTTTATCCCTCAGGGTCTAATCGGTGTTTCTTGCGGTATTGTGTGGCGGAGAGAGTGGGATTCGAACCCACGATGAGTTGCCCCATACCGCATTTCGAGTGCGGCGCGTTCGACCGAGCTCTGCCATCTCTCCGTGCACGGGACTACATATAGAGTAGCTACATCCGCACTACCAAGCAAGCACTCTATACCGGCATAGGGTACGATAAACGCCAAGGCATTGGATTGCCTGAGGAACAAACAAGAGGACTATATGCCAAAATCGCTAAGCAAAACAGAATTCCAGAACGAGCTTCAGACCAACGTTGAATACATTGCAGAGACCCGTGTCTTAAAACTGATGGACCTGGCAATCCCTGATTTTCAGGTTACCCATAGCGACCTTGAAGAACGGGATGACGGTTTGATCTACATGAACCCGGACAGGTTGCGGAGCTATATCGGCCTGGTGTCCGGGGAGCTGCTAGCGTTGTTTGATGAAGCCCTCATAGATATCGTCTATAAAGAGAACGACAAACCTGAAGCCTAGAGACCGCGCATTACTCAGTACAGGCGGACAGTTCAGACAACTCGATCATCTTTGCGTCTGTGCGATTGCTGACCCACTCGCCGTCCTTTAACAATGATGACAGCACATAGACCAGCTGAGACCTATCCAGAGGTACCGGGTCTGTCTCCGCAGGAATGGTAACGTCTATGCGCCTGCGTTGGTACGCGTAACCGCATTCGTCGCCGTCTGCGTGCGTGGTCTTGATGACTTTCATTGCATCGCCTGTGAAACCAGAAATCTCCATGCTTGCACCTTCCCTCAACCAGTTTGAACAATTGAGAAATAAGTATACCTGTGTTTGACGCCGAAGGGAGTTTCCAGATAGGGACTCTTGACAACCCCATGTATATTTCCCTAGCATACTATCTATCCAGACATTGCGCCGGGAGGCACAAAAGTCGTTACCAATGGAACGGATGACCCCCTTTTATCCCTTCAAGGAAGAGGTAGAAGGCTCGCAGGTTTTTCGTTCATAGCTTCAAAGGTACTTAGATGAGCGCATGGCGAGCCGTAATTTTGGCTGCAGGCGCTGGCACTCGTATGCGCTCCGCAACCCCCAAGGTTCTCCACCCAGTCTGTGGCGTTCCTCTTATTAAACACGTCCTTGCCTCTTTGCATGACGCCGGTCTTGACCAGCCTTTAGTCGTGGTATCCCCAGATGCTGATGCCTTGAGAGACTACCTGGGCGATACCGTTGATTACGTCGTTCAAACCTCACCGTTAGGTACGGGCCACGCGTTGGCGTGCGCACGAGAGTTGCTTGAAGATAAAATCGAGAACGTGTTGGTCATCAATGCCGATTGCCCTCTTGTTCCGGCGGGTGCCATCCAACGGCTTATGGCATGCCACCAGGAGAGTAATGCTGAACTGAGCGTGATGACGACCAGCGATGTCGAGGATGCTGGGTATGGTCGGATAGCCCGCGATGCTTCAGGAAACCTCACGGCGATTATCGAGGAACGTGAAGCATCGTCTGAGCAACTTGCGATCACCGAAGTAAACGGCGGAGTGTATGCATTTCAGTCGAAGTCACTTTGGCCGGGACTTGCTACGCTAAAACCATCACCCAAGGGCGAGGTCTACCTGACGGACATGTTTGATGTTGTACATCGTGGTCAGGGCATTGTAGCAACGGTTACCACGGATGATTCCAACGACGTCATCGGCGTGAACACCCGGGTTGACTTGGCACAGGCGGAGGCTGCCATGCGTGAGCGCATCCGGATTCGGCACATGCTGAACGGCGTGACTATGATTGATCCTTCATCCGTCTACATCGATAGTGATGTGCGAATAGGCAAGGACAGCACCATTCACCCCAACACCCATCTATTAGGAGACACGCAGGTAGGCGAGGATTGTCATATCGGCCCGAACTCAGTGCTACAGAGCTCCACTGTTGGACAGGGCTGCAAAGTGGTCGCATCCATGCTTGAGAACGCAACGCTGGAAGCAGGTGTGGATGTAGGGCCATTCGCTCATCTGCGCCCGGGCTCGCACATCGGGGAAGGGTCTCACATCGGCAACTATGTTGAGATCAAAAAGAGCACATTTGGTCATGATGTGAAAGCGGGACACTTCAGCTACATAGGGGATGCTGACGTAGGCTCCAAGGTCAATATCGGTGCAGGGTCCGTGACTGCTAACTACGATGGTTCTGAGAAGCACCGGACCACCATTGAAGACAATGCGTTCATCGGCTCAAGCACGATGCTGATAGCGCCCGTCCGCGTGGGTAAAGATGCAGCTACCGGCGCAGGGTCTGTGGTTACCAAGGATGTGGCAGCCGGGAAGACGGTTGTGGGAGTCCCTGCAAAACCACAAGATAAGACATCAAAAAAGAAGCCTAAAAAGACATAAGCACAAGAGGTGAAGGTTTTTGGATAGTGACCAGGCTGTTTCATTAGGGTTAGGTATTGGATTCCTCCTATTTTCAGGATTGATTTCAATCTGTCGGTCTGCGTTGACTCGTGTGGTTCCGAAAGCAGACGACGGTGAGGCTGCTCAAGGTGGGGTGTTGCAAGGGGCGCTGAACGCTGTCTTGAAGAACCCTGCAGGCACTATGTTCACGCTATTGTTCAGCCGCCTTATTTTCGATGGGTTCGCCATCGGAGCAATGACGGTCTATTTGTTGAACAGTGACATCGGCCAAACGGAGTTCGTTGCGACGTTCCTGGGCGCGTTGGCAGTGGTGATGGCGTTACCAGGGTTGCTCAATCCGATAAGTCGACAGTACTCGAAGGCCATCGCGCTACTTGCTGCGCCAGTTACCCTTGTTGTTGATTTCATTGCAAGACCCCTCACTCGACCCCTATACAAGCTTTCTCAGTGGTTTTCCGGTGGATCTGAGACGTTGCCTGAATTGGCAACTGAACTAGCAGCTCGATTCAATCGCGTCCTCATTCCTTTGGACAAAGTGGTCAATCCTCCGGATGCACAAGAGATGGAGATGATCTACGCAATCCTGCACATGGAAGAGACTGCGGTGCGTGACGTGATGGTCCCCAGGCCTGACTTGGTCACTATTGAAGCCTCGGAAGCCATTTCAAAAGCCGTTGCACTCATGCGGGAGGCCGGGCATAGCCGAATCCTTGCTTATGAGGAAACCATTGACCATGTTGTGGGCATCCTGCATGCCAGAGACCTATTAAGACTTGCTGAACCTAACGACACTGATGTGACGATGCAGGACCTGCTAAGGCCTGCGCTCTTCGTCCCGGAAGGTAAGCGGTTGGATGCGCTATTGCGTGAATTCCAGCGACAGCGCGCGCACATGGCGGTTGTTGTGGATGAATACGGTGGTACCGCTGGGCTGGTGACCCTTGAGGATATCCTGGAGGAGATTGTCGGCGAGATTGTTGATGAGTTTGATGAAGAAGAGCAGGAGATCCAGATTATCAGTGACGACGAAGTCATTATGGACGCCAGGGTAAATATAAGTTTCCTCAAAGAACATTTCAATGTCGATATAGAGGGGGACGGCTTTGACACCATTGGCGGCTTGGTCTACAACGAGTTGGGTAAGATTCCCAGCCAGGGAGACCAAGCGGTGAAAGACGGCCTCCACATTGAAGTATTGAGTACAGAGGGCAGGCGGATCACCAAGGTCCGTGTCCTAAGAGAGCCTTTTACGACCAAGGTAGTGGACCCCAGCTAACTTCTTTCATCCTCTAGCTGGCCAAGCATGGATGCTCGGCCCCCTCGGCTTACGCAGCAGAGCCCAAGCGTCCACGCAGGTGCATGTCGTGCTGGTTGCAGTACCCCATCGAATGCTGTAGGACACTTAGGACGAGCCAACATCGCACCGCATCGTTCCCTTCCTTCCGACATACCTCGTCACATGCAATGATTCACTGATGAAGGGATTATCGTGTTGTTCCCACCAACCCCCTACCGGCCTTAGCGCTTCTTGGTTGTTTCGGGTATCAGGGCTATCCAAAGTAGGGGCGAGAGCAAGAGCCAGCGTTGGCATCAGTTGGGTTGTTAGTTGCAGGCAAAAGGAAAACCCCGGGCGATTTAACCACCCGGGGCTTTTCTTTTGATTCCTTGTTAGGAAGACTACTTAGCGGATTCGACGAAGACCATTGGCGCGCTTGCCAGAGAACCGTCTGTGCCTGTCACTTTCAGTGTGAAAGCACCGGCCTCTAGAGCACCCAACGATGTGAGGTCGAGGTCCTGCGGGTTGACCTGGAATGCGCCGTAAGCGTTAGCTGTTGCGCCTACCAAGATCAAGTTGTCCTGTGCTGTCTGAAGCTTGGCAATCACTACCTCGTTTGCCATGAAGCCATAGCCGGTCAGTGTGAATGTCTCGTCTTCGCCTATGACAAATGTTGTCTTGTCCAACATGACACCGGCTGCAATCTGTGCGCCGTCGCTGCCATCAGCACCTGCGGCTCCTTGCAGACCTGGGAGACCCGGGTTGCCTGGGAGACCGGGATCGCCTTGGACGCCCTGAAGGCCTGCTAGACCGGGGTTACCGGGAAGGCCTGGGAGACCGGAAGCGCCTGTTGATCCTTGAGATCCGTCAGCTCCGGCGCAGCCTGCTATTACCAAAGTTGCCACCAATGTGAGCATGAGAACCAAACCACTGAGTCGCCCTCGTGAAAACCGTTTCATCAGATCCCCTTTCAATTTTACGAAGCGTTTAAATACCAAATAGATCTGATTTGTCTACCGTGATTGCTATCTGGGTAGATACCGGGCTTTATACTAGGCGTAGCTTTTGGCTGTGTCAAGCCCTATTTGACCCTACTGTAAACCGTTTCACGTATGTAGTAGAACAAACCCAAATTAATAAACGAGACATATGCTCCTGAGGTTCCCCAAATTCAGACCAAGATTACAAGAACGTAGATTATCCCTATGTAATGCCTTGGAAGCCGTGCCTTGGAAGCCAATCAAGGACAAAGCAAGTCGTGTTTCGCCTGACACATGGCTCAACCACTTCATCAGTCGTATACTAGTCACATGCCAAACATTGAACCACTTGAGATTGCCCAGAGAGCCGTAGAGATTGCCAGTGACAAACAAGCCACGGATATCATCCTTCTAGATATTCAGGGTGTAGCCACTTTCGCCGATTATTTTGTGTTGTTAAGCGCCGATAGTATGCGTCAGATCAACGCACTTGTTGATGACATCGCCCTTCAGCTTAAGACTGAAAACATACACATTGGACACAAGGAAGGGACAGCTGAAGGTGGTTGGGTACTCCTGGACTACGGGGATGTACTTATCCATGTCTTCTCGCCAGAGGAGAGAGAATACTACCGACTTGAAGAGCTTTGGAGAGACGCTGTCCCCTTGGTCCAGGTACAGTAGCCTACTCCGTTATCCATCCGTCGATGCTGCGCTCCCAGTCAATGATCTCACCAGAGCCAAAGAACAGGCTGAGTTCATGGGCAGCGGCCTCAGGCGAGTCAGAGCCATGAACCAGATTCCTCCCGATATCCAACCCCAAATCGCCGCGTACTGTGCCTGAATCTGCTGACTTCGGGTCAGTAGCACCCATCGTCTGACGTACAACCTCAATGCTGTTTTTTCCCTGTACTGCCAGTGCGACCACCGGGCTGGACGTGATGAACTGTACTAGCCCCGGAAAAAATGGCTTGCCTACATGTGCTTCGTAATGTCGATTAGCTAGCGCTTCATCAATCTGTATAAGCTTCATCCCTACCAGCTTGAGACCTCTCCGCTCCAATCGAGTGATGATTTCTCCAGCCAGGCTGCGTTGTACACCATCCGGTTTGATCAATACCAGGGTTGTTTGGACATCTGCCACGAGTCTGCCTCCTAATTTGTTTTCTTTTATATTGTGCCGCTATTTCGGCTTTGATGCTGTTGGCATCGTGATACTGGGAGCACGAAGATAGTTGGGCTCCATGCTCGTGTTGTCGCTTGGTTCGCCCTTCGCAATCTGCTGTAAGCCCAAGTTTGAAAGAATCGAAATTTGCCGCGTGAGTGGCTCGTCTGCCTGAGCCATGAGGCTCGACTTCGCTGACTCCTGGAGCTGCGCTGCCGTGGTATAGGCGCCTTCCCCGCAGAACACGGTGCCCTTTGGCACGGTATCCACCATAGCATCTAACGTGGTCACCTGTTCAATCATAGTTTGAGCCCAACCGTCGGTCGATCGTTCATACAGGCTCCACGCAATGCGGTCCCTGCCAACCTCAAGCATTGGACACAACGGGCTTTGCGTCTCACTGAAGTAGTGTGTTGCTTCCAACTCTAATGTACTGACACCTACCAATGGAACGCCCAATGATTCAGCCATGCCCTTAGCGAGGCCCATTCCCACGCGTAGCGCGCTGAACCCGCCAGGCCCCTTGGCTACAATAATTACCTGGATGTCTTGTACAGTTGTTCCTGCGTCTTCCAGCATTTGAGCCACAGTGGAGGCCAGTTCTAGGGTGTGGTTGTTTTTGCTGTGCCACGTAACGGATTTGATGACAGCCGCATCCTGCGTAAGCCCGACTCCCGCGTACCGCGTGGAGGTGTCGATACAAAGTTCCACGGTTATCGCTTCTCCACAGTGGTGTGCGCTTGTAGTGACGCCAAAAACGCGATGTGCCGATCGCCCTTGGCTGCCAGGGTGATACGTCGCGCCAGGTCATCTACAGGCTCAAGCGAAATCCTCAAACAACCTGAAAGGAAGGCATCGGGCGTCCTGTCGGCCCACTCGATGACAGTGATCCCATCGCCGGACATGTACTCATCCAACCCAAGTTCGCACAATTCCGCCGCCTGTTCGACGCGATAGAGGTCGAGGTGGTAGAGCGGCATTCGTCCCATGTACTCCGTGGCCATGACGAACGTTGGGCTGCGAGGTCGCTCTGCCACACCCAAACCCTCCGCGATGCCCTGGGTCATGGTGGTTTTCCCTGCACCGAGTTCCCCGGTCATAAGAATCACATCACCTGGTTCAGCAGCCTGCCCAAGTTGAACCCCGAAGGCATGTGTTTCCTCAGCGCTATGGCTGATTATTTCAAATGTATCGTTCATGTTTTGAGGTGATCCCAACCCTGAACGTCGATTCCCAGAGGCTCTCCATCTCTATCGACAACCCTGACCACGCCGGATTCCCCCTCAGTGATGGTGCCAATGACGTGGAAGCCACTTTCCAACACCCCCTGCAACGATGCAATAACATCAGGCGATGCCGTGAAAAGTAGCTCGTAATCCTCTCCCCCGTTTAATGCCATGCCCAAAGCTGTCTGTGGTAGTGCCTTGATTGCGCTGGGATGGACAGGGATATCAGCTGCCTTAATATGGGCCGAGTGTCCGCTAGCGATACATATCTTCCTCAAATCACTGAGAAAGCCGTCACTCACATCCATCGCACAGAGGACGCCGGCTTTCACCAGAGCTTGGCCATCACCAATCCGGGGTCTAGGGCGCTGATGGGTTTCAATCAAAGATGTAACATCACTGCCATCACTGGCGGTCTCCCCCTGTAGGATCGCAAGCCCTGCGGCCGATGCGCCAAGGGTTCCGGTCACAGCGATCTGGTCTCCTGGCCGGGCAGTGGAACGCAGCATTGGCGCAACCTCAATCACCCCGGTCTGGGCAATGGTCATGAAGAAGACGGGCGATGCAACGATGTCGCCACCGATGATGGTGACGCCGTACGTCGTAGCAGCGTCAAGAAGCCCGGTGTATAGGTTATCCATATCCTCGACAAGCGTGTCCTCGGGGAGCCCAAGGGTGACAACAGCAAACGTCGGTGTGCCGCCCATGGAGGCAATGTCGCTAAGGTTTGAGGCGAGGCATTTCCATCCTACGGTCTTCCACGTGCTGGTTTCGGCCGTGAAATGCACGCCCTCAACCACCGTGTCTGTTGTGAGAAGCTCAGTTACGCCACCAACGGTCCACGCAGCCGTATCATCGCCAATGGTGACGGTGAGGCTGGTTGTTGCCGTGCTCTTTTCCTGGGATACAGAAGTTGATGCGGCTACCTGTTTCGACAGCCGCTCTATCAATCCGAACTCGCCTAATTCCCGTACATACATGGCCTGCATTATACTGTCACGCACAGCTACGACTCAAGGTAGGTGGTGCCATGCGGTATCTGGTGGTTGCGGATATCCACAGTAATCTGGAAGCGCTGCAGGCGGTCATTGCCCATGCAAAATCCCAGGGCGGCTTTGACGGTATCTGGTGCCTCGGCGACATCGTCGGCTACGGCGCGGACCCCAACGCCTGCCTCACCCTCCTTCGTTCATACCCCCTTGCAGCTGTGTCAGGCAACCATGACCTGGCGGCTATCGATGCCGTTTCGATAGTCGAATTCAATGAACATGCTAAGCAGGCCGTGCTCTGGACCCGTGAGCAGCTGTTAGCTGAGGACAGAGAGTTCCTGGCTGGCAACCCGTTACGACGAGAAGAGGACGGAGTCACGCTGCTTCATGGCACGCCAAGCGACCCCGTTTGGGCGTATTTCCTCCCGCAGATGATGACCAAGGCCGAAGTCGAAGATAGCTTTACCCAGATAAATACCCAGAGTTGTCTGGTCGGCCACTCCCATATTCCCTTCATCTGCTTGGAAGAGGGAACTCAATTCGTCAAGTTGCAAGAAGGCCAGAAGAAGATGCTGACACAGGCGCGATGCGTAGTGAACCCCGGTAGCGTCGGCCAACCCCGGGACGGCGACCCCCGCGCTGCCTATGCTCTGTACGACGCCGGCACAGATTCCTTTGTGCATCACCGTGTCGACTACGATATCGAGGCCGCTCAAGCCAAGATCGCAGTAGCAGTCCTGCCCGACATCCTTGCGTCTCGGCTGGCCGTTGGAAGGTAGCAACCCCTCGTTGAGTACGGCAAACCGTCATGCTAGACTTCCAGAAGCAGCCACTCCCATGATTCTTTTGTTTATGTAAAGGACACGTATCACGTGCATTCGCATGAAGGCCACAGT
>JAPYRQ010000067.1:5891-10358 GCA_029936935.1 Dehalococcoidia bacterium | reverse complement strand
GAAGCATACAAAAACCCCCTCCGTTTAGGAAGGGGTTTGAAGAGGTACCAGTTATTAGTCTGCCCGAGAATGAGTAGGTGGGAAACTTGTTTATGCCCGCCAAAGTATATGGGTCCAGGGCATCGCCCTGGTTAGATGGTCGGCGCCCGTAGCTCGCCGGTGCCGTTCTGGTCATCTGAACCATTTGTGTACTGCGGGCCGGGCTCACCGAAATTCATTGCATACAAGGTCGCGTACAGTCCACCCTTGGACAGTAGCTCCTCATGGGGGCCTGTCTCAATGATCTTGCCCTGATCCAGCACCACAATGACGTCTGCACTGGTGATGGTGGAGAGTCTGTGAGCAATGACCACAGATGTCCTACCGCGCAGCACGGCCTTCAAGCTTTCCTGAATCACCCTCTCCGTTCGCGAGTCGATGCTTGCCGTTGCTTCGTCCAGCACGATGATGCGCGGGTCTGCCACAACGGCACGTGCAAAGCTGATGAGCTGCCTTTGGCCCATGCTCAAGTTGCTGCCGCGTTGCTGCAACATGGTGTCGTAACCATCGTCCATATCCATGATGAAATCGTGGGCACCCACAGCCGTGGCCGCGGCTACAACCTCTTCATCCGTGGATTCCGTGCGACGGTACTTGATGTTGTCCTTGATGCTCATGGAATAGAGGTATGGCTCCTGGAGCACCATGCTCATCTGGCTTGCCAGGCTGTCCCGCGTCACATCGCGGATTTCATGACCATCAATCCTGATTGCTCCGCCGGTCACATCGTAGAAACGATGCATAAGCGCTACCAAGCTGGTCTTGCCCGCACCGGTGAGGCCTACCAGTGCCACGTTCTGCCCTGGCTTGATGTGCAGGTCAATGTTGTGGAGAACTTCCTCCTGCGCCGTGTAACCAAAGGACACGTTGTCAAACACCACCTCGCCCTCGATAAGGGGCAGGTCTGTAGCATCAGGTTTGTCATTCATCTCCGGCTTGATATCCAAAAGCTCAAATATGCGAGCGCCGGAAGCCATGGCCCGTTGGAACATGGTGTACTGCTGCGTCAGCATCCGGATGGGCTCAAAGAACCGCTGGACGTATATGAGGAAAGCCACCAGGAATCCCACTTCCAATGCTCCATCAAAGACCCGAATGCCGCCCACAACGACGACCAGGCCCATAGAGAGCACCGTCAGGGTCTCCACCACCGGCATCAGCAGGGCTGAGAGCCAGGAGGCGTGGATGGTCATATCAAGATGTTTCTTGTTCAGCGTATTGAAGTTAACCAGGTTCACATCCTGTCGGTTTGTGCTCTGGGTGACTCGGACGCCGGATACGTTCTCTTGGATGTTCCCGTTCACCGATGATATGGCAATTCTGACACCCAGGAATGTAGGCCTGGACTTCTTCTGCCAGATGATCATGGTGATGATCAGCAGCGGGATCAGGGAGAGCGTCGCCAGGCCCAGGATCGGGTCCAGGTAGAGCATTGTGGCGGCAATGAATACCAGCATCATGATGTCGCCAACGGTGGTGATTCCCACGTCCGTGAACTCCTGGAGCTGGTGCACATCGTTCTGAATGCGGGACATGATCCGTCCTACCTCGTTCCGGTCATAGAAAGAGGTGGCTTGATTCTGGAGATGGGCAAACATCTCTGTTCGCAAATCGTGCAGCACGTTCACCGTTAAGCGGGCCAGAGCGATGTACTGCAGGAAGTTAAACACCATGTTGACCAACACGTTGCCCAGGAAGATCATTCCGACAAGTGAGAGGCTACCCCACGCATCACTGTCACCCTGTACACCCAACACAAAGCTGTTAATGCCCCAGGCGATGATGATCGGTTGAGCAACCATGGTGAGGATGTGGCCTACCATGCCTATGAACGCAATGATCGCCCAGAAGCGGTATGGCAATGCATACCTCACCAGACGCATGACTACCCCGTGGTCATAGAGGTTGCCCATGAGCACATCGTCAAGATGGGAGTGGCCGAGGTGGCCGTATCCGCCGCTACGCGTGCTCAATCTAAGCCATCCTTCTCGCTGGACTGCTGGACTTTCTGAATCGTAGCTTCTTCCATAGGCTTCAACTGCGATTCGTACAAGTTCGAATACTCGCCGCCCTTGGCAAGTAGCTCCTCATGGGTACCACGCTGATCGATGTTCCCGTCCTTGAAAACCAGGATCAAATCGGCACCGCGTATCGCACTCAAACGGTTGGTGACCACAAAGGTCGTCCTACCCTGCATTATCTCTTCCAGCCCCTCTTGAACCAGATGCTCCGTGTGAGCGTCCACGCTGGAAGTGGAGTCATCCAGAATCAACACTGGCGGGTTCATCAGGATGGTTCTGGCAATGGAGAGCCGCTGCTTCTGCCCACCGGACAGGCCGCCTCCGCGCTCACCCACCACTGTGTCGTACTGATCCGGCAATCCGGAGATGAACTCATGGAGTTGGGCGACGGAAGCCACCTCTCGGATTTCCTCGTCAGTGGCATCGCCTCTACCGTATGCGATGTTCTCCCCGATGCTGGCCGTGTGGATGAACACGTCCTGCTGCACGATCCCGACGTTGTTTCGAAGGGACTCCAGCGTCACGTCACGGACATCAATCCCATCTATGGTGATCGACCCCTCTGTGACGTCATAGAACCGGGGAATCAGGTGTGTGAAGGTGGTTTTGCCGCTGCCCGGCTGGCCCACCAACGCGATGACCTGCCCTACCTCGACTTCAACATTGATCTCGTGAAGCGCTTCCGTCTCGCCATCGTAGGACAGCGAAACGTTGTCGAACACGACTTTGCCCTTGACGCGTTCCATGGGTTTCGCATCAGGCTTCTCGTCCACGGGGGATTCCCAATCAAGGATCTCGAAAAGTCGTTGCCCAGAAGAGGCTGCGCGGGAGAAGCTGTTGACCATGAAGCCCATCATCCGCACAGGTTGCGTCAGCAGACCCATGTAGAAGATGAAGGACGTCAGTTCACCAGGCGTCAATCCGTTGTAAACGACTGCCCCGGTCACTGCATCAATTTCCCTACCGTCAATGACCGCTTGTCCGCCCACCCACAGGATGGCACCAAGGGCTGCCAGGAAGGCAAAGTTCATAACGGTGAAGTTCTTGGCCCACATCTTCTGGGCATCGTATATCGCTTCCCGCACCGCCAATGCCCGTACGCCAAACTTCTCTTTCTCGTAGTCCTCCGCCGCAAAGGCCTTCACTACCCGCATCCCGGACAGGTTCTCCTGGATGGTGGTCACCATCTCTCCGGTTGCCACCTGCACCACCATCCACTTCTTCCGAAGTATTCGGCTGGTGGTTATAGCCCGCCATGCCATAAAGGGCACAAAGGCCAGGCTGACCAGACCCATCTTGACGTCTGTTAAGAGCATGGCAACGGCAATGCCTATCACCATGGCAACTACAAAGCCAAACCGGACAGCGCCCATGTTGATGAACATGCGCACGCCCTCAACGTCCGCCGTTGCGCGGGACATCAAGTCGCCGGTGTTCTGTTTGTCGTGGAAGGCAAAACTCAGGTGCTGGAGTTTATTGTAGAAGGAGTTGCGTATGTCATAAGCGACCTTCTGAGAGGTCGATTCTGCGAAAAAGGTCTGTCCAAAGGAGAACAGCCCTCGAGCCGTCCCAGCCAAAAGCAGGGCGATCGCAAGAGTCCAGAGCCCTGAAACGTCCCGCTCCCCTGAATTCAGGACATTGGTGATGCTCTCGCCGATGAGGTACGGCACGGCCAACGCCGTGAGTGCCGCGCCAATGACTGAGATGTATCCTAGTGCGAGCCGTCGTTTGTGCTTCTTGAGGATGAGTTTGATGATGCGGATGATAGTTGGCATAATTACTTCTTAATCTATAGTCAGATAGGGCGCATGTCAAATAAAAGTTAAGGTTCCGAGGAGTTTACCCAATGCCTTGGCGCAGATACAATCTTAAGGGTTTTACGCCTAGATGCCTGGGAGTCAGGGTAGTTCAAGTGGAGATATCCCTAAATTACTTGACCTGCCCGGAAGGCAATGCGTGCTCAAGTTCGTTTTTATTAGAGCTTAGCATCTGATTTTAAGAGTGAGACGTTCAATGAAGTGGACTCTTGTAGCCCTGTCCATCTTTCTTCTGTCATCAGCCGCTTGTGGAAGCTCCAATGAGGCCACGAGAAGTGTTACTGCCTAGGCTACTCGCGTGCCCCAGTCCCAAACGGCCCCCAGCGTGGCACTAGAAGGAGTGGTTACAGTATTCCTCCAACGCCGAATAATCAATGCAGTACTCGGGCCTGAGCACCTTGCATGTCACGAGTGAATTCAGGTCATCACTATGGCAGAGGTAGACATCGACTTTCCTGCTGCCTCCCAGATGCTCCCGCACCTGCAAATCCTCATCAAGCCATGAGCCAGGTTCAAGTATAGGCTCCCGCTTATTCGATTCTAAATCTGATTCTTCGGTCATGCGTTTAGCCTATGCCTTCCACGGATAG
>JAPYRQ010000067.1:0-5791 GCA_029936935.1 Dehalococcoidia bacterium | reverse complement strand
AGCGGGCAATAACATCTACCCTGACTTACTCGCCATCACGATCATGCGCCGGGAATCATTGCTGTACGGTTCTGACTCATAGCCCCCGTAGACCACCTCGAACGCAAACCCCGCGTCTGTCAGCATCCCGGTCAACTCCGCCAGTGTGTACAGCCGGATGGTCAGGCCGTCCGAGGGGTAGCTGATACCGTCGGGAGTGGTGACCACAAAGCTATTGTGGATCGTCCCCCTCACCAGATTGAGTTCACGATGCTCCTGATACACGGTACCGTTGGGGTGAACCTTGCGTTCGTCCACAAGGTTGTTGGCGACAACCCAGTCCCAGTTAATCAGGTCGATGAGGAATCTACCACCAGGCTTCAGCGCTTTCGAGACCTCATGTAGCACCTTCATGTCCTCGTCGCCCGAGTCCAAATACCCAAACGAGGTAAAGAGGTTCACCACCGCATCGAACCGCGCCTCAAAGGGCAGTTGGCGCATATCGCTATGCACCAACTCCAGCGCAACACCTGCCAATGCCGCGTTCATCGCCGCCTGGTCCAGGTACTGCTGGCTCAAGTCCAAACCAGTCACCTTGAATCCAGTTTTGGCCAACAACACTGCATGTCTGGCATGGCCACAGCAAAGATCCAGAATCTCCGCGCCCGGTGGCACCCCAAGCACCTTTTGTACGAAGGCGGTTTCTACGGCGGCGTTCTCCGGGGTGATGGTCTCGCGATACGCGCCAAGATAATCGTTACCAAAGAACTCCATGTAACCGGGGACGTCCAAGTCGGCCATCAGCGTCGGCCGGCAGCGAGTTTATTTGATTCAGGCAAGGAACGCAGTCGCAGCATGGCCACGGTTCCCAGGGCCGGGCCGATTGCCAGCACAGCCCACGCGATACCCCAGCCAAAGGCATCCTCAAGCTGCGGAACAAGCCAGATGGTGAACACAGTGAGCGCGAATCCCAACCCTGTCTGGAAGGTCAGCGTGGTGCCGCGATACTGGGGCTCGCTCAGTTCCGTAATTGCCGTGGAGAATTGGGCTGAATCAGCGATGACCGACGCTCCCCACACGATGGCCACCACACCGATGACCAGCCCCCACTCCATTGGCAGGAACCCGATGAACAACGCAGAACCGCCGCTCAAAACCATCGCCACGCTCGTCGCAAGTGTCCTGCCATATCGGTCTGCGGCCAACCCACCCAGCACGCTGCCAGCCGCCCCGGCCAGGAACACCGTAAACGCCAACGCGCTGGAGAATGCGATGCTGCCGCCAAAGATCGTCCGTGCCCCGTACACCGCAGCCAGGTACACGCCAATCCAGGCCCACATGGCGTACAACTCCCACATGTGCCCCAGGTAGCCGAGCAGGGTCAGTCGCCGACCACGATCGGTGAACACGGCGAACATGGTCTTTGGGTTGAACCGTGCGCCACGAACATCGAAGGGGCCATCCACGCCGAAAGCCAGCACTAACAACCCGCCTGCTGCTGCAAGCAACGAGCTTCCGTACACCGTTAGCTCCCAGTTATCCACAAAGACCGAGCGCAGCAGGTGCGGCGACCCCGACCCGATGGTCAGTGCTGCGATCATGGCTCCCAGAGCCGCTCCACGTCCGGACTGGAACCAACCGGATACGATCTTCATGGCGGTGGGATAGACACCAGCAAGGGCAACGCCTGTCCCAAATCGGACAAGAAACATCAGGCCAAACCCGTCCAGCGGCACAACGCTCAAATTCAACAGTGCACCAATCCCGGTGGCGACTGCGAACAACACTCGTGCGGGAATGCGGTCGGGCAAGTTCAGGAATGCGCTGATCAGTGTGCCAACCACAAACCCAAGCTGCACCGCGATGGTCAGCCATGAGAGGTCTGACGTAGAGAACCCCTTCTCACGTTCCAGCGCAGGGCCGATGGCGTTGGTGCTGAACCAGATGGAGAGGGCAAGGATAGTGGCAATGGATATGACGGCAAGCACTCGCCCTCTGCCACCAGCTGCGCCTTTAGCCACGTTGTCTGCCACTTAATCCGACTCCTGCGTACCTAACCGGTTTTAACCGTTTCTGTCATTCTGAGCTTATCTGAGGACTTGGAAGTTGCCAACTATTGTATGTACCCCGCCAGGTCATATGGGTCCAGGGTGAGCCCTGGTCCTGCCCCGGTGCGGTACAATAGAGGCCAGCGCTTCCAACAAGATAATTATTCCTATCTGTATCATTGTGTCTCAAGGGGAGTGAGCAACGTGATAACCCTGGAAGGCAAAGGTGCCCTAATCGTCGGCGCAAGACGCGTCGGCGCTATTGTTGCTCGACGGCTTGCCGAGGAGGGCATCAACCTTGCTATCAGCTATCGCAATTCGGCTAAAGAAGCAGAGAGTTTGCGAAGTTCTGTTGCCGGCATGGTCCAACGCACGGCCCTCATTCAGGCAGACCTTTCGGTTGAAGCAGACGTCGAGAGTATGGTCGAAACAGCAACCAAGGAGCTGGGTGACCTTAGCTTTGTGCTGAACCTGGCGTCGGATTATCCTCGAAACCCTTTTGATACACTCGATTCAGACGCTTGGGACACCGCGATGGCCACCTCCAAAGGCAGCTACCTGCTGGCCGTCCATGCAGCGCGGGTCATGGCAAAGAACCCAGGGCCCACGCGCGGCCACATCGTCCTCTTTGGGGACTGGGCCGCCGGAGAGACACCCTATAATGACTACCTACCCTATCTCACAGCCAAAGCAGCTGTGCACTTTATGACGAGGGCATTCGCCGTGGAGCTTGCCGCAACGGGCATCCTGGTCAACGCTATTGCGCCGGGCCCCACGATGCGACCGCCGGACATCAGTGAGGCTGTCTGGCAGCAGGCGGTCATCGCACAAGCACCATTGAAACGAGAATCGTCTGCTGCAGAGATAGCCGAGTTGGTGGTCACCATGCTGCGAAGCGAGACCATGACCGGTGAGACCCTGCGAGTAGACGCGGGAAGACATCTGGCTGGGCCAGGCACCCAGGAGTAGGAGAAATCCATGGCGCGTCACAAGGTCACCAAAACCGTAGACTTCTGCTACGGCCATCGACTCTTAGAGTACGATGGTAAGTGCAAGCACCTCCACGGTCACAACGGCTTGTTGGAAGTGGACTTGGAAGCAGATTCTTTGGACAGTCTGGGGATGGTCATGGACTTCACGCAGGTGAGAGACGTTGTGAAAAACTGGGTGGATGAGAATCTGGACCATAAGATGTTGCTCCGTCGCGACGACCCTGTAGCTCCAATACTCAAAGACCTGGGAGAGCCCGTCTATCTCCTGGATGGCAACCCAACGGCAGAGAACATTGCAATGCACATCTATCATCAGGCCCACAGTCAGGGTCTTATGGTGGCAGAAATTCGGCTGTGGGAGTCACCTTCCAGCTACGCCACGTACAGGGAGGGCTAATTGGTAGATTCTGTAGCAGTTCTAGCTAGCGGGGGACTCGATAGCTGTGTCCTCATAGCCGATCTTGCAGAAGATGCAAAGGTTTCGCCCCTCTATGTCCGCAAAGGGCTGGCATGGGAAGACGCGGAGCTTGCAGCCCTTATAGCGTTCATCGAAGCTCTTGGCAACCCCAACGTCGGTCAAATCACCACCCTGAAGGTACCCGTCAAAGACGTCTACGGAGAGCACTGGAGCGTTTCCGATGAGGGCGCGCCGGGTTACGATGCGCCGGACAGCTCCGTTTACCTGCCGGGGAGGAACGTGATCCTCATAGGCCTTTCGGCAGTATGGTGCAGCACCCACAACACCCACCGCATCGCCATTGGATCGCTGGGCGGGAACCCGTTCCCGGATGCCACGCCTACGTTCTTTGAGAGCTATGCGGCATCGCTCAGCCAGGGCTTGTCACACCGCATCACGGTGGAGGCTCCATTCCGAGGCATGACCAAGGCAGGGTTGATCAAGACCCACGCCCACTTACCTTTGGAACTCAGCCTGACCTGCATGGCCCCCACGGGCGGCGGGCATTGCGGCGACTGCAATAAGTGTCGGGAGCGGCAGGAAGCGTTTATTGAGGCCGCTGTTGAAGACCGCACATCTTATGCCAAAAGACAGGAACAGTAATGGAACGATCGGACCGAATGGATAAGTTGAAGCCCCTGCTACGGCAGGTGCTGGAGTTGCTTGGCGAAGATCCGGAGCGTGAGGGCTTGCACCGCACACCGGAGCGCTGGGCTGACGCGCTGCTGACCTACACCCAGGGCACCGTGGCCGACCCGGGAGAGCACTTGAAGGTCATCTTCCAACTTGATGAGGACGACTTCCCACTGGGTTCCGACGACATGGTCATCCAGAACAACATCCAGTTCACCTCAACGTGTGAGCATCACATCGCGCCGTTCAGGGGCGTGGTGCACCTTGCCTACATCCCAAACCCGGACAGTCGCGTCATCACCGGCCTGTCCAAGCTATCCCGTGTGGTGGACGTGTTCGCCCGTCGGCTGCAGGTGCAGGAACGCATGACGCAGCAGATCGCCCGTGCCATCGATGAAAGCTTGAATCCCCTGGGCGTCATCACGGTCGTCGAAGCCGTCCACTACTGCATGATCCAGCGAGGCGTTGAGCAACAGGCAAGCACCACTATCACAACGGCAAGACGTGGCGCGTTCCTGACCAATCCAGGGCTGGAAACCAAGTTCCAGGACTACCTGCGACTGCGCACCGGCAACGGCATCGTCTAGCCAGGGCTAGGCCCTGGACCCATATCGCCTTCGGCGGGTCAACACAAGAATTCCGTGGATAGGCTATGTCCCATTTAGTGGAAATTACCAAGGAGGCCCGTGAGCACATCGCAGGCAACCAGGAAACCAAGGCTGTTCTACGGCTGGTGGATCGTAGCCATGGCCTCTGTGCTGGGCCTCATCAATGTTGGCGGAACAGGGTTTACCGTCAGCGTCTTCCTTGACCCCATGCGTGACGACGTCGGCTGGAGTTCAGGCGTCGTGTTCGGTAGCCTCGCTATGCGCACCATGGTAGGCGGGCTGCTCGCAGCGTTCGCCGGGCCGCTGGCGGAGCATCGGTGGGCACCTAGAGTCATGATGCCTGTTGGCGCAGTGCTCCTCTCCCTCTCCTTCATCATGGTCAAATGGGCAGACAGCGCCTTCGAGTTCTTCTTCTGGTACGGGGTTGTCGGGGCCGCAGGAACAGCCATCGGCAGCATGGTGATCATGGAATCGCTGGTGGTGAAGTGGTTTGTGCGACGTCGCGCCCAGGCGATGATGTGGTTTCAGGTAGGCCCACCGGTGGGGCCGCTCTTGTTCCCCCTCATGCTCACAGGTCTCATAGCATGGCTGGGCTGGCGTGACGCCTGGCTGTGGACGGGCGTGGGGATCCTAGCGCTTGTGCTGCCACTCACGGTCTTCGTCCGCTCCCGACCCGAGGACATGGGACTTCTTCCCGATGGTGACATCTCTGACGATGCTTCTGATATCGTTTCCGGAGTGGGAAGCAGCATGAGTTCGGTTCCCATAGAGAAGCCCTTCAGCTTCACTCGAGCGGAGGCCCTCCGAACGAAGGTGTTCTGGATGCTCACCTTGGCCATGTTTGTGGGCATGTTTGGGTTTCCGGGGTATCAAGCCCACTGGATTCCCTATTTCCGAGAGGTGGGATTCGATGCCAAGACCGCAGCCTTCGGCGTCTTCCTCTTCGGAGCATTCTCTGTGACATCGCGGTTCATCTGGGGTTATTTCTCTACCACGGTTCCTATCAAGCCGCTGTTCACGTTTCAGATAGCCATATCTGCCTTGGGCGTCATCCTGATGCTTGCCGTTCAGAAC
>JAPYRQ010000066.1 GCA_029936935.1 Dehalococcoidia bacterium | reverse complement strand
TGGCGAGTACTCGGCGGCGATAGATTTGGCTCCGGGACTTGCTCCTGCATTCAATAATCGGGGACGCATCTACAGTTCGAGGGGTCTGACTGGCCAAGCTATCAAGGACTTTGACCAGGCTATCGATTTAGATGACAGCTACGGACTTGCCTACTTCAACAGGGGCACCGCCTACCTCGTCTTGACCCAATACGATCAGGCCATCCTTGACCTTGGCGATGCGTTACGGATTGACCCCGATATGGCACGCGCCTATGCCAATCGCGGTAGCGCCTAAGGCAGGTTGGGCCAACCTCAGAAAGCCGTCGATGATTTGAACAAGGCCATATTGTTGGAACCCGGCCTACCATCCGCCCATGCCAGTCGGGCTATGGCGTACACCGCGTTAGGAGATGGGATTCGTGCGGCGGTGGACTTTGAGACAGCTGTTGCGCTCGGAATAAACCCGGCGGCGCTCCAGCAAGAGATGGCTAGAGTGCGAAGCCAGTAGGCGCGTATGGATTACGTGGACACCCTTGGGGCACAAGGCTATAATCATCTTGGGGCTACAGCGCTTCTTTGTTGAATGATTGGCATTGAAAGAAGCATGCACCCTTTAAGTTTGTTGCTCTCATCAAGTAACTATAGATCAACCACCGCTGCGGCAGGCGTCTTCACAGAATCGCCTCCGGATGCAGAGTGGGTGAGCATCGGACTTATCACACCACAACAACAATGCCAGTAGAGAAGGAACATATGAGTGAGGCACAGATTGCGGTCCTGATTGATTTTGAGAACGTTGGATTGAACTCCATTCAAGGATTGTTTGACCAACTCTCTGATCTTGGTCGAGTCATCGTAAAACGAGCGTATGCAGACTGGTCTGCAGCAGGCAAGCAAAGGGATCAGGTCTTGGAACTGGGTATAGAAGCGGTTCATCATTTCCATGCTGCCAAAGTGGCCAAGAACTCCAGCGATATCAGTCTGGCAATCGATGCAGTAGACCTGCTCTATCGGTCTCCGGTAGACACATTCGTCATCGTGTCCGCGGACAGTGACTTCGTGACACTGGTGAGCAAGCTGCGTTCTGCGGGTAAAACGGTCATTGGCGCTGGACGCCGAGACGTCGTTTCTACGACGCTTGTGCGTGCGTGTGACCGATATATCTATCTTGAGAGCCCCTCAAAGGTACGGGCAGCAGCAACGAAGGCCGCGGCTGTTCCTACCGACTTGGAAGGCCTCCTACAGCGCGCTATCGAGGTCTCGGCAGATCCTGATGGCAGGGTGGTTGGCTCAAAGCTTCATCAGACGATGACCCGTATTGAGCCAAGTTTCGATTTCAAGGAGTTGGGTTATCGAACGTTCACCCAGTTCCTTGAGTCCGCATCCACCGTGCAAATCACAAAAGAGAAGAACTCAAACGATATCCTGGTGAAGCAAAAAGGCACAGGCCTTTCCAGAATACCGGTTGTAGGCAGCCTGCTTGGCAGAGGTCGAAAACCTGCTGCCGTAGAAGCAGAACCTGAGCCAGTACAACCACTTGCGACTCCTGTAAGACCTGCTCCTCGACCCTCACCGTCACAGCGAAGGCCAATAGCGAGACCGCCGATACGCCCTCAACCTGCTGCGCCCCAACCGATACGACCGCAGCCCGCAGCACCAATACAGCCGGTGACCTCGCAACCTATTACTCCTCCAGCTGCCTACGAGCCGGTGACGCCACCGCCGCCTACTATGACGCTACCGGCCACGCCGAGCTTTATTCCAGCGATGACTCCACCGCAGCCCACGATATTGCCCCCACAAGCTGCGGAGCCGACCCCCACGCCAGCTTCGGAAGCAGCCCCATCAACGAACGGCATCGCCTGGGATACGGACATCAATGAACGGTGGTCGAATCGAGTAGGCCAGACAACAGGGATTCTGAACGGCACCAGGGCGGCAGCTGAGGCAGCGCGAGTCCTTGGTGTACCCAAGCTGAGCTCGTCTCGATACAAGACGTTGCAATCGCTGCTGTCATCGAGCACATTGTTGTCGGATAAATGGTCACGGGAAGGCAACACACTGCATCTCAAGGCCATGCAGGGCAGCGAGTCCGGCAGCGATAGCTAGCCCGTTTCCTAGCTCGGCCTTTGCGTGGGTCGGTTGGGTAACCGTCAGGTCATTTGGGTCCAGGGCTTAGCCCTGGGCGCGTTTTACGCCGATGGTCAGTTCCATGCCCTCTATCTTCAGTGTCTCCACATGGGCGTCAGCGTCCGGTGTGCCTTCTTCCACACGCACCGCCAGCGTCTCCGTGCGAATGTACTCGCCCATCGCGTCTGATGTAAGCACCTCTTGGAGCGCTGCATCGCATTGGTACCACACCACGATGCGGTCTGCTATATCGAAGTCGGCTGTGCGACGCATGTTCTGGATGTTGTGCACTAGCTCTCTCGCCAACCCCTCCTGCTTCAACTCCGGCGTCATCCGAGTGTCGATAGCCACGTAGTAGCCACCGTCAAGCACACCTGCGAAGGGACTGTCGGAGGATGGCGATATATCCAGGTCTTCCGCATCTAGCGTGAACTCGCCAACGGTGACGGGCTGGCCTGTCAGTGCAGCCTTGATGACCGCTTCCTTATCGGCTGTACCAAACGCCTTCTGGAGGCTAGGGAGCCTGTCAGTGTACTTAGGGCCCACAACAGAGCCGTTCAGTCGCACAGCAAGGTTCTTGGCCGCCTCAGCGTCGCTGATCACCTGTACTTGCTTGACGTTCAACTCGTCGCGCACCTGATCCGCCAGAGGCAGCAACAACGCCCCCTCCGCAGCGGTCTTGGGCATGACCAGCACTTCGGCCAGCGGTTGGCGCACTTTGGCCTGCACCTTCTGTCGGGCTGCGCGACCCATGCTGACCACCTTCATGACAAGCTGGGTGGCCTCGCCAAGCTCCTTATCGATGCGAGCGGTGTCTGCCTTGGGGAATACCGCAAGGTGGACGCTGTCCGGCACCGATGGGTCTGAAGCTACTACCAAGTTCTGGTACATCTCCTCCGCGATAAAGGGCGTCAGCGGTGCCAAGAGCTTGCTCAGCGTTACCAGGCAGGTGTACAGCGTCTGGTAGGCGGAACGCTTGTCGCCGTCGTTCTCGCTCTTCCAGAAGCGCCTTCTACTTCGCCGCACGTACCACGTGGACAGTTCGCCCACAAAGGCCTCTATCTTGCGTCCGGCGTCTGTGGGGTTGTAGCCCTCCATCTCCGCCGTCACGTCTACTATCAGCTGGTTGAGTTCCGATATGCCCCAACGGTCAAGCTCCGCCACGGGCTCACCGGGATCCGCCGACGTAGGCTCAAAGCCATCGAGCAGCGCGTAGGTGACGAAGAAGCTATAGGTGTTCCACAGCGTCAGCAAGAACTTCCGAACCGATTCCTCCACCAGGTCCTGGGAGAAGCGTCGTGCGTTGCCGGGAGGTGCCGCCGTCAGCAGGTACCATCGCAGTGCGTCTGCACCGTGGGCATTGATGACCGACCATGGTTCCACGATGTTGCCCTTGGTCTTGCTCATCTTTTCACCACGGTCGTCCAGGATGAGGCCAAGGCAGATGACGTTCTTGTAGCTAGGCTTGTTCCGCAACAGCACAGCCAGGGCGTGGAGGCTGTAGAACCAACCTCGTGTCTGGTCAACCGCCTCACAGATGTAGTCTGCGGGGAACTGGCCGCCGGTGAACATCGGATCGTCACTCGACGTGGCGTTGAACTGAGCGTAGGGCATCACGCCAGAGTCGAACCAACAGTCCAGCACCTCGGGTACACGATGCATCGTGCCGCCGCATTTGCAGATGACCGTCACCTCGTCGATGTACGGGCGGTGCAGATCTAGGCCGTCCAGGTCGAGCGCCCCAGTTGTTGCTGCATCAGCTCGCTCACGCAGCGTGTCCAGATCGCCGAAGCACTCGTCTTCGTCGCACGTATCGCATCGCCAAATGGGAAGGGGTGTGCCCCAGTACCGCTCACGGGAGATGGCCCAGTCCACGTTATTGCGGAGCCACTCCCCGAACCGACCCTGCTGGATGTGCTCCGGGTGCCAGTTGATGTCACCGTTGAGTGCCACCATCTCGTCCTTGTACTCCGTTGTGCGTATGTACCAGGAGGGCTTGGCGTAGTACAGCAGCGGGGTGCCGCAACGCCAGCAGAAGGGGTAGGTGTGAAGGATGGCCTCCTGTCGGAACATCAGGCCGCGCTTTGTCAGGTCTGCTGAGATATCGACATCTGCTTCCTTCACGAACTTGCCGGTGCCAGGGTAGTCGCCCGTGACGTGTCCCTGAAGGTCAACGGTGTGGACGGTAGGCAGATTGAACGTCTTCCCCAACTCCTGGTCCTCCGCGCCGTAGGCAGGGGCCGTGTGAACCACTCCTGTGCCGTCGTCCATGCCAACGTAGTCGGCTGGCAGCACGCGGTGATGGAAGGGCTGCCCCTCGTGCTCGGTAGCGTTGACGAAGGGTGGCTCGTAGCGGAGCCCCTGAAGCTCGCTGCCCTTGAATGTGGCTTGCACTGTCCAACCCTCACCCAACACCTCTTCAACACGTGGCTTGGCCAGGAGCAGTCGCTCTGCGCCGTCAGGCGAGGCCACAAGGGCGTACTCCTCCTTGGGTGCAACTGCCAGGGCCAGGTTCGCTGTCAGCGTCCAGGGCGTCGTCGTCCAAGCCAGCACGGATGGGGTTGGCCCATCCCAGCCTGAGTCGCTCCAACCCATCGACTTTACGGCATCCAGAGCCTTGTCCTGCTCGGCGCTCATGGGGAACCGCACGAACACCGATGGGTCTTCCGTGTCCTCCTGGTATCCCAGCGAGACCTCGTGGGAACTGAGTGATGTGACGCAGCGGGGGCAGTGGGGCGTGACCTTGAACCCCTGGTACACAAGTTTCCTGTCCCACAACTCCTTGATGATCCACCAGCCGCTCTGGATGTAACCGTTATCAAAGGTGATGTAGGCATTGTCCATGTCTATCCAGAAACCGATGCGCTCCGTCAGCTCTTCCCACTCCTTTACGTAGCGCATGACGCTCTCTCGACAGAGGGCGTTGAACTTATCGATGCCGTATTCTTCGATCTCCTGTTTGGTGGTGATGCCAAGTTGCTTCTCTACCTCGATCTCCACTGGCAGCCCGTGGGTGTCCCAGCCGCCTTTGCGGAAAGCTCGGAAGCCCTGCATGGTCTTGTAGCGAGGGATGACGTCTTTGAATACACGAGCCAGCACGTGATGGATGCCGGGGGTACCGTTGGCTGTGGGTGGCCCCTCGTAGAGCATGAACAGCGGCTTATCCGCAGCATCGTCCCACGTACGACGGAACACCTCACGCTCTTTCCATAGCTTCAGGTTCCGGTCTTCAAGCTCCGGGAAACTCACTTTGCTGGACACTGGCTGAAACATATCTGTATTCCCTTCGCCAGGGTTTAACCCTGGACCCGTGTGACTGACGGTCTCTCTCTTTGGTTCGCGACTCCTCAGAGCGTTATACCGTACTGAAAATGTCGACTACTCCCAGCCTGGGTGCAGGGAACGCCCCGCAAATAAAAAATCCCGCCCCTGGAAAGGGACGGGTTCTCAAAAGACCCGTGGTACCACCCTTGTTCCCCTCTGACACTCAGAGGAGCACTCTGTAGGACGCAATCACGTCCCTGCCCCTGTAACGGTGGGTATCCGACATCTCTTAGCAGGCCTAGCCTTGCCTGGGAGAGTGGCTCGGGAGGGATTTTCGTCAGATGCCTGCCTGTCCGCTTTCACCGTACCGGACTCGCTGGAGGTGGCTTTTCCGACTACTCGTCTCCGTCATAGCCTTTCAAACAACGTTAGCAGGGGTGTGGTGGTGCGTCAAGAAACGTCAGAAGAATCATTGAGCCTCACTCCCACCAACACCGTGGTGACGACCACACGTTCGTCGTACTTGAAGCGAGGCCATGAGGATACCAGCGTTGCTATCCTACCCGTTGAGCCCCACAACCTCACGTCATCTCTGTGCATGATTTGGAACTCCGTGGCCTGGTAGAGGAAACTACCGTCAACGCTGTCGATGATGACGTAAACAGCTTGACCCTGTCGCAGGAAGTCATGGACCTTGGGCAGATCGCGGAAGACCGAGCCCTCGCCGCGAATGGGGCTCTCCAGGTGGCCGAAGAGCCAGGTGTTGCCGATCTCACCGGGGGTCGGTTGGCCGGGGATGATGCCAAGCTCGAAGGACGCCGCGGCATACTTCTCCCCATCGCCGAAGGGCAGGGAAGTCAACTCAATGGTCCCCACCTCAAGACCTATGATGGGGATACGCACCAGAGTGGCTGGCCCAAGCCCGCTGTCGGGTAGCGTTACCTCTGAAAGCGGCAGGAACCCGGCGGTGATGCTGGCAACGTCCACGTCCTTAGCCCAGAACGGGTTAGCCCAGAACTGAGGGGCAATCTCTGTACCGGGGTAGAGCGAGGCGAGGGTTAAGTCGCCATTTGCGATTTCTGATGGAAGGTCGATGATGGCGGCAGGCGGACTGAAGGGGGTGAAAAGCTCCTGCTGAGTGGGGAGCGTCAAAGGAGCGGTGACCACCACGTCGTCGTAGCGAGTGTCGATGTATGCCTGATAGGCAAAGAAGGCCCCGACGATAGCCAACAGAAGTGAACCAGCAGCCAGGAAGGCGATTCCCGTTCGGGATGCACCCAGCAACCTTCGTTGTGCTGTACTGCCTTCAGCAACCACCAGCGTCTGCCCTCCGCATGTCTTCACTCTTAGTATACCTACTATCAGTACGAAGGGGCATTGCTAAAGGACTGCTTACTACGCAAGGCATAGCATGACCACGGCGTATGCGTCTGGCCTCAAACCAACAGAAGCTACTAACGTAGTGTTAGCGGACTCGTGGTGTGTGCATGGAACCATTGCTGATGGGCTCGTTCAGATAGATGTCACCGTTGCGGATCTTGATGTTGAAACCGCATTCCGGGTTGGTGCATGCCCATGCTTTGTAGTGGATTGCTGCGCCTTGGCCTCCAAAGTCTGAAAGGGGAACCAAGTCGCCTGAATTACAACTTTGACAACGGGGTAGGGTACTCGTCTCCAACGGGAGACCTCCTCAAGCCACACGACCCGCACGGTTTGGATATTTCCCGCAAGGGTGGTCGCTGACAACATACCTGCCGAGGCAGCCCCTGACGCCCGCTAACCAGTGAGAATATTATCACAAACACCTGGACTGAACAAGATGAATCTGTAGGTGTTAACGGAATATTTAGTATGGAGACAGGGCAGGTGGAAACGCTACTTGGCCTGCTCCACCAACCCCAACTCAACAAGGGCATCCACCACCGCCAGTACCAAGCCACGGGAGTGGGCCTGGAACTCCATGTTGGTGATGGTAGACGCAATGCCGCCACTGATTGGCGCTGCGCCGGTTCGAATGTCGTCAGCGGCACTCATGACCCGGGCATCGATGCGCTGGCGAAGGAAATCTGTGAATTCGTTTGAGTCCATGTGGGCCTCCGTGGTTCAAGATGCCCGCACTCTACGGCAAAGAAGGGTTTGGCGACAAGCCTAGGGACACGGTGTGGAGCGTCTCGTAGATTGGACCCTGGGGTGTCAGCGTGCTCTTGATGAGATGGAACGAGTCTATTGGGATGGGGACTCCCTTTTCCCAAGGGAGCGATGTGAACGTCTCTCCGGCCTTTCTACGTTCCTCTGGCGATGCGGAGTCGCGCATCCGTGCCACGGTCAAGTGAGGACTGAAGGGTTGAGCGTTCGCCGTGAAGTCGAGTGCAACGCAAGCTTCTTCGACGAGGTTAGCCAGTCCTTCAAGGTGCTGCATGTCTCCCGCCAACCCTACCCACAGGACACGGGTGCGATTGAGGTTGGGGAATCCACCAACATCGCCAAGCGCCATCGAGAACGCTGAGGCCCGGTCTCCCAGGGCATCAAGCCCTGCCATTAAGGCTGGGAGTCGGTCAACTTCCGTGTCCCCCAGAAACTTGAGGGTCAGGTGGATGTTCTTGGTTGCCACCAGCCGCATGCCACCCAGGGCCGATGCACGGAGGCTGTGGATAAGATTGGACAGGGCGGATAACGCCTCTGGAGGAAGCTCCGCGGCGATGAAAAGTCGCACTGTTTCAGGCTGATTTGAGTCCGTCACGGAACTCCTTTAGTTGTATGTACCATTCAATGATGTCAGATAGGTTGAACGATGCGTTGGCCGGGCTTGGGTTAGGCACGACGAAGACTTTGGAAGCACCTATGTTCCAGGATTGAGGGCCAAGGGCAATCTTGGAACGGTCGTTATTCACCACCTTGGCGTAGTGCGTCGCCGCCATGATGCCGTGGAAGCAGACGATGTGTGGCGCATTGGCCAGCAAACGCTCCTTCAGGTCGACAGCGCCGTCACGGAAGTCCGCTGCTTTGAGGTCGCCCACGCCCGGGGTCGGTCGCTTCACGATGTCCGTCATGCCGATGCCGAACTCCAACACACGATAATCGGTCTCGGCAGTCAGCGGTTCAGGCGTCATTTCCGCTCCGTTGAACGCTGGCCAGAAGCGGTTACGGAGGTTGGCGAAGTAGTGGCCTGTCTGCGCCGAAGGGATGGAGGGGTTGAGCCCCACCAACACGATGTCCAGGCCTGGTTGAAGGTGATCCGGTAGTGTTTCCATGATGCCGCTAGCCGGCCAGTCCCAGCAGCTGTTCGATGTTCCCTCCGGTGATACGTGCCTGGTCATCGGCAGATAGCCCGCTCTGGCGTACCTGCTCCAGGAGGCGAGGGTGCTTGATGAGCGGGAAGTCCGTGCCAAAGAGTATCTTGCCAGCACCCACCAGCCCCGCTGCTGTCGAAAACACCTGAGCATCGTACAGGAACGGCGATGCTGCGGTATCGAAGTAGGTGTTGGACAGGGCGGCGTTCACTTCCGGCATCAGTGCGTAGAATGGCAGTCCGCCGCCCCAGTGGGCTGCGATGATGGGCTGATCTGGGAACGCTTCAATGAAACTGAGGAGCCGTTCAGGGGTGACTTTCCCCTTGCCCTGATACGTATGCCCCACCGGCTCCGATGAATGGGCTACCACCGGGAGGCCCAGCCGTTTGGCCGTTTCCATGATGGGTGCCAAAGTTACCGAGTCATCGATGTTGAAGCCCTGAGTGTCCGGATGCAGTTCGCCGATGCCTCGCAAACCTGCCGCGGCGCATCGCTCAACCTCCGTGACGGCGTTATCGCCCCAGGCCGGGTTGACAGCACAGAAGCCGATGAGGCGACCGTTAGAGCTTGCTACCGCCTCTGCCAAATGGTCGTTGGCCTCACGTGCAAGATCGATATCCTGCCACCCGATGCCCACAGCCACGGCAGCGTCCACTTCGGCGGCATCCATAGCGTCCATCAAGTCATCAACGCTGGCCAAAATCGCCTTGGGGTTGCTGTACAGCTCCCTGAACGTGGCATCGCACTGCACAAGCTCCTCGCGACGTTCGCGGAAGCCTGACGAGAACACATGCACGTGCGAGTCGATGATCATGGGGCTAGTTTAGCTACTGCGCCTACAACATCACAAGTATAAGGACCGCCCCTGGAGGGTTAAGCAGTTACCTCTTCCTTGCCGTGCTCCTTTTTGAACAATGTTATGAGCGCAGGAAGCAGCAGGAGCGATACCAGCCAACTCAACACCATGATGGACGACATCAACGCTGCGACGATTACGTACGGGAGCAGCGATGCGAACAACATGGGCAAAAACCCTAGCGCCACGATCAATGCGTTCCGGGAAATGGCTCTAGCAGGTTCTTCAAACATCTGGCCCATCACTGGCGTCCCCTGTACGGTCTCCTTTGCAAGCTCTCTGTAGCGTTGGATGAAGTGGATGGCAAAATCTACTGCAATCCCCAGTGCCAGTGTGGATAGGACGGCCAGGGGCATATCGTAGTCCTTGCCAGCAAATCCCATGACGCCGTAGACCAGGACAATGGAGACGGTGAGAGGCAGAATGGCAAGCACCGCCCATCGTACGAAGCGGAATAGTACCACCAGAAGAATGAAAACGACTGCAAAGGTTCCCATGAAGGCCTTGAACATGCCCGAGACCATCTTGTCCTGCCAGACCAGGTTCAGGTACGTCTCTCCGCCCCACTCAGCAGTGACCCCGTCAGGCAGGGGTTGCGCCAGTAGGAACGCGTCTGTCCGATCGACGACCTTTTGCATGGCCTGGTTGTCGCCGCTCTTCAAGAGGAGCTGGAGGTTTGCTTTGGTCAGGTCATCGGTGATTAGGCTGCCGATACCCGCTTGGGAGGCCAGAGAGGCTTCTATGGCCTCCTGAGAGTCGACATCGCTGCCTACAACGTCCACATACGATGTACTCAAACCCACGATCCCATTGTCAGACCAGAACCCCTGCAGTGCTGAAACGACAGCAACGGTATCTGGGTCTGTCAGCGCGGTGCTCCCGTCCGATTTCAGAAGAACGCTGGCGTTGTAGGTGCCTGGGAACCGGTTGGTCATCTCTTCAGTGGCAACCCGTATCTCGCTTCCACTTTTGAAC
>JAPYRQ010000065.1 GCA_029936935.1 Dehalococcoidia bacterium | reverse complement strand
TCATTGAAGAGAACCTGATGGGTGTCTACCACTTCATGGTACCCATCTTCTTCGTAGTCATGGGCATGCTTGTAGACGTTAGCTCCATGGGTGGAGTCCTGGGATTTGGTGCAGTGATAACCGTCCTGGCCGTCATCAGTAAGTTGGTTGGGTCAGGCGTGCCTGCCTTAGCAGTCGGGTTCAACAGGAAGGGTGCTTGGCGTGTTGGTCTGGGAATGCTTCCTCGAGGCGAGGTAGCGCTCATCATCGCAGGCATCGGACTTTCACGAGGCGTCATTAATCAGGACGTGTTTGGTGTGGCCATCATGATGACGGTAGTCACCACGGTGATCGCCCCGATTCTCCTGGTACCAGCCTTCAAGGATGGCTCATCGGGTCGCAAGCACCCCTTGACCACCGAATCAGCAGAAGTTGTCCATACACCACAGCCGGAACCTTCAAGCGACTAACGTTTTCGGGCACAATAAAGAAGGCGGGCCACTCTCTTTCTTCAAGAGAACGAACCCGCCTTCTTTGTTTGTAGCGCTACTGCCTAGAAACGGTCGATGAAACCTGACCGCTCTGTGACAATGACTCGGTACTGTTTCCGAGCCTCTTCAACAGTTGGTCCTTGTCCACCGGTCTCATTGACCAACAGATTGCTGAGGTATCCCTCAAACTCGGTGGCCGGGCCGAAACCACGGACTGCGCTGATAAACTTCCCAAACATGCCCTTCTCCTTTTCCGCTCCCTCTTGAAGCGGTCTTTGTTGTTTGTATGTACCTAGTATCCCCTGTTATAAACATCACGTCTAGACATACTTTATGATATTTAGTATCGTTTTTTTCAATATATTGGATTCTCCATAGCGCAAACTCACTCTCTACAGGGTCGCACTTACAGGTTTCTGGGGAATACACCCACGGGGTTTGGAAGCGCACACCACCGGCCTGAAGCTTCCCGATGTTGCATTGATGACCATTGCAAGGTGGTGTGGCGGACGGTCCCAGTCACCTTGCGATCCCGACGAAGTCCAGGCAAAGAAAAAGGCGGGCGTCCTCCTTCATGAAAGAGGACCTTCCTGCCTTGGCGTATATATCTAGTGTTGCTGTTTAGAAGCTACCGATTACCGATGACCGCTCGCTGACCATCACTCGATACTGCTTGCGTGCTTCTTCGATAGTCGGTGCCGGGGCGCCAACCTCATCCGTCCAGAGGTTGCTGAGGTAACCTTCAAATTCGGTTGCCAAACCAATCTCGCGGACTGCACTCAAAATCTTCCCAATCATTCCCTACTCCTTCGCATTTCCGCCCCCTCTTAGAGCGGTCTCTGTTATTTCCTATAAATTCAGTATGTCCTTGAATCATCATTGCGTATAGACATATAACATGATTATTAATATCATATTAATAAATAATTAAGGGAACGTTTATGGAACTACGACAACTCCGTAGCTTTGCTGCCGCCGCCCGCCTGAGAAGCATCTCTCGCGCTGCAGATGAACTGGATGTAGGACAACCTACTGTCACCACACACATCAAGAAGCTTGAAGACGAGCTGGGTGTCACCCTGTTCGATCGGGTCAAGCGCCCCATACAACTGACGCTGGCAGGCTCCACCCTGGCAGAGCTGGCGACACCTCTGGTGGAGGGCATCGACTCGCTGGCTGTGGACGCCTCGCGGAAGGAAGAGCAAGGGCCGGTCACCATTGCATCCACCGCAGACATCATTCCCCACGTGCTGTTGGAAGGGGTGAAGGTCTTTCAATCCACCTTTCCCCACGTGATGATCCGTATCCGTTCCAGGCGACGTGATGAGGTGATCCAGCTGGTAGAGGCTGGTGAAGTGGATATGGGCATTGTCCCCGGCCCGGAGCGGAACCCCGCCCTTGAGTTCCAAGGGGTGTTCGGCTACGAACGGGTTCTCATCGCGCCTAAAGGACACGCTGTGGCAAACGACCCACTGGTCTCCCTGGATCAGATAGCTGAGTGGCCTTTGGTGTTAATGGGGCCGCGCACGCACACGAGGACGGTGTTGGAGGACGAGTTCCGCAGGAAGGGTCTCTCATGGGAGGTAGTAGTGGAGCTAGACAGCATGGACGTCATCAAGAAGTACGTGGCAGAGGGCATGGGTATCTCTGTGGGGCCCCGGTTATCACTAGAACCGGGCGACGAGGATAACCTGGAGATACTTAGCCTTGCAGTCCTCATGCCCATGGAGCAGGCCGGGATTGTGACGCTGATGGGAAAATCGATGTCCGTCCCTGCTCAGAACTTCATTGCGCTGTTCAAAGAGACGATGGACAGGGGTATATAAGGCCTCAAGTAGCCTGGAACACCAGGAAGAGGCCACCCACGTACAACGCTATGAATCCAAAGGTACTCGGTTCAGTGAGAGAGAAGTGTTTCAATCGTCTCCGCAGCTTAATCTGGAGCGCACTCATCCCCACCAACACGACCGCGAACAACCCCGCCAGAAGGTTACTATTATCCAGATCCTCAAATAATGCGCCGTCCAGGTACGTGAGGTCTGCTATCGCAAGAATTGCGATGTTGAGCGCATTACTCCCGTGGAACTCCGCAACCGCCATCTCTGGAGCTCCGAGACGCATCAGGGTGATGCCTACGGTCAACTCCGGCACTGTGGTCACGAATGCTACGGCGAGGACTCCAATAAAGCTGGCTGCGATGCCTGTTTCTTGAGCGATCTCATCCGCGCTGATGGTCAAAGCCGTTGCAGATACCATTATTGCAGCAGCGGCCAGGAGATACACCGTCCAGCCCCACCTCAATGAGTGGTCAGGCTCTTCGACCTCCGGTGCAGAATCGCCAATGCTCGCTGTATACAACACCCGCGATCCAACGAGATAGGCAGCCAGTATCAGGACGGCGGCAAGGGTAACGCCGAAAAATGCGGCGCCCCACCCGATTGTGATGAATAGTGCCGCCAGTCCGGTTAGCACCAATGCCTCAATGGAAAGGATCTCCTGCCCCCTGGACAGTCGTTGATAGAGGAAGGGTCCACCCAAAAGCCCCGCAATGATCGCCAACTTTGTCGCATTGAGCATATTGGCACCCGTGATAATGCTGACAGCAAGGTCAGTATTATCCAGTTGCACAGCAGTGATGGTAGTGACCAGCTCTGGTAGCGATGTTGCGCCGGCAATAAGAATCAATCCCACCCAGAGGTGCCCCATCCCGGTGTTTGAAGAGATGGCGTCCCCGGCTTTCCCGAGCGCTATTGCTGCAAACACAACGACAACGGACGATCCCAGGAAGATTGCTATGTAGGCAGAGAGACTGAGTTCCACGCTAACGTCCCTTTGACAGCATTAAAGGGCGGTCTGTCCCGCCCCCTCGTACAGTGTACTTGATTCAACATCGGTCTGACACCGCGCTGAAAACCATTGGTCGTCAGGCGGGAAACTTGACCCATATGAGGCGCTAGCGATAATGGAAGACAACGCAATTGCTGCTGAGGAGACCGATGCTCACCAAAGAAGAAAATGACCTCTTGACCCAAACGGATGCAGGCACACCGGGAGGCATACTCCTGCGTAGCTTCTGGCAGCCGGCTGCCCTCTCTGAGGAGCTTCCTTTCGATAGCGCGCCCATTCGCATACGGATATTCGGCGAGGATCTGGTGCTGTTTCGCGATGATGCGGGGAGCCCCGGCTTGCTCGGCCTCCACTGTCCCCATCGTGCGGCAGACCTGAGCTACGGTCGATGCGAAGACGGTGGCCTGCGGTGCCTGTACCATGGATGGCTTTTTGATGCGGCAGGGAACTGCACCGAACAGCCCGGCGAACCTGCCGAAAGCGACTTCAAAACCAAGGTGAAGCAGACTGCCTACCCGTGCAAGGAACAGGCGGGGCTCATCTTCACCTATATGGGCCAGGGCGAACCGCCCCTGCTCCCTGCATACCCCGCGCTGCAAGCTGGCGATGGGCAATGGTTTGTCACCAAGTTCTTCCAGGAGTGCAACTACTTGCAGGGCAACGAGGGCAACCTTGACCCGGAGCACCTTTCGTTCCTACACAGGGCGTTCATCAATGACCCAAGGGCCAACGCTGACCTGGTAAAAGGCGGCGAGGCATCGTTCGACATGCTTCTGGGTAAGGATAAGGCGCCGGTCATCGAGATCGAGGAGACGAACTACGGTCTGCGCATCTTCACGACGCGTAACGCGGAGGAGGGCGAGACTTTCCTGCGCCTGACCAACTACGTGTTTCCTAACATGAACGCATTCCCCGGCGGCGTTGGCGGCACACCTGCCGATCAGGGCCACGGCATGCACTGGCACGTGCCCATTGACGATACCCACCACTGGAAGTATCAGCTCACCACAGTGTGGGCGGGCTCACTGGACAAGACGAAGCTCAACGCGGGGAACGTCGGCGATCTGAAGCCCGATTACCACCTCCACCGCAACACCGAGAACCGCTTCCTCCAGAACAGAGGCGAGATGAAGGATACCACCTTTGCAGGCATGGGTTTCAACATCCAGGTCCACGATGTGTGGGCCACCGCCGGTGAAGGTCCTATCCAGGACAGGACAACAGAGCACCTTGGCTACACCGATAAGGTCATTACTGCTGCTCGGCGACAGCTTCTGGACGCTGTGCGTACTGTCCAAGAAGGCGGCGAGCCAAAGTACGTGGCCAGAGACGCCGGCTCCAACAGCTTCGGGCATATGGTGTCGTTCAACGAGGTCGGCCCCAAGTCGACAGATTGGCATAGCCTCTGGCAGGAACGCATACCAAAATAGGATCACATATCAACCAAAAGGGGGAACACCATGCTGTCTCGTGAAGAAAATGACCTGATAACCCAAACCGGCCCCGGAACACCTGGTGGCGACCTATTCAGAAGGTACTGGCAGCCGATCGGGCTTTCAGAAGAACTACCAGAGGGTGGCGAGCCGGTAAGCATCAAGATTCTGAGCGAGGAGCTAGCGCTCTTCCGCGACGATACCGGCAAGCCAGGGCTGATGGGACTGCATTGCCCCCATCGCGCGGCAGACCTGAGCTACGGTCGATGCGAGGACGGTGGTCTGCGCTGTCTCTACCACGGCTGGCTGTTCGATACCGCAGGGAACTGCATTGAGCAACCCGGAGAGCCGGAGGGCAGTGGCTTCAAGGACAAGGTGAAGAACACCGCCTATCACTGTGTTGAGAAGGTGGGCATCATCTTCGCGTACATGGGGCCTGGCGAAGCACCGCTCCTACCTGCCTTCGACTTCCTGAACGTGCCAGAATCGCACGTTTATGTCACCAAGTATTTCAATGAAAGCAACTACTTGCAGGCCAATGAGGGCAATATCGACCCTCAGCACCTGTCCTACCTGCACAAGTTCGTGAAGGACGACCCCAACCGACCTTCCGTTGCAGGCTCATCAACGAGCAGCAATGCATTCTTCGGGCAGGACGTTGCGCCTCAAATCGAGGTGGAGGAGACCAATTACGGGATTAGAATCTTCTCAGTCCGAACTCCATCCGAAGAGGAGAAGTACGTCAGAATCACCAACTTCATCTTCCCCAACGCGTCCCTCTTTGGCGGTGTCCACTACCACGTGCCAATAGACGACACGCACCACTGGAAGTTTCGCATAACCTTTGATGTGGCCGAGCCGGTGGACAAGGAGCGAATGCAGGCGGAGGATGCCAAGGAGATCGGCCCGGACTATCGGCATCGCAGGACGGAAGAGAACCGCTTCATGCAAGATCGCAGTGAGATGAAGAACAAGAGCTTCATCGGCATGGGCCCCAACTTCCAGGTACACGACCTCTGGGCCACAAACAGCGAAGGCCCCATCCAGGATCGAACCAAAGAGCAGCTGGGTTACACAGACAAGGCGATCACAGCGGCGCGGCGGCAGCTCCTGGCGGCAATCCGCGACATGCAGGAAGGCAATGAGCCGCCGTACATCCTCCGTGACCCCGACGAGAACCACTTCCAACACCTATTGGCGATCAACGAGGTGGTACCGAGCTCTGTCGATTGGATGAACCTGTGGAAAGAACGGATGACGTCCTAACGCTAGACTGAAGAAACAAAAAAGAGGGCCGTGGAGGTTATTCTCCACGGCCCTCTTTGATTTTCGAGATTTCCTATTCGCTATTCAACAAACCGTTCAGTAGCTTGAGCTCGTCTCGCAGCAATCTTGGTAGGAGAAACTCTGTCCGGACACGCTTCCTGCCAGCCGCGCCGAAAGCCACACGTTCCTGTTCATGGGTGAGCAGGTAGTCCACCTTCTCGGCACACTCTTCAATGCTGTCCACCAGATACCCGTCAACGTCGTTTTCCACCTGAAGACGCAAGCCACCCACGTTGCCGGTGTGCCCTTCCACAAGGCTTCTGTAGCCGTTAGACCAAATCCCTCTCGCAGGGACTTCTGAAGAATGACTTTGCTCTGCGCCTGGAACGGCCCCACCAGGTCGGTCAGTCCCGTAATGATATGGAGGTCAGGCACACCGCCTGCGGCATCCAGACCCTTTTGGTACATGATCTGGCCCTCAGGATCGTCATCGGCAAAGTTGCCCAGCATCGCCAGTTGCAGGTCGAGGTGGTTCCGTTTGAGGAGCTTGAAGCATTCAATGACGCCCAGCGGGTCCTTCCATGGATCGAAACGCGATACCTGCGAAATGAATGGCCGCGCGGGGTCAAGACCGAACCGGGCCACGACTGCCATCGCGTCATCTTTCGACATCTGCTTGTTCTTGGCGATGAACGGATCGATGGCCGGTGGGATGATGGATATCGGTAGGTGTTCTATCCGTGGCCCAACGAAGTCCGGTAGGCTGAACACAGCAGCATCGTACTCATAGATGAGGCCGCTGAGCACACGCCAGGCGTTCTCATCAGGTTCAGAGGTGTCAATATGACAGCGCCACACCCACTTGCTAGCAGCGTGACGGGCGTACTCCCGTAGTGCGGCAGGTTGAGGGTCATGGACGATAATCACGTCGTATTCAAAGGTCATCAGAGCGGCGTTTTTCCGGTTCCACTCACCATGTATCTCCCAGTCTTTGGGAGATATGCCACCCGTCGCCCCTTGAAGGCTGTTGTGCAACCGCTTGGTCACATCAAAGAACGCATCCTCGCCCTGAAGCACCAACCACGGCGCATTAACGCCAAGGCCATGGTACAGAGGGAGGATGGATTGGAGGATCTCAGCTACGCCGCCTCCGGTGGCTGTGGCATTGATGTGCGCGACGCGAGCGCCTTTCAGCGAGGAGCCAAGCGATTCCAACTCCGCGAGCAAATTGTCATCAAGCAGCCCCACATAGGGCTTCAACGATTGAGCACCAGGATTTGGTACTTCTAACATCAACTAAACCCTCTCGAAATTCACAGTCGGAATACCCGGATATCTCAGTATGACGCGTTTTCGCCGAATCTGACAGGGTACTTGCCCCAATTCGCGTTGGCGTGGGCACCCAACGTTCAGCATCAGAGCGGTGTCGCCCTCCGAAAACAGTTCCGCCAATAAAAATCCGCCGGGCTTACCGACGGATTTCAATTGGTATCTTTAGGATCGCAATTCAGTTACTCAACTGTCGCCAGGTTCTCAAGCGAATCGTTGATCTTACCGACCAGGGCCTCGTACTCGCCTTTGACCGCCGGGCTGATCAGCACGCTGGGCTTGGATGTGTCCTTGTAGTCGGGCCGAAGCTCGGTCTTCCCGAGGAACGGCGCATCGATGTCTTTAGCCAATGCCTCGCCTGCACCGGTACCGAACATCTCTCCGGAGAAGTTCTCCATCACGCCTATGACAGCCATGTTCAGCTTCTTCACCATGTTCACTGAACGCTTGGCGTCCAGAGCGGCAAGCTCCTGCGGGCCAGTCACTATAACAAAGCCGTCCAAGGGAAGGGTCTGCATGATGGTCAATGCTGCATCGGACGTACCGGGGGACATATCCACGATGAGGTAGTCCAACTCGCCCCAATCCGTGCCTTCCATGAACTGGTTCAGCGTGTTGTGAATCATAGGTCCACGGAAGATGATGGCCTCATCCTGGTTCTCCTGAAAGAAGCCCATGGAGAGGATTTTCACGCCCCACTGGATTGCAGGAGTGAACTCGCCGTCCTTGTAGCCCGGGATCAACTCCACCTTCATGGCGTTGACGACGTTGGGGCAATCGATGTCCGCATCCAAGATGCCTACGCGGTTGCCCTGGGCTGCGAGCGTGGTGGCTAGGTTGACGGAGACCGTTGTCTTGCCCACTCCACCCTTGCCGCTGTAGACGGCGATTTTGTGCTTGATCTTGTCAAAGCGCTCAGTGATCTTGCGCTTCTGTTGCCACTGTTGCCTGATGGCATCTAGTCGCGATTGCTCCTGGGGGGTTGGTTCTCTAGTGGCCATCGGTTCTCCTCAGATTACTCAGCGGTTACACCCAATGCAGACGCCTGGTTGAATATGTTTTCCTCTAATATAGGGCTAGTCGATACCAAGAAGCTTCTTGCCCTCTTCGGTAATCAAGTTCGGCGTCCAGGGCGGGTCAAAGACCATCTCCACCGAGACTTCTCCAGCGCCATCGATCTCTGCGATGCGCCACTCTGCGTTCTGGGCGATCTGCGGGCCCATGGAGCAGCCTGGGGCGGTCAGCGTCATGGTAACGCCGATGTTGTTCTTCTCATCGATATCGAGGCCGTAGATGAGGCCAAGGTCATAGACGTTGACTGGAATCTCCGGGTCAAAGACCTCTCTAAGGGCTTCAACGACCTGCTCTTGCGTGATGGTAGGCATTTCTACACCTCATTTCATGTGCTTGGTACATACACGAGTTCAGCTTGGCTTTATTGTAGGAAAACCCACATTTAATGTCAATTGTTGATGCATCCGGTCAACTTTGGACTCGCGTCGCGGGGCACCCACTTGGCCCTTTGGGCATTTACTGCTTGCAAGTATCTGTTGGGGAGCCCAAGAACTGAAGACATTGCTTCCGTCAGATGAAGGCCCTAAGGGCCTCAGGACTGGATTGGCATGAGGGGGTCCTGCTCCAGGGCCATGAGTCGACGCAGCTCGAGAACCTGGTCACGCAACATTGCCGCCTTCTCAAACTCAAGCTGTTTTGAGGCTTGCTTCATCTGTCGCTCGTATTCATAGACCAAACGTGCAAGCTCATCGCGAGAGAGGTGTTGCTCCTCGGCAGGTATTGGTTTACCAGCAGTATATGTAGCGCGCGACTCCGCTACCTGACGCACTCGCTCCGTTATGTCACGCACTTCCTTCTTGATACCCGCAGGTACAATGCCGTGCTCAGTATTATGATCTCCCTGGAGTTTCCGGCGGCGCGTGGTCTCGTCGATGGCTCGTCGCATGGAGTCAGTGGTTCTATCCGCGTACATGATGACGTGGCCCTCTTCGTGGCGAGCAGCCCGTCCCATGGTCTGGATAAGCGATGATGTCGACCGCAGGTAGCCCTCTTTGTCGGCATCCAGGATGGCAACAAGGCTGACCTCCGGTAAGTCCAGCCCCTCTCGCAGCAGGTTGATTCCGACGATGACGTCGTACACGCCCAATCGTAGGTCGCGAAGTATCTCGACTCGATCCAACGTCTCAATGTCAGAGTGGAGGTAGTTGACGCGGACGCCCATCTCTAAGAGGTAGTCAGACAACTCCTCTGCCATGCGCTTGGTCAACGTAGTGACTAGGACACGCTGGCCCTTCTCTACGCGCTTGCGCACCTGCTCAAGGAGGTCGTCTACCTGCCCTTTGGTCTCTTTCACCTCAAAAGTGGGGTCTAGCAAGCCGGTAGGCCTGATAACCTGCTCCACCGGGTTGCCCACAAGCTCATGCTCGTAGGGGCCAGGCGTGGCTGAGACGAAAATGACCTGGTTGGTGCGCTCAGTGAACTCATCGAAGTTCAACGGTCGGTTGTCGATTGCCGAAGGAAGCCGGAAGCCGAACTCCACCAACGTGTTCTTGCGTGCCATGTCTCCGTGGTACATACCCCGGAATTGGGGGACGCTCATGTGGGACTCGTCTATGAACAGGAGATAGTCTTCAGGGAAGTAGTCCAACAGTGTCCACGGGGTGCTACCAGCTTCACGCCCGCTGATGTGGCGTGAGTAGTTCTCAATGCCTGAGCAGTAGCCAACCTGCTGTAACATCTCTACGTCGTAGCGAGTGCGTTGTTCGAGTCTGGCCGCTTCAAGCACCTTGTCCTTGGAACGCAGCCACTTCAGGTGTTCACTCAGTTCTTGATTGATGCCTTTAACAGCCGCTTCCAACTTCTCATCGCTGGTCACAAAGTGCTTCGCCGGGTAGATTTGGATTTCATCGCGCTCCGCCAGTACTTCGCCAGTGAGCGGGTCTATCTCAAGGATCTGCTCCACCTCATCGCCGAAGAACGAGACGCGTACTGCCAACTCTTCATATGCAGGGAAGATGTCCAACGTGTCGCCGCGGACACGGAAACGACCTCGTGCCAGGTCCATATCGTTGCGATCGTACTGCATGGAGATGAGGCCGTTCACCAGCATACGCAGGCTTCGGTGCTCACCCTTAGTGATTGATGCCACGAAGCTGTAGTACTCCTCAGGGT
>JAPYRQ010000005.1:1455-57512 GCA_029936935.1 Dehalococcoidia bacterium | reverse complement strand
ACCCCTGGGTCATCTTCGAATGCTACGTTCCGAGGCAACAGGGCAGCCGCTCCCCTGCACTCCTTTTCACGGTAGTGCCAGAACCCTAGTAACTTCCTCTACTTGAAGTCCCCTGGTCTCTCAGCTACGAACTAGCTATGATGGTGGGGATGCCGGGACTCGAACCCGGACGCTGTTAAGCACATGATCCTAAGTCATGCTCGTCTGCCAATTCCGACACATCCCCGGGGTTACGGCATAAGTGTAGGGTTCCAAAATGTAGGGGTGAAGTGGTGACCCGCCTCGGACTTGAACCGAGAACCTAATGATTAAGAGTCATTTGCTCTGCCAATTGAGCTAGCGGGCCGCACATAGAAACGATACAGGGGACTCACGGCGAGCGCAAGTATTTTACGTTAGACTCTGACCAAAGCATCACCACGGGGGAGCAGGTGCCGGATTTACCAACAAAGACGTTAACCACAGTACAGGATGCTCTCCTGGCGTGGTTCAAAGAAGAAAGCCGCGCACTCCCATGGCGAACAACGCGTGACCCCTACGCCATCATGGTCTCCGAGGTGATGCTTCAACAGACCCAGGTAGACCGTGTCATCCCCGTTTACTTAGCCTTTCTCAAGCAGTTCCCCACCTTCCACAATCTGGCCGACGCCCCTGCCGCCGATGTCATCAGAGCATGGGCCGGCATGGGCTACAACCGTCGGGCTATGAACCTCCAACGGGCGGCGGCGCAAGTCACAGAGTTGTACGAGGGTGTGCTGCCATCCGACCTGAAGGCTTTGCGAGGGTTGCCCGGTGTCGGCGAGTACACAGCAGCTGCGTTGGCATGTTTTGCGTTGGGCCAAGAGGTAGCTGTCATCGATACCAACGTCTGTCGAGTCCTCGGCAGGGTGTTCTACGGCCCGGAGGGCGCGCCGGAGAAAGAGCTGGCCAACGTAGCCGCGCAGGCGCTCCCGGACGGTGAAGCGTGGAGTTGGAACCAGGCGCTAATGGATTTGGGAGCAACAGTCTGTACATCTCGACGTCCCACCTGTCTCCTGTGCCCTGTTCGTTCCGACTGCCAGGCCGCGGGGGCGTTCCTTGCGACAAATGGCGCAGTTGCCGAATCGCGCGGTCCATACAAAACGAAGCCAGAGAAATTCGAGGGCTCAAGCAGGTACTATCGCGGCAGGGTGGTTGACCATCTCAGGGGTCTCGCAGTCGGCGAGTCGTGTGATTTGCCGACGTTGGGGACCGTGGTCAAGCCTGACTACATTTCTGGCGACCAACCGTGGCTGCTGGACCTGCTTCAAGGGCTGCAACGCGATGGCCTTATCGCGATGCGGGGTGAGGGCTCAATAGTGACCGTTACCCTTCCCTTATAGTCGGAAGTGCTTCAAGGGAGAGTAACTAATGGGAGTAACGGAAACCCCGTTGGGTAACCGCCAGATCACACGGGGCCAGGACCTAACCTCGGTTAAGTCCGCTTGAAATGGCGTTCAAGGTTGTTCGCGCTGAGGTGGAGCATCGTCGGTCGACCGTGTGGGCAAGTATGTGGCTGTTGCGCCTTTTCCAGCAGCCGAACCATCTCCACCATCTCCTCATGGCTGAGCACCAGGCCAGCCCGCACCGATCCATGGCACGCAACCGTGGCAGCAATGCGATCCTCCCAGGTGGAGAACTCCACAGCCTCGCCAACACCGTCGAGCAATTCGATGAACGACTTCGCAGGCCCCTTAGTGGCCAGCACTGCAGGAACGCCACGTAGTAGGTACGTCCTATCGCCAAAAGGCTCTAGGTCCCAGCCGTATTGGGCCAGCACCTCGCCTTGTTCATGGACCGTCTCCGCTTGAAACGACGTCAGTTCAACCGTTACCGGCTCCAACAACCCCTGCACCTCTGGGTTGTGCGTGGCCGCCGCAGTTTTCAAACGCTCGTACACCACGCATTCGTGGGCAGCATGCTGATCGATGAGGTAAAGTCCATTCGGCCCCTCGGCCACGATGTAGGTCTCCTGGCTCTGGCCCAGCACCCGCAACGTCGGCAGCGCGTCCATCATGGGGAACGCGTTCTGCGCTGCAGGTTCAGGCATTCCCATCTGTAATTGCGCGGTTGCATCGACAGTTGAACCCGACGAGAAGCCGCCCCACACTCCGTGGCTACGCTCCGGAAATCGATTCGCAGCTAGCGTCGATGATGCACCCCGGTTCGATGCAGCAACGCCTATCTCCGGCACCGGCGACCCCGCCACAATGGTCTCCCGAACAGCACGTTGGAGGACGCTGAACACATCGCCCTCAACGCGGAAGCGTACTTCTGATTTTGTTGGATGCACGTTCACATCCACATCCTCCGGGAGGACATCGACCATCAGGATCGCCAGCGGGAAGCGGTCGCCGGCCATCATCCCACGATAGGCCTCTGTGACGGCGTACGTAAGCGTCCGACTCTGGATAGGGCGTTGGTTGACGTAGAGGCCGATATAGCTGCGATTGGCGCGATGAAGGTCCGGTGCGCTGACCAGCCCGGTCACGCTAATACCGTCATCGCTGGTACCCTCCACAGCCAGCAAAGCTTGGGCGATCTCACGGTTGTAGACGGCGGCCACAGCCTCACGGATATCGCCGTTTCCGGGTGAGGAGAAGGCGTTCCGACCGTCGGAGTCGAGGTTGAAGCGGATTGATGGATGGGCCAGCGCGTAGTGGGTCAAGACGGTGTGGATGCGCGAAAGCTCGGACTTGGCTGTCCTGAGGAATTTCTTCCTTGCTGGGACCTGATCGAAGAGCTGGGTAACAGACACCGTGGTGCCCACAGGCCCACCCCGTGGCTCTTGCCGAAGGGCTCGCGCGTTGCTGGCCTCCACAAACGTCGCAACCTCCTGGTCGGCGGTGCGAGTGAGAAGCGACACTTCCGCCACGGCAGCCAGCGAGTACAACGCTTCGCCACGGAACCCCATGGTCAGGATGCTGTTAAGGTCGTCGGCAGAGGTCAGTTTGCTGGTCGCGTGCCTTTGGAACAAACTCGTCACCTCAGCGGCTGGGATGCCGTGGCCGTTGTCCACAACGCGGACGCCCTCAAGGCCGCCTGCCACCACTTCCACCTGCACGGAGGTCGCCCCAGCGTCGATTGCGTTCTCCACAAGCTCCTTCACGGCGGAGGCTGGCCGCTCAACGACCTCACCCGCCGCGATACGGGCAGCAACTTCGTGGGAAAGTACTTGAATCGGCATGTCACCAGTATACCAGCAGGACATCACCCTCCTCCCATGTGCCTGCGGTAGGATCGATCCTGCACCTACGGGCTTTTACGGGTGCCAATGGTCCACGACTAATCTCGGGATGAGAACTTTTATCAGGCAGGGTTGGTCATTTACAGTGTCGGGTTTAAGCTCGTTTCAATAACCGTCAGGTATTCCGGGTCAAGGGTGAGCCTTGAGGTGGTACCATGCAGATATCTTGTACGAGGTTGGCACATGGCCCTCTCCCCCGAGGAACTCCAGGACATAGAACAGCAGGCTGTAGAGCTTGCCGGAAAAGCTGGCCGAATCTTGATGGATCGGTTCCAGCGGTCCATGGCTGTGGAGTACAAGGACAAAGAGGGATGGAAGGACCCGGTAACAGAGGCCGACAAAGCTTCCGAGGCTTTTCTCTCAGAGGAGACCGCCAGGAGGTTCCCCGACCACGGTTTCGTGGGTGAAGAGGGTGGCGGCAGAGAATCGGGATCGTCAGGGCTCATGTGGGTCATAGACCCGTTGGATGGGACGACGAACTTCTCAAACGGGCTACCGTCCTTCTGCTGCTCCATTGCCCTTGTTGAAGACGGGGTTCCCGTGGTGGGTGCCATCTTCATGCCCTGGCCGGAAACGAAAGAGGGTCGCATCATCCATGCCCGCAAAGGCGGCGGCGCTTGGGAAGGCGAGACTCGACTGCAGGTAGCACCCGGTGACAAACCTATAACGGGACGTGTAGTAGTACGCGGTGGCTTCCTTCCGGGCAGGTTCAGGCCCAGCAAAGAGTTGTTAGCCAACGGTGGCCAGCAACGGTCCGTAGGCAGCACCGCCTCCGAGCTGGCCATGGTTGCAGACGGTACCTATCAGTACACGCTGCACGGAAATCCGTATTGCTGGGACGTGGCGGCCGGGATAATTCTTGTGCAAGAGGCGGGCGGCACGTCCTACAGCCACAACGGAAATGGCTGGTACCCACTGACAACCTTCAAAGACCCTGCAAACGAGGGGCCTATCACCCATGAGACGTTGCGAAAGTGGCAGAACCCGGTACTATCCGGAAACCCTGAAATGGTGGGGTTTGTCAGCAGCGGCCTGCTTCCTCTGGCCCTCACCACACGGCTGATACGCAGCACCAAGAGGGCATTGACGCGATCCAAACCAAGAACCCGCAGAACCTAAACACTTACTTCCCATACACGGAGGCCCAATGACCGGCATCGCCATGCTCGTAGGAACGTTGTTCTGGTTCGTCATGTTTTTAGGGTTCATGGTGACGTTCTTCGTGCTGTTCAAAGGTGGTTTCGCGGGGAAGGCATTGGTAGAAGGAGCTCTAGCATTAATCCTCACAACCGTGTTGGCTGTGCCGTTGTCGTTCATAGCACGAAAGCTGAGCAGCAGGGCCGTTCGCGCAGTGGAAGGCGATGAGGAGCCTGATACCGAACAACCGAAGGGGCGGGATCCAATCCGTCGGGTGAACCGCCGGGGGCGCTAGTCCCTGAAATTCACGTACTGAAGAGGAAGACCCAACTTCATCTCTTTCATCTGCTCAATCGCGGCCTGAAGGTCGTCCCGGTTCTTGCCGGTCACCCTAAGCTCATCACCCTGGATAGCCAACTGCACCTTGAGCTTGGACCCTTTGACCGCCTGAATGATCTTCTTACTGATGGCCTGCTCGATACCCTGTCGCACGGTCACTTCCTGTCGAAGTGCACCCTTGGCAGCCGACTCCGGAGTCTTGTACTCAAGCGAATCATGGGTCACGCCGCGTTTCACGCAATACGTCGCAAGCAATTCCTGCATCTGGCGAAGCAGCACTTCGTTGTCTGCCAGGATGGTTACTTTCTCACCAGACCGCTCAATCTCACACGATGTTCCCTTGAAATCGTAGCGCTGTTTGACCTCGCGCCCGATGCCGTTGATGGCGTTATCTAGCTCAGAGAGATCGACTTTTGAAACCACGTCGAACGATGGCATTGTTCATTCCTCCCAGTACATAAAAGAAGCTTGTAGAGCACAGTATACCAGTCGCGGTTTCACCCTGGGCCCTAATGGTTACGAGGGGGATGGAGGAGTGCTACTGTCGATCTGGGCCCCCGTAGCAAGTCAGTCTAAGACCGCTACATGTACGGCCAGGGGATGTGGGCGTTGGAAAGGTCAGGGAACACGGGGTTGGCCAGGATGGCCGCAAGTCGGAGACTGAGCGCTTCAACCTCTTTGGGGTCAAGGAGATTCAGCAGAGGAGCCACAGACGCATCCACGTTATTTATCCGTGTTTGCAGCCCACGCAGGTCGTTGATCAGACGCTCCGACACAGGCTCATCGGCAAAGTCCCAGATCACCGTACGCAGCTTGGGGAAGGGGTGGAACGTCAGCCCGTGGTCGATTCCCCAGACCTGCCCGTCCTCGCCCAGCAGTGTGTGCCCCGCCTTCCGGTCGGCGTTGTTCGTCAGCAGATCAAAGAGGCAGACGCGTCGTAGCTCGTCGTGGTGCTCTTCGCGCATCGTGAAGTAATGCTCATTAGGGTTGTGCTCCACATAGAGCTGCACAGAGCCGGTGCCATGCGGGCCGTCTCTCAGGATGGTTTTGGGGATGAAGCACCACCCAAGGGCGTCCGTTAGCAGATATGAAGCATATTCACGAAGGTGGAGCGTACCGCCGGGAAAGTCCCAGAGGGGAACCTCGCCTTTGCGAGGCTTGTAGATGGCTTTAAGTTGCTCCCCGTCCTCACCCTGGAGGTTGACCAGGAACGTGTAGTTGGAGCCCAGAGGAACAAGGTCACAGGAGATGACCTCCCCTGTTTCCAATAACAGGTCTCTCGCAGCTGCAGGGTCGTTCTGGTTGTCTGCCACAGGCGTACGATACCACCCAATCCCGCTGAATCAGGAACACTCCAACACCCTCATTAGACACACGCTCAATGTTAGGGTCAAGGGTGCGACGATGTCAGGATGTTTCGGGCGTTGGTTGAGCCGGTGGTCGCACGAGGGGTTTGACCAGTGTGCCCATAGTGATGGTGATAAGCCAGAAGCCCACTGCCACAGAGAAGAGCACGATGTACTCGGACGAAATGTCGTACATGACGCCGAAGAGCCACGGCCCGCCGAAGGTAGCCAGATTGTTTACAGTCTGCATTACCCCTCTAATCGCGCCGATGTGCTGTCGCCCGAACGTATTGGCGACGAAGACCTGACTCACCACGAAGAACGCGTTCAGCCCAAACCCCAGGTAGATCATTGCAGCGAACATCATGACGACGTTCTGCATGATGGACACCAGAGAGACCAGCACGAGACCGCTGGCAACGATGCAACAGACAATCAAGAAAGGCTTTCGCGGCCCTTGCTTGTCAGCCATGATGCCGAACACAAACCCCATGATAATGGCAGGGACTGCATAGGCGGTGATGGATGCAGCTGCTGTGGTCGCATTGAAATCCAGGGAAATGAAGAACGGCTGGAAGTTGGGAATCATCCCCCGGATTCCTACTGTTGCAAGACCTATCGCCACCACCAGATACCAGAACTGGCGTGTATGCAACGCTTCCTTGCGCGTCAGGCTGACCTCCCCTGAGTTGCCACGGGGAGGAGCGGCAGTTCTTGCAGCAACCGGGGCGTCCGCAGGCGAATCGTCCGGTTTATCGCCATCGGGCAGCAGACCCACATCCTCCGGAGATCGGATTATGAGAAACGCACCCGGCAGCGCCAGGGCCAGCAACGCAATACCCATCACAAACCAGGCATCGCGCCAGCCAATGCTATCGACAAGGCTCTGCAGAATGAGTGGGAAGATCAGCGGCCCAACGGAGAACCCTGCCGAGACTGAAGCCTGGGCCAGCCCTCGTTTGCGTACAAACCACTTGGGAACGACCACCAGCGCTATCTGGACTGTGAAACGCCCAAGCCCGCCTACCACGCCAAAAATTAGAATGTAACCAAAGACGTTCCCTGCATTCCTCATGTACAGGAGGGAAATACCAAACAGGATTACACCGATGATGGCCATGAGTCGCGGCCCATGCTTCTTATCGGCAAGTGGGCCAAGGACGATGCCCAGCGGCAGTGTGACCAACGCACCCACCAACATCGGGAGGAAGACCAGACTCCTGTCCCAATCCAGGTCCTCTTGCATAGGCGTGACAAACACTCCGAGCCCCCAGGAGGTCATGCCAACATTGAAAGCGCCAAAGACAAAGCCGAATGCGACGATGACCCAGCCGTAATAGAAGGGCAGCCGCTGGGCAAGGGATTTCTTCAAGAGGCCTCCCCTTCATCGGGTGAGGATTCGAGAGAGGATCGCCCGATTCCATCCAAGATAGGAATCGCCCACGCCATGACCAGTAGCAACGCAGCCCCCAACAGGTAGGCGCCCAACACATCACTCGGCCAGTGCTTCTCCAGATGGATGCGGGACATCCCCGTCACCAGCAGCCAGGCAACAAATGTTCCTGCCATGATTAAGCGATGGCTTTGTTTGGGCAACTTGGGCGCTACCAACAACCATGTCACTCCCGTCAGGAGCGATGCATACAGCGCATGACCACTGGGAAAGCTCTTGTTTCCCAGTCCATCCACGTCGTCAGGGCGAGGCCGCCCGATGATTTCCTTGAACTCCTCGTTCGCCGCCGTGATAATCAGCACAGAAAACACCAGCAATCCCGCACGCCAGCCCAAAAACCGGGTGGCCAGTGCCGTTGCTGCCAGTACCATGATGACGATGGCCATTTTAACCCCGGCCCATGACACTGCTTCCATGAGTGAGCTTACTCCCGGACCCGGTATGTCCATCACCCACCCGGCAACGGTGACATCCCATACGAAGAATGCGCGGTCACGGGCGAAAAGGGCAAGCACAGTCATCGCCACAATCAGGGCAGCCAGAGCCACAGGCCCCCAGACATTGGTGGGCCGGCAAGTGCGAAGGAAATCGCTGATTCTTTGAATGGCGTGTCCCTCTATGTCCCCAGGGTTGCTTGGTAAGGGAGGGTATCGTACACAGAAAGCCAGAGCAACCAGGGCACTGGCTACGGTAGTTGTTCCACGTACTCTTTGAACGACTGGTAATTGCCAAAGCCCCTGACACGTTGGATGAACCTGCCGATGTCGTCGCTGTCATCCCGCACCTTGCGCAGTTCGCCTGCTATGGGGCTTACGGAGGCAGCATTCTCCGCGTAGGTGCCGTGAAACGCGAAGTATGCCTGATTGAGGAAACGGATGGGATATCCGTTCTCCACGAATATCTGCCGTCGCTCCTCCATGTACGCCTCTGCCTCGTCGATCATGCCCGCTTCCAACAACTCGTCGGTTCGCAGTCGGGTCTCGCGCATCGTTTGATTGAAATCGAAACGGTCGCTGTCGATTGGAGCTTCTGTCGAGTCTGCGTCGCGAGGCGGAGGTATCTCGCCGCCAAGGGCAATGAATGCAAGGTCGCCCAGCTCCTTCCCGCCGATGTCCGCAGCCGTCTCGTTCAGAGTCGTCATGGTCGCAGAATCGAAATACGACTGCCCCAACGAGTGGAAGAAGAAATAGTGGTGAAGCCACTCGTGGACGATGGTCTGAAGGGAAAACCGTAGCGACTGGGAGTCCGAGACGAGCGACGGAAAGGTGGCCAACCCACCAAGGCCGGTGACCAGCGCCGAGCGGTTTTGGTCAGGGCCGACTTCTGTTTCCAGCGATTCCCGTTCAGCAATGGACAGGCCGGATTCCAGCAGATGGACTTCCAGGGTGGCTATGCGATCCCTGGGCGAGACGACGATAAGTTTCGGCAGCCGTTCCAGCCTGAACGACACGGGAGGGAACAGCGGCTCAAAGGGACCCCAGTTCCTATCCAGGTCCTGTTCCCGTAGCACCTTTGCGACGACTTTCTCAAGTTCAGCCTCCACCAATCCACTGAGGTCATCGCGCTGTTCACGCAACCCATCCAACTCTTCTTCAAGGGCTTCCGCTTCCGGGTTGTCCTCGCCGCCTATGCCTCCGCTGGCCACCGATAGAGCCAATGCGCCCTCGATGCGACGCACCTGTTCGCCAAGATCGAAGTATCTGCTCACAGCGGATTGGCGTTCCTCCTCGGATTGGCCTCGGCCCGGCAGGAAATCGAACAGGCCTCCCAGGGCTTTGGTTGTGAGGTTCTTAGCGACCCACCCCTCCAGCGAGAAGCTGCTGGAAGCGGTGGCGCGAGTGGTGGGCGTCAGGGCGAAGGCCTCTTCGCGCATCATCACCATGGCCAGAACAAGGAGGGCAGTGAACCCCAACCACCGTCGCCAGCGCAAGCGGCCGGGCAGGCTTATCACCTTTGCCAGCCATTCAAACTTCTTCAAGGCACCGGGTATCTGCATCGGCTGTGCTTTCACCGCTCTCTAGATAGGGGTTCAGCATAGCACGGAGAGCCTGAGAACCCTTAAACGTATGAAGATATACGTCATAGCACTTGAGGTGAGATGTATTGGCAGACCAGATAGTTTTTCTACCGGACGCTGGCGGAAGGGCTGGCTTTTGGAAACCTGTAGCTGAGGCGATTGGCCTGCCTTTGAAGCAGGTGTTTCTCGGTTGGCCAGGATTTGGTGATACTCCCCCAGACCCCTCCGTTTCAAAACTCACTGATCTAGTCGATTTTGTATTCAAGAAGGTTCAGCAGCCAATGCATATCGTCGCTCAGTCCATGGGAGGCGTCGTGGCACTGCTGATGGCTTTAGAACAGCCAGACCTGATTGAGAAGCTGGTGCTGGCTGGCACTTCCGGCGGCATGGACATAACCCCGTTCAATGCAGAAGATTGGCGGCTTGATTTCACCAAGGAGATGCCTGAGGCCACCCCCTCGTGGTTTGTTGATGACAGGACGGACATCTCGTCTTCTCTGGGTTCAATCCAAGCGCCAACGCTCCTTATGAGAGGGGAAGACGATGCGATTAGCCCTCCTGCCGCAATGGAGTATCTCTCCCGGATGATTCCAGACACCCAGCTATGTGTCATATCGAAGGCAGGCCATCTCATGCCCAGAGAGCAACCCGCCGAAGCCGCAGCAGCAATTCGGGCATTCCTCGTTTGACACCCATATAGAGCCATGCTAGATTGAGAATCATCCTTCCGCCCGTCGCATTTCATGCTGTTTGGAAGGTGATGTCAACCCAAGTTACTAGCTAGTAGGCCATCAGAGGAGCACAACCGTGGAAGATGACTTTCAAGTAGACCTGGAACGGGTCTTGGACAGCATCAAAGAGGCAGAGGTCATCTCCATCCTGTTCGGGATGATTCGCAAGAGTCTTGTGATCGATGTCCGTCCCAGCGACACCGACCCACCCATCATCCGCATCGCAGCCCAGTCTCGCGGACCAGAGGACAGGCTCCGGTACATACGTCGACAGCGCCCCAGCCTGCCACGACCTACCAACGTCACCATGTTCCCCTGGACCAAGAGCGTTGAGAGTTTTGTCCGACTGGGCATCTACGACCACCTCATGAAGCGGGCTGCCGACACCGGCAACCCTGAACTGATTCAGGAGTGCGAGAACGCCCTTGAGGAGCTTCACAAGTTGGAGCGGGCCGAGATGGTGGCGGTCATCCGAGGCGAGAACTACTATACCGTGTGGTCAGCCAACTCCTAGATCAAACCCGAAACAGCAAGGGAGCCCCCGAAATATCGGGGGCTCCCTTTTTATGTGCGCATTCAGCCAAGGCGGCCCTCCATTTTCTGAAAACATCTCGCCGAATCGAGATATTATGCTTTCGCCGCCTCCGCTTCCTTGTGCTGATCAACCATCTTCTGGGTCATGTTGGGCAGCAATGGCTCGTAGTGGTCAACTTCCATCTTGAACGACCCCCGGCCGTGGGTCAGAGAGCGCAGGTCCAGCGCATATCGTTGCACCTCCGGCAACGGCAGCACCTGCGACTGAAGATGATGACGATAACCTGGCTCTCATCATTGGGATCATTATCGCGGTCGTGATACTGGGTGGCGGATTCCTGTTCTTTGTCAGGAAGTCGCGAGGTCCAAGCGTCTAGATAAACGTTAGATCATGGTTCTCGTAAGGGCCGCTACGAATGTAGCGGCCCTTACGTTGTCAACAGCATTTGAGAAACGTTCGGAAACAAAGTCCAATCAGAAAAGCTTCCCACGGGGAAGGTCGCAAACAACGAATTGCTGAAACCATCAACGAAATCTAATCTCTACATGAGGATTCCCTCCTGGACACACGAGCCCTTTCTCGTTTACGCCCGTTATATACAATGACATAGCATTACCGTTACTATGCTAGCTATTGAAGCGGTATCGCCCATCACCTTTTGGAGAGGAGATGATTCGTTGAACTCCGGTCAGCAACCCAGAGTTACACAAGCCATCATCCTCGCGGCTGGAAGAGGTGAGCGGCTTTCTGTCCTCACTGCGTTACGCCCCAAAGTTATGCTCCCAGTTGGAAACAAACCCATCATAGAATTCGTTATCGAGGCATTGGCAGCAAACGGCATCCGAGACATCGTCCTTGTGGTTGGGTATCAACGAGAGATGGTGCAAGACTATCTCGGCTCCGGTGAGCGCATGGGGGTCACACTACAGTACGTGGTGCAGGAGAACCAACTTGGTACTGGCCATGCCCTTGATGCTGCCCAAGAGACTGCTGCACAGCATTTCCTCGTTCTACCGGGGGACAATATTATCAGCGCTGCGGCAATCGGTGAACTTGTTCGCTCAACTGAGAATGCGATCCTTGTAACAGATCAAGCACGAGGCGACCAGCACGGGGTCGTAGAAGTCGAAAACGACATAGCGACCAACCTGGTGGAAACACCTGAAGAGCAAGCGAGTCCCTGGATCAATACGGGGGTATATTCGCTGACCCAAGAGATATTTTCCTACCTTTCTGAAGAATTAAGTTTGCCCGATGCTATCAACAAGATGATCAAGGATGGCAATCAATTTTCGGCCTGTAAGACCACTGCGGATTGGTGGGATGCGGTTTATCCCTGGGACTTGCTACGGTTGAATGGGCTTGCCCTGTCAAGCATTAAAGGAGAGTGCAGTGGTCAATGTGAGCCGGGCGTAACCCTAAAAGGCGAGGTAAGAATCGAGCGGGGCAGTGTCGTTCGTTCTAACAGCTATATTGTCGGGCCTGTGATTATTGGCGAGGGATGCGAGGTAGGGCCGGGGGTAGTAATCTTTCCTTACACGAGCATTGGAAACAACGTGGTCATTGAAGCGTATTCCCAACTGCGTAATTGCATCGTTGGGGATTCTGTTCAAATTGGAAGCCACTCCCATCTAACAGATACGATCATAGGGGAAAGTACATCCATGGGCCCGTTTCTCTCGGCTATGAGTGACAACGCAAATATGAACATGAATGGTATTTATGTTGAGGCACGCTGCGGTTCATTAATCTCAGCAAATGTAAGAATTGGAACACGAGTGACTCTCCGACCAGGAACCATGATTGGCCATGGTGCTGATATCAGTGACATGAAACTCATCCAAGATGCCATCCCGGAATCATCGCGTGTTTTATAGTGGTGGCCTAGTTAGTTTGAATATATCGAGGGTTCTTTCACGATGTGTGGAATAGTTGGTTATACCGGTCTAAAAACCGCTTACCCTCTTCTCTTAGAGGCGCTGGAACGACTCGAATATCGAGGCTATGATTCTTGTGGTATCGCAATATCGAATTCCACCGGTGTGGCTTTGTTAAAACAATTCGGGTTTGTGGAGAATCTCAAAACCATGCCTCCTATCGAAGAGGGGGGTTCTGGCATAGGTCATACCCGGTGGGCTACGGTGGGAAGTCCTACCGAGGAGAACGCTCACCCGCACGTCGACTGTAACGGCCAAATAGCCATTGTCCATAACGGTGATATTACCAACTATCTATCTCTGCGCGAAAAACTCATGGGCCAAGGCCATATTTTTTCTTCTGACACCGATAGCGAAGTAATCGTCCATTTGATTGAAAATTACGCTTCTGAAGGACAGATGGGGAGTATTGTTCGTGCGCTCAAGGATCTTGAAGGCTCCTACGCCCTTGTGGTCCTATTCGCGGACAGTGATTTATTGATTGCAGCTCGCATGGGGAGTCCGTTGGTTATTGGTTTGAGCCCCACCGAAAACTTTGTGGCATCCGATGTGCCCGCGATCATCGAATTCACAGACCAGGTTTTGTATCTTGAGGATGGGGATGTTGCCGCCGTAACGCCGAACGAAGTCAGGGTCTTCCAAAACGGGGACTCGATAACCCGCACGGTCCATCATGTATCGAAACAACCAGAGGAGAGGGGCCTGGCGGGGTATGAGCACTATTTCTTGAAGGAGATCCACCAGCAGCCCAAGATGATACGCGATTCCTTGGCTGGACACATGTCCAGCATCGATCCGAGTGTTACTCTGGGGTTGGAGTTGTTCAACGAAGGCAAATTCGATCATATTTTTATCGCTGGATGTGGCTCAGCGTACCACGCCAGCCTCATTGGAGAGCACTTCCTGTCCGAGCTTGGGGCAGTGAATACGTCAGCACGCATCGCCTCAGAGATTTCTCACATGAGGCCTGGGGATAAAGCACACCTAGGAATCTTCGTAACCCAATCTGGTGAGACTGCGGATACTCTCCATGCAGCCCGCCTAGCCCACGAGGCCGGCTACTCGACCTTAGGTCTAACCAATACGCACAACAGCAGTATTTCTCGCATCACAGATCAGACGATCTATACGGAAGCCGGCCTTGAGATCAGTGTTGCGGCATCTAAAACCTTCACGAGTCAACTCATTGATCTTTTCTTGATAGGATTGCAACTGTTTCCTCCGCCCATTAACCGCTTGCACGACCTTATGACGGAATTGCGCCTGTTGCCCTCCAAAGCCCAGCAGGTGCTTGGACTTCAACCCCAATTAGACTCGATTGGGAAAAAGCTAGCACCCCATACCAGTGCATATCTTGTTGCCAAGGGAATCAACTATCCAGTCGCGCTTGAGGCGAGCCTCAAATTGAAAGAACTAGCTTATCTACACGCAGAAGCCCTTGTCGCAGGCGAGCTGAAGCATGGGCCTCTCGCGCTTTTGACCCACGAAACCCCGGTGATTGTATTAGCGCCTAAAGATGATACCTACCCTCGTGTGCTCCAAGCCATTAGGGAAATGCGTGCTCGTGGTGCCCCAACGATCGTTTTCACTGACAGTCATGATGAATATCTCGCGTCGATAGTGGATGATATTGTCTATTTACCCACTACGGAACCACATTTCTTTCCCATTTTGGCAACTATAGCCCTGCAGCTCGTTGCCTACAATTGCGCCCGGGCAAAATCCCTTTCGATAGACCGCCCTCGAAATCTGGCCAAGAGCGTAACGGTGTTTTAGCCGGATTGTTCGCTTCGTTATCTCAATCTTCGAGTCGACTCTCAAGGGTTCCTCTTGTGTCAGTGCGCCACTTAATCCGGCCATATTTTCAGATACCCTCATATCACCAGCTGTAACCCCCAAGCGGTAACTACCGATTTTGACTCCATTTAACCGTCCCAACCCCCGACAAGCCACCATTGCCAGATCAAGAGCTATTGCAATAGTGGCCAAGAACACATGGAACAGCTCGAGGCCAATTGATAGCCAGGGTCGTCAGGCCTCCAGGCTATGGTTAAAGAGAAATTCCCCCTTCTGGATTCAAACAACGGGTAACTACACTTGAGTCGACAGTTTTCGGTCGTTCCCTTAAGATGAGCCAACTCTTATGAGAAACATATTTCGCTCAGACAACGATCAGGAATCCCCCATAACCGCTGTCCTTCCGATTCCATCTGGAACGGATGAGAGCACTACCGCTGATATCGGGGATCGATCCTACATAGCGCATTCAGTCGCTAGCACCGTTTTATTGAACCCCGATCTCGGGACCGCGACAAAAGTGTTCGATCCACCTCTCATTGTTCGATGGCTCTACTGGTTCTGCTATCAATCCAGGTTTCCTTACGATCGCCGTATCTCCAGCCTGGAAGCTGCCCTCCATCGGAGAACGATTACTGGTCTGCTGACTCAATTCCGATTTGGTCGAAACCTCGTGGCTCCAGCCATATCTATTCAAGAATCAGATGGCAAATACGGGCTGGTAACCGAATACATTCAAGGCGAGGCCCTGAAACATCGTAGTGAGGGTATCGATTTTCTCAGAACTGTATCCAAATACTTCGCTGAAATTGGTTTTTCGGTCTGGCAGGTGAGTCCAGTAAATCCCCATGCCACAACCAACTTGATTCGAACACTATCAGGCGATATGACAATAATTGATCTGGAATCGGCTTTCGTAACACCACTTCCCGGTAAAGGGCAGTTTCGTTCTGCGTGGAAGCAAGGGGCGATTCCGGTTTTTGACGATATCGATTTTGCAAAATTGGAGCTATACGTAAATACGAACCTTCCAGAGATACAAATCGCTTTAGGAGACGAGCGCACTTCTCACCTTGTGGAATCAATAGGTTCTGCGGAGGAGGAAATGCGCTCTTGGAAGGAAGCTGAGCCTCGACTGTGGGGGCGGCTAGCTAAACTTAGCTATTTTTTGTTGGATTGGAAGCGTGTCTATAACTATTACGGCAAGTTGCTTGCAGCGGCGGACCAAACTGCGAACCAACATTTAAGCGATGGAATCAATCGCTGGGAACAATTACGACTTATCAGCCACATCCAAGCTGAGGAGCTCAACTCATTGATCGCAGAGCCGCAAGCACAATCAGCAATGCATCATTTAGGAGCTCATCTGGTATTGACCATAGCGATTCCAGTACCAATTCCTGGAGTCCGCAGTTTGGCCCGTTTTTCTTGGACTCTTGCCTTTTGGTTTCGAGATCTATTAAGGATTTTTCGTTGGCGAAGCTCCCGAACCTCTAGAAGCTCGCCAGGGGTACATGGCCTAGTGGTGCTATTTCTGAGCCTGATACCCATACTTGGGGCCATCGCCTATTTAACTGCTCGTCCCCTAAGAAAACCACTTCTGATGCGTATCGCACTAGATCAAACAATGATGATGATGCCGTTTGGTCTTCATCAACGACTTTCAGTCACAAAATGGCTTGCTCCTCGCCGGCCCAAGAAATAGCTCCAAATGGAGGCGAAGTAGATTCAAAAAGACAGTGCTTCAGCCTTGAACCGATTCGGATTCATTAGCTAGTCTCTTTCACGTAGACAAACAGGTCTCCTGGCTGACAATCAAAGTACTGACAAAGGCGATTCATTACTTCCACACCAATCCGACCCTCTTTATCACTACTCATTCGGCTCAATGTTGACTTAGATATCCCCGTGTTAGCCAAAATGACGTCATACGTAATTCGCCGTCGCTCGTCACGGCTTCGTTCCGCCATCATTTCCCGTAATCTGCATTGAATCATTAGAACCTTCTCAGTAATTATCCAAATTATCGAGAAGGCAGGATTCATCGTGTTCCTCCGCCCAATCCAGGAACTCAAGTACCGGAGGCACTACCGTGTCGGTGCTGAAGACGGCTTACAGACCTATGACGTCATCAACGGCCACTGTGAGTGCTCCGACTACGTCCGGCATGGGCCTGGCCACCCCTGTAAACACCGGCTGGCCATTGAGTTGTTTGAAGAGGTTGGGTCGGCTCCTGTGTCGTCGGATCGAAGCCAGCCTGAAAGGACCGGATGGGACTCTGGTGACCAAGGAGAGGACGACTATATTTAATGAGGAATTCGCTGCATCGCACCAGTCACGAAATTCACCATGTTTCGTTGACATCCACCTACCCAATCAGGTACCGTATTCACGTTCATGTTCCAGACATGTTGAGGTCACCAAAACATATTCTTTCAGCATGCCGGTTAGAGGGGAAGGCGAAACGTTGATCCGACAACAGGTGAGTCACAATGGTCACCTTTTCGCTATCCCGACAGTAGAGTCGTCGATGCGGATTCACAACTTCCGCATCAGCTTGGAATCGTCCGAAGCACCGGACTTCATCGATATCACTGACCAGATCGTCGACTCGGCCCGAGAAACCGGCGTTACTTCGGGTAATGTCCTGGTCTACTCAAAGCACACGACTGCCGCCATCAAGATCAATGAAATGGAACCCCTCCTGTTAGAGGATCTGGCGCGCACCCTTGAGCACATCGCCCCCCGCGCTGCAGACTACCGGCACAACGACTTCACCGTCCGCACTGTCAATATGAATGAGGATGAGTGCCCCAACGGCCACGCCCACTGCCAGCATCTGGCTCTTGGCACCAGCGAGACCATCCCTATAATTGACGGAGCGATGCAGCTAGGCACCTACCAACGCATCTTCTTTATCGAGTTGGACCACCCCCGCCAGAGGGAAATCCTCATTCAGGTGATGGGATTCTAGTTGGCTCCCCGACCCGCACCGGATTCATTTGTCTGGTCACTGCTATGAACATCGGTGCATTTACCGGCGGCAGTAATAAAGTCCGACTCACGCCCCATTTACCTCCAACATGCCCATATGTTGTTGCTATCCAAAGTCTAATGGGCAGTGCCCCAAAGTTTCGAATTGGGAGGAATTTGCAGCATCTTCTTGACTACAAATTTGCAACCCCTAGAAATGGACTTTTCCCTCTGCAAGTAAGCACCCTATATGTGCCAAGTTAGTGACATAGAAAAGCTTGCTCAAGCAATGGTAGGTAGCTTTTCAACAGCCCTACAGGACGCCTTACAATCTCACAACGCCCCAAAAGCAGCCGATTTTGGGTCCGGAACACCCAAGTGCAAGCCTTCGCCAGAGCATGATTGAGTATGTCAGCGTTGACTCTTCGATCGTGGGTGAACCTGAATTACCAGTAATGTCGTTATGTTAAGTATTTTCGAGGAACGTGATCTATTCGATCCTATGCAGCAGACAATGCTAAGCATTGGGGGGAGGGGGGACGCGAGTTTACAGCGGCACTCCAAATGCAATCAGCGTGTTACCCTGAGAGACAGATGCTGGAAACCACATTAGGAAGTAGTGCGTTGACCGAACCCGCATCAAAACCCCAGAAACCAAAAATCTACCAGGACTGGTTGCTGGTGCCAGTATTTGCATTGGTAGTGATTGCCGACCAGATCACCAAAGCCCTGATCCGGAGCAACCTCCGCCTCCATGAGTCCGTTCCCGACGAGGGGTTCTTCCGCTTAACCTACACCACCAACACCGGAGCGGTGTTCGGAACGTTCTCAGACCAGACGTTCATCATGACCATCGCGTCTTTCGTGGGGGTGGGAATCCTGTTGTACTTTTATCACTCACACTCCGGCTCAGAGCGGTTGGTGCGCCTAAGCCTGGGGCTGCTACTGGGTGGCGCTATAGGGAACCTGATAGACCGCATTTGGCTGGGTAGGGTGACAGATTTCTTGGACGTGGGGGCCTGGCCCATATTCAACCTGGCCGATTCTGCCATCGTCGTCGGGATAACAGTCCTGGTGGTAATGTTCCTGTTCGAGAAGGAAAAACCTGCCCAGGGGCCACTCACCGATCACGTCGACCCGGACGGCATCGTCGATGAAGCGCCTGCATCCATCACAGCGGAGTCCGCAGGAAATGACGACTGAAACGCGGCGGTTCACAGCCAACAAGGCGGCGATTCGCCTGGATCGCTACCTGGCATCCTGCTGCCCTGACCTCACGCGATCAAGGCTGGCCAAGCTCATCCAGGACGGTATGGGCACTCTGAACGGACTGCCTGCCAAGCCCTCGCAAGCCGTGCACCCCGGAGACCTGGTTGCCCTCACTATCCCGGCACCGGTGCCGTTGGATCTGGAACCGGAAGACATTCCCATCAACATCCTCTATGAAGACGATGACCTCATGGTAGTAGACAAGCCCTGGGGTCTCACTGTGCACCCCGCGCCGGGCCACCCGTCCCACACGCTGGTCAACGCTCTGCTTGCCCTTCGACCGTACCTTTCCGGCATCGGCGGCGTGCAGCGACCAGGCATCGTGCATCGACTCGACAAAGACACGTCCGGTTTGATGCTGGTGGCCAAGAACGATGCAGCCCACAACTCCCTGGCTACGCAGCTTCAGAAGAGGCTTATCCACAAACGGTACCTGGCCCTTGTCTGGGGTATCCCTAAACCGGCATCAGGGGTCATTGAAGGGGCAATCGCCAGAGACCCACGGAGCCGCAAGCGGATGGCGATAGTACCTGATGGCCGCGATTCGACGACCAACTACGCCACCCTGGAAGAATTCAATGAAGTGAGTTTGGTGGAGGCCAGACCGGTGACCGGCCGCACCCACCAGATACGCGTCCACATGACATCCATTGGCCATCCGCTGGTGGGAGATGCCCTGTACAGCAACAGGAAAACCAAGTTAGTGGAACGGCAGTTCCTTCACGCAGAGACCCTGGAGTTCAGTCTCCCGTCTACCGGCAAATCGATGGAAGTAACAGCACCGTTGCCTCCGGACCTTCAGGAAGCATTGGATACTCTTCAAAAATTGAATGGTGACACCCATAGATAATTTGGGATGTGGAGGTAGAATAGTGACTCCTTCCACACCGCCTACAAAACCACTGAGGGCACAATGAGCCTGCTGGACGACGTAAAAAGTCGCTTAGACATCGTTGAGGTTGTATCCGGCTACACGGCATTGACTCAGGCCGGGCGCAACCTGAAAGCGCGGTGCCCATTCCACACGGAACGGACACCGTCCTTTGTCGTCAACCCTGAACGTGGAAGCTGGCGATGCTTCGGTGCCTGTGCCGAGGGTGGTGACGCCATCCGCTTCATCATGAAAGCGGAGAACCTGACCTTCACAGAGGCGCTGAGGACGCTGGCAGACAAGTTCGGCATTCAGGCACCTTCGCGCCGATCCCAGGAAGCCATGAACCCCCTGCTTCGAGCCAATGAGGAGGTGGGCAAGTTCTACCACAAACACCTCATGGACTCTGAAGACGGGGCCGACGCTCGCGCCTACCTGGAAAAGCGTGGTGTATCCACAGAGACCGCAAACGCCTTCGGTCTGGGCCTCAGCCCCACGGGTTGGGAGGACATGAAGAACCATCTGGCAGGCCAGGGCTTTACAGATACCCAAATGCTGCAGGCGGGGCTCCTCCACAAAAGCGATGAGGGTCGTACACGGGACCTGTTCCACGGCCGACTCATGTTCCCTATCAAGAACGCAGAAGGCCAGACCGTCGGTTTCGGCGGTAGGGAGTTGGACGGTGGGCAGCCCAAGTACCTCAACACGCCCCAATCCCCCTTGTTCGATAAATCGACCATCCTCTGGGGCATGGACGTGGCATCGGAAGGCATTCGCCTCAAGGACGAAGCTGTAATCGTTGAAGGATACATGGACGCGCTGATGGCCCACCAACACGGGTTCACCAACGTTGTAGCCTCTATGGGGACAGCGTTGACGAACCAGCAGGTGGAGCACCTGACCAGGCTGGCCAAGAACTACGTCCTGGCCCTGGACGCCGACGCCGCCGGGCAGGAAGCAACACTACGGAGCCTCAAATCGTCATGGGCTGGGGTGGACAACGTCAGGATCGCAACCCTGCCCATCGGCAAAGACCCTGACGACCTCATCCGGCAGGCACCGGACAGGTGGCCTGAGGTAATCGCCACAGCTGAATCAAAGATAGATTTCTTCTTCCGGCTGTTGCCACCCAGATACGATCTAACGACAACGGACGGCCAGCGCACATTGACGGAGGAGCTTGGGCCGTTGGTGCTGGATATCCAGGACTCCACAGAGCAGGACCGTCACCTGGAACGTTTGGGTCAGTTGCTGGGGATCAACCGCCACACCCTGGAAGAGGTGCTCCAGAGGCAGCGCCAGTCCGTGTTGCGGGCCGCCACCGCAAAGAACCAACGCCAGCGGAGCCCAATACCACCACCGAATGTGCAAGTGGCAGCTGCGGCTTTCAAGCAGGATCAGTTGGAGGCGTATAGCCTGGCGCTGTTGCTGCGAGACCCTGAACTCAAGGAGTTTGCAGGGGACCTCCAACCGGAGTTTTTCCATGAGAGCGAGAACCGTGAGGTCTATTTAAAATGGGCAGAATGCTCTATAATTGAGGAACTACGTGAACTAGTCGATGCCCCGTTACGGGAGCATTTGGAAACGCTCGTCGACCGCGACTTCCCCTCCATGGACCAAAAGGAACGAACTGAAGCGTTATTGCATTGTGTCCGTAGATTAGAAGAACGACACCTACGGGAAATGCGGACGCAGATAGCAACATCACTGAGCCAAGCCCTTGACGAGGGAGAGGACGCCACTCAGGTGACTGAAGAACTCAGGAAGCAGGATGAGCGTCTTCGCGAACTCTTTGCTACCAGGGTCCGCAGGGGATATTAAGGGGAGACCAGCAGGAGGCTGATATGACAACCAAGAAACCATCATCAGGGGGCCGTGGACGGCCAAAGTCTGACGCTTCTCTTACCGCCGATGAAGGCGAAGAAGAGGAGTCAGAAGAAGGCGGTGTCCTGCCTGCAGACATCGGTATCCCTGTTGGCGACCGCACAAAGCTAGCCGACGAGACAAACGGCGGCAAGCCTGCTGCCTCTTCATGGACAACGGATGAGCCCCAGTCCAAAGAGCTGGAAGAAGCTCGCAAAGAAGAGGACGTTGAGTGGGAGGACGAGGTAGAGGTAGAGTCCGCCGAGATGATCGACGATCCGGTGCGGATGTACCTTCGCGAAATCGGACGGGTAAGTCTGCTGACTGCCCAGGACGAGCGAAGCCTGGCCCGACGCATGGAAGCCTTCAAGCACATTCAATTGCTCAGGAAGTACTTGAGCGATGACTCAGGACGCACAGTAACAAACTGCCAGATCACTGTAGAACTGCTTCGACGTTTGGTGGAGACCTGGCCTGTGACCAAAGAGTTGGCCAAGCACGTTGAAGCTGAAAACCCCGTAAACCTCCACGTGATCATGGAAGACCCGAAGCTTCGGGCATCCATCGATAACGAAATGAAGATGGACATCGTCCAGACCCTCGCCCCTGCAATGAAAGTTGAGGAGACGGACATTGCCCGGGAGATCATCAGCCTGTCCCTGAACAGTCGCCTTTTGGCCCCTGAAGTGATTGAGGTGTTGGGCCAAAACACGACTCTCGAGCAGCTTGCTCAGCAGATAACCGATGGTACGGTTCTGGAAGACCTTCTGCCCTTTGAGATGCTCATCGGCAACCACATCAACAAATCGGTCAATGACGGCGTACGGGCCCAGCGCCACCTGGCAGAGGCCAACCTTCGCCTGGTGGTCAGCGTAGCCAAGAAGTACATCGGCAGAGGCATGTCCCTGCTGGACCTCATCCAGGAAGGCAACATTGGCCTCATACGAGCGGTTGAGAAGTTCGACTACCGTAAGGGCTACAAGTTCAGCACCTACGCCACCTGGTGGATTCGACAGGCCATCACGCGAGCAATCGCCGACCAGGCCCGAACGATCCGCATCCCGGTGCACATGGTTGAGACCATCAACAAGCTGCTCAGGCAGCAGCGACGCCTGATTCAGGAGTTCGGCCGGGAACCCAGCAATGAGGAGCTTGCCGAATCCCTGGAGCAGACCCCGGAGCGTGTCCGAGAGATTCTGCGAATATCCCAGGAGCCGGTGTCCCTTGAAACGCCGATCGGCGAGGAAGAGGACTCACACCTAGGCGACTTCATTGAAGACCGAGCCGCGCTGGCACCAATCGATGCAGCCTCCTACCAGCTTCTTCGGGAGCAGGTTGAAGACGTGTTGAACACCCTCAGCGATAGGGAACGGCGTGTGCTGGAACTCCGGTTCGGCCTCATAGACGGCAGGAGCCGTACGCTGGAAGAAGTTGGACGCGACTTTGGTGTAACGCGAGAGCGCATCCGGCAGATTGAGGCGAAGGCCCTGCGGAAGCTGCGTCACCCAACCCGTTCACGCAAGCTCCGCGACTTCCTGGAATAACCAGGACGAGTCCTGGGCCTAAGCACCCTAACGGACATTAAAAGAGAGGCCCCCCGATGTATCGGGGGGCCTCTTCTTGTTTTGCTTTACCCGTCTGTCGAAATTATTCCCTGTTCATCAAGCATGGTGTGAAGCTCAGCCAATGTCTGGCCATTCTCCTTGAGGGAGAAGCCATCAACAGCAAATACTGGCTCCCCGGCTTTGGCATCTATCGCACCGTTGCCCACTATCGTGCGTATGACTTCCTTCTCCTCCTCAACGGACGGAAGAAGGTTCCACCCCGCCATCAGGGAGAGGGCCGCTATCAACCCGTAGCCACCCCAGTTGGAGACACTCGCAATGATCAGTTGCGACACCGTAGTAGTAGCCGGGTCGTCGGGGAGCTTGTCGATAGCCGGAATATGCTCGGCCACGTTCCCCATACCGATCTCGTTGCCGCCATCGCCGATGCCTATCGTGTTGTCGTGGTGTTTGAAGAGGTAATCCAGCTTGGCGTGGTACTCGGAGGTATCCTCGCCCCTGGCGTTCAGGTACCTGCCCGGCGTGGTGAAGCTGCATCGCTCGATGGCGATGACCACCGATGGTTGAAGCTTTTCCAACAAGTCCACCGCAAACGCCTCGCTGGTCTCTGCATCTGCGATGGGGAACTCGACGACGTCGTCAGGATCGACCAAGCCCTCGAACAGAGGAGTGCTGTAGTGGTCGCTCACGTAGGTGACCTGGTAGCCCATAGCCTGGAGAGCCCGCCCCATGAAGTAAGCCCCCGGCGGGCCATCCGTCTCAGAAGCGCCTGCCCTGGTGATGTAGAAGCCGGTAGCTATAAGGACGCGGCCCGGGGTGTTGAGAATGAGCCTGGCGGCTTGAGAGCAGAAGTCGTCCGGCAAGAACGGGCGTAACAACGCAATATTGCGCCAATCACGGCTCAATATGATGTCTTCAATGGTTGTCATGCGGTTACGTTAACCACGCGTCTCTGCTGGTTCTCCCCCGTGCTGGTCTTTCAGGTACCCTACATAAATACTACACTACCTGTACAGCTAGCACCGAGGAGCCAGTATGCCGGAAGCGCCGGATCTGTACGTCATCCGTGATTACCTGGAGCGCCACCTCACTGGCCTGACGATAACCAAGGCTGAGGTGCTGCGCCCCATCGTCATGCGATCGATGGCTGTTGAGCCTGATGCGTTGCCAGATGACATCGCAGGGCGTTCGTTCTCGACCTTTTGGCGTAAAGGCAAGTTCCTTGGCCTGGAGTTGACCACGGGCTCGGACGGCTCTGAGCGATTGTTGGTAGTGAATCCCATGCTCAGCGGTGCGCTCCAGCACTGCGCCCCCTCTGTGCGAGTGGCCAAACGCACGTTCCTTGCCCTGACGCTCTCCGATGGGCAGCAGCTGCGCTACACCGACGACGACCAGATGGGGATGGTGTACTACCTGACGCCGGAGCAACTCCCTCAAATTCCTCGCCTCACCGATCAGGGTCCGGACGTGCTGAACGAGCCTCTTTCGCTGGAGGAGTTCAAAGAGCATCTCAAACCATACCGTGGCGAGATCAAGGGTGTCCTGACCCGTGGGGGTGCCGTCTCAGGTATCGGCAACGCCTACGTGGACGAAGTGCTCTTCGCTGCGGGACTGTTCCCTTTCAAGAAGCTGACATCCCTCTCCAAAGAGGAGTTGGCGGGGTTGCACCAAGCGGTCTACAGTGTGCCGGCAAACGCCATTCCTGTACTGCAGGAGCGCATGGGCGATGACATCCACCGCAAAGTCCGCGACTTTCTGAAGGTGCACGGCAAAGGCAACCAGCCCTGCCCCACGTGTGGCACAAACATCACCCACATCACCAGCAACGGCCACCTGACCGATTACTGCAAGAAGTGCCAACCGGGAAGTCTGTTCGGCTAGTCTACATTACACGCCAGCTACGCATCATTCCCCCAGAAAAAGGGAGTCCCCGGCTCTCCACCCTTCTGCGTAGCAACGTGGGGGTTTCTTTCCGGGGACTCCCGATAGTCAATACTATTCAGTTTCCGGGGGTTTTCAACCCCATCGCTGCTACGCGTTGGGTAGGTTATACACCCGCAAGAAGTGCCAACCGGGCTCACTCATCGGTGGAAGTTCGTTATTTCGGTAACAAGTATGTAGTCCCGAAAACCAGCGTTGGAGGGTATACTCATTGAACTACAGTGGAGGTACAACGGCATGATAACCCCAGAGGTCGCAGAAGCCATGGCCAACTCGGTGATTCAGAGCCTGGCGCAACGGTTTGATACGGGCCACATGCCGGAGCTGCACACACACCCAAATAACAGCCTGGTGACCTTGACCTACACAACGTACGTTGAAGGCTACATCAGCGGAAAGCCCTCCAAAGCGGTGGTATACCTTGCCCTGATGGAAGATGACGAGGTTGCCCAGCACGTTGAGAAACTCGTATCCAGGATAGAAGAACCCTAGGTTCTAGCAGCCCCTTTTCGCAACAACCAAACCCTCGACCATACTATGGAGGAACACGACTATGCTGACCCCGGAGCGCGCCCTTGGCATCTCTCGAGAGGTGTTCCTAACCGTTGTTGACGGCATCGACGAGGGTCACATCTCCGTTGGTGACGAAGCCAAGGAAGCCTTCACGCTGCTCAGCAACCTGGACATCGAGCAGGCGGGAGACGGCCCCGGCCAGGCGGTGTTGTTCCTGGCGGTGATGGAAGACGAGAAGAAGGCCACAGACCTGAAGGCGCTGTTAAGCAAGTTGATGGAGAAGATTTAGGGTGAGTGGCTAGCCACTCTTGCCTACGTGCACTCCCAATATACTCAAGGCACATACAATCCCCCAGGAGGCACACAATGGCGTTCACATACGCTTGCAGCGATTACCCCGGCATGGCCCCCTGTCCGGGACGGTTCACGGCGAAGACCAAGGACGAACTGTGGGAGCACATTGAGCTCCACGCCCTGGTGACCCACGAAGAGGACCCCAGCGAATGGCCAGACGATGAGCGATCCAAGATAGAGGCACTCATCACCGGCGACTGACACACCATCGATTAGCTACAAAATTACAGGTTTACCCCCCTTCAGGAACGGCATGCCTTTCCCCTATGCTGGAAGCTGGTACCGCATCCAGGAGGAAGCTATGCAAAAACCCGACCGTCTCCCCAGCGACCACAGTGAGATTGATGAATCGTTCTCAGATGTGTTTGAGACCCATCTGACGGACTGGAGCTACGCCATCACCTTTGGCCTGCGTTCCGTCCACTCTGACGAGCCCCACAAGTACAACAACCAGGTACGTATGCCCCTGGCCCAGGCCAAGGCGCTAGCCGTGCTGATGCTTCGGAATATACGTCGATACGAGCAGGCGGCGGGCATAGACATCGATCTGCCTCGAGATGTGCTTGAGAAGCTACAGATACCTCAGGAGGACTGGCAACTCTTCCGCGACCAGCCTTAGGCTGGACCGAGCCCCTAAGGGGCGTTTGCTGCCGAGGCAGGGTTGTCACCTTGGCCTGATATACTCACCCCATGAATCGCTCAGGGGCAGTTGTTCTGGCTTTCAGCATAGCAATGCTTGGGGCGTTGATCGTGTTTGACACTCCTGGATGGTTCTTCCCCGTGATTATGCTGCCTGGCATCATCTATCCAGGCACCGAAAAGGCCAAGAAGAAGTAACACTTCCAACGCCCTGTCGTACGGTGTCCTATAGGGGTTTTTGCTCCTAAGGGGCTTTTGAGGACATTTGCTTCTACTATTGGTCGCAGAATTCAATCAACCCGTTTCTACGTGCAATACTTGCCCGCTCCTTCATTCTTAACCTCTAGTTACTGGCAAAAACCTATGCTATGGTTCATTTATCCGATGTGTCCTTAATGCTATTTAACTTAATGAATCCTTGCCCGTGAGATGATGTAGGTATGCCAGGTTTTAGTTGGTGGGGTAGTGCTGCTAGCGTGGTTGGTGTTCTTGTTTCGTTTTTCGGGCTGGCCTGGGCAATTCGAACAACGGGTAATGCGCAAACCGCTGCTGAAGCAGCCGAGGTTGCTGCCATTGAGGCTCGGTCTGAAATTACTGAAGTCTTGTATTTTCGTGAACTGGAACAAGCAATAGGAATCATTGAGAGACTTAAAGGTTGGCATAGGGCTTCTAAGTGGGATTTAGCTATTGAGCAGTACCCTGTATTACGAGCAGAATTAGCCTCAATCAACGAGCATGTTCCCAAAACTAATAGTTTGCACGGAGTAGCTCTTTCATCAGCAATTTCCCAAGTTAGAATTATTGAAGACCTAGTTGAGGAGGCTCTAGCGGAGAGCGCAACCGCTACTATAGAGATAGCGACTTTAAACTCTCAATTGAATATGATTCAAACTCGATTGCAGACTACAACCGCCGAGCCAACCGAATATCCACTTCCGGAGGAAGCATATGGCCACGATCGACCAGATTTACGATATAGTCAAGGATAGAACTTGGCAAGGAAAGATACCTTGGGAAAGGACGGCTCGTGCCGATACTTTCTCTGCTGTATTCGGTGGTCAATCAATTACGCTTCGTAGAGACTCGTCTTCCGCTTTGATTGGAGGCACACCACGACTTTTATTTAGGGTTTTGGATGCCACAGGCAGTGTACTCGACCGCGTAGTGATAAAACTTAATGATTCCGAGGAAGCCATGGCATTCTTTGATTTGGTTAAGCGTTATGCCCTTCAAATCGATGAACAATTAGAGACACTACTGAAAAACCTTGAAACTGAACAATAACGGTCACGCATGTTTAAGGATTTAGAACCCAACATAGGCTACTCCACACCCGTTAGCAAATTGGTGCTCCGCACCCTATAATGGCGTACGGAAACCATACGTAGAAGGGTGCCCATGACCACCGCCCCTGAGATACTGGGAACACTGCACAACCTCAAGACCATCGCCGTTGCTGAGCTTGACGCCGTCACAGACGCGGACGGCATTGAAGCGTGGCGCATAACGTACCTGGGCCGCAAAGAGGGCCGCATCACCATGATCATGAAAGGCATGGCGGTGCTGGATACGGAGTCGAAGCGAACCGTGGGCGCCATGGCCAACGACGTCAAAGCCCTCCTGGAGAGCCAGCTTGAGGCTCGTATCGAGGAGATGAAGTCGGCGCAGTTCAACCAGGCATCGGTAGCAGGTCGCGTGGACGTCACCCTGCCCGGCCGTCGCCCCGCCCTCGGTCGACTCCACCCCATCACCCAGACGCTGCGGGAGATCACCAGTGCCTTTGGCACCATGGGCTTCCAGATCGTCGAAGGTCCGGAAGTAGAGACAGACCACTACAACTTTGAAATGCTGAACATCCCCAAAGACCACCCTGCGCGGGACATGTTCGATACCCTGTGGCTTGACCACACCAACGCGGATGGCGAGCAGGACATGCTGCTGCGCACCCATACATCGCCCATGCAGGCGCGAGTGATGGAGGTGACCAAGCCCCCGGTGCGTGTGGTGGTGCCAGGCCGTGTTTACCGCTACGAGGCCACCGATGCCACCCATGAGTGGCACTTCGCCCAGGTGGAGGGGTTGGCCGTCGATCAAGGCATAACCTTCGCCAACTTGAAGGGCACACTGTACGAGTTCGCTCGATTGATCTTCGGCCCCGAGCGTCGCGTGCGTTTTCGATGCGATTTCTTCCCCTTCGTGGAGCCGGGCGTGGACATGTCCATCGATTGCTTCAACTGCGATGGCGCTGGCAACGTAAAGGGCTCCAACGATATGTGCCGCATCTGTCGTGGTTCTGGTTGGATTGAGATCATGGGCGCGGGCATGGTTCACCCACGCGTGTTGGAAATGTCCAACATAGACCCATCTGTGTACACCGGCTTCGCCTTCGGCGTGGGCGTCGAGCGTATCGCCATGCTCAAGCACGGCATCGACGACATCCGATACTTCTACGGCAACGATGCCCGGTTCCTACGGCAGTTCTAACGCAACAAACCCTGAGGTAACACGTGAAAGTACCCCTGTCCTGGCTAAAAGCATATGTAGACGTGAACGTCCCGGTGGACGAGCTTGCCCATCGCCTCACCATGGCCGGCGTTGAGTCGGGCGGGGTTGAGCAGCTTGGCGGCTGGAACGACACCTACGTGGGCCACGTGCTTGCGGTGGAGCAACATCCCAACGCTGACCGGCTGCGACTCTGCACCGTGGACATTGGCGCGGAGCAGCTACAGGTGGTCTGTGGAGCCCCCAACGTGGCTGTCGACCAGAACATCGCCTTCGCCAAGGTGGGGGCAAGGATGTTCGATACCCACTCAGGCAAGACAGAGGCCCTGAAGCCCGCCAAGATACGCGGCGTGGTGTCGGAAGGTATGATTTGCTCCGTCCTTGAGCTTGGCCTCGGCGAGGAACACGACGGCATTCTAGTGCTTCCTGACGACGCCCCTTTGGGCTCGCTGCTCTCCGACTACCTTGGCGATGCTGTCCTCGACCTTGAGGTTACGGCGAACAGGCCCGACTGCCTTTCTGTCCTCGGCGTAGCCCGAGAGGTCGCAGCGTTCCAGGGCAATCGGATAACAGAACCGGATGTCAGCTACCCGGAAGACGGCGAGCCGATAGCCTTGCTAGCTACCGTAGAGGTTGCGGACCCGGAGTACTGCAAACGCTACACAGCCTCGCTCATTACAGGAATCACTATTGGGCCGTCGCCGCAATGGATGCAGGACAGGCTCAACCGCGCTGGCCAGAGGCCCATCAACAACATCGTGGATGTGACCAACTACGTCATGCTGGAATACGGCCAGCCGCTGCACGCCTTCGACTTCGATAAGGTCAAGGACCGCAAGGTCATCGTCCGGCAGGCTGCCCCCAACGAGGAGCACACCACCCTGGACGGCATCGAGCGCAAGCTGCAGCCACCGATGATGGTCATCGCAGACCCGGACGGCGTCATCGGCCTGGCGGGTGTCATGGGCGGAGGCAACACGGAAGTCACGGAAGCAACAACTACCATCCTGCTGGAATCGGCAAGCTGGCACCCCTTCAACACCCGTCGCACCGGCGATGCGCTCAAGCTTCGCTCAGAGGCCTCCCAGCGATTCGAGAAGGGCTGGCGTCCGGAGCTGTCACCGTTGGGGCTGCGTCGCGCAACCAAGCTCATGCTGGACGTGGCAGGCGGCACCGCAGCCAAGGGCATCATCGATATCTATCCAGGCCAGCAGGACGTGGCCAAAGTCACTTTGACGCTCAATCGACTCGAACGGGTGCTTGGCATCACCGTCCCCCTGGAGGAAGTGACCAAGACGCTCACTACACTTGGCTTTGATTGCAAAGCAGTCGGAGACGACGCCGTGGAGACCACCGTGCCAGCCTGGCGCGCCGATATCACCATTGAAGAAGACCTAGTGGAGGAGATTGCACGGGTTATCGGCTACGACCGTATCCCCACCACCATGCTCTCCACACCCATCCCCCTCAGCCAACCGGATCCGGCGCGTGAACTCAAGGAAGAGATCCGTGACTTGCTGGCCGCGGCGGGGCTGCAAGAGGTGGTCAACTATTCCATGGTCAGCGGTCAGGCCATTGAGGTGACGAAGGGCACGGCTGCTGAAGGAGCCAAAGAGCCAGAGTTGCTTCGTGCCGCCAACCCCATGAGCCCTGAACACGAGTACCTTCGCACGACGCTGAAGCCCGGTCTGCTAAAGACGCTGGCCAACAACCAGCGCCACGACAACGTCCCCCAGTGGTATTTTGAAGTGGGGCGAGAGTACCTGTTCTACGGCGAGGGGCTTCCTATCGAACCGGAAGTGGCTGCGGGCATCATGGCTGGCCCCGGCGCTCTCTCGACGTGGGGCGCTGAGGAAACAGCAACAGGTTTCTACGATGCCAAGGGCGTCCTTGAATCAGTCTTAGAGCGCTTGAACGTCGTGGCCAGCTACGAATCGACCGACGACTCCTTCTACTATCCCGGTCGCAGCGCAGTGGTGACAGCGAACGGGCAGCAGATTGCCCAGCTTGGCGAAGTCCACCCGACAGTCCTTGAACACTTCGATGTCCGGGCCGAAAGAGCAGTCTACTTTGAGATCGATCTTGCAGCGCTACTGACGGCCCTCCCTGATGTGGGCCGTCGCTTCCGTGGCCCGTCCGTCTACCCCGGCGCGCTGCGAGACCTGGCCCTCACGGCGTCGGTAGATGTACCAGCCGCTAAGGTGCAGACAATCATCGAGCAGCACCCGCTCGTCGCACGCGCAACCCTGTTCGATGTGTACATAGGCTCACAGGTGGATGACGGCGTTAGGTCGCTGGCCTACCGCGTGTTCCTCCAGGCCCAGGACCGCACGCTGACAGCGGAAGAGGTCACCAAGGCCATGGAGCGGACGTTGGCTCGACTCGAAAAAGAACTTGGTGCCACCCAACGACAGCAAGGCTGAGCCTTGGCAGGACGAATCCTGCACCTATATGCCCCCAATCTACAGGAGCAGTACACTAGCGTCATGGCAGAACATCACCACCACAGCAGTCATCGTGAGGACATGCTCAGCGTCGAGGCGGCGTTGGAGCGCATCCTTGGCTACGTGTCGCCGCTGGGTGCCGTAGAACAACCCCTGCTGGAAGCCCTTGGCCAGACGCTGGCTGAGGACGTTACCTCGCCCCTCGACCTACCGCCTATGGACAACTCTGCAATGGACGGATTCGCTGTGCGTTTCGCCGATACCATCGGTGCAACAACAACCAACCCGGTAGAGCTTCCGGTCATCGGCTACATCGCCGCCGGGGCAATGGCTGATCGTGACCTGCAGCCCAGCTCAGCCATACGTATCATGACCGGCGCGCCCATACCCCCCGGGGCGGACGCCGTAGTCCCCTTTGAGGACACGGACGAGGTTCAGCGCAAAGCATCAGGCACAAGCCTGGAGCGCATCGCCATCATGCAGGAAGTGTCGAGCGGCACAAACCTGCGCCCTGCTGGCGAGGATCTTCGTAAGGGCGATACCGTCCTCCACAGCGGCGCCACTCTGCGATCAGCCGAGATCGGTGTGCTGGCCTCCGTGGGTCGAGACCGCGCTCGCGTGCTGCGTAGACCAATCGTGGCGGTGTTGTCCACAGGCGATGAGCTGCTGCTGCCCGGCGATGCCCCCGGTGGCGGCAAAATCTACGATTCCAACAGTTTTGGCGTAGCCGCAGCGATACAGCGATACGGTGGCATCCCCAAGATCCTTGGCATCGCCCGCGATAACCTGGAGGACACCACCCACAAACTGGAAGAGGGCCTATCAGCCGACCTGCTCATCACCTCAGCAGGGGTGTCCAAGGGCGATTACGACTTCGTCAAAGACGTCCTTATGCAGCGAGGGGAGATTGCTTTCTGGTCGGTGCGTATGCGACCTGCCCGCCCTCTGGCCTTCGGCACGCTCAACGCCCCTGACGGTAGACACGTGCCCCATATCGGCCTACCGGGCAACCCGGTGAGTGCGCTTGTGGCCTTCGAGCAGTTCTGTCGACCGGCCATCCTGAAGATGCTTGGTCGCACAAACTTCGTCAAACCAACGGTCCAAGCCGTCCTGCGCGATGCCATCCCCAACTTCGATGGTCGCCGCGTCTACGCCCGAGTGATCGTCACCAAAGAAGACGGCGGCTACTACGCATCCCTGACAGGGCCGCAGGGCAGCAACATCCTCACATCCATGTCCAGAGCCAACGGACTCGCAATCTGCCCGGAGGACCTCCCCGAGTTGCATGCCGGAGCAACGGCTGAAGTCCAGATGCTGGACTGGCCAGAAGACCCGGCTCTTTAGCCCACAACCACGTCCTCCCCATTTTATTGATACTCGCTTACTGCCCCCCACCCACCAATTTGGCCTATTCCTATCTGAATTAGCCAAAGCCTACTAAAATTAGTGGGACGCAACAATAATTAGTGGTGATTGAGAACGCGGTGAACTATCATCTGAGGAACCTCTACCAGAAATTGGGTGTGAAGAATCGGACACTGGCCATCAGGGCCAGTGAAGCGGCAGGGTTGCAGCAAGCCAACAATAACGAACTAGGCGGCTAGCTAACTCCACCTCGTGTAGAATAGTGATGAACAAAAGTTTGCAGGGGGCATTCTTGGGAGTGTCCCCTGGTGTCAGCGTTCAAATATTACAATAATTACAACAGGTTTAAGTATGAGCGAAACCCCTGAAGACACGTCTGCTCCCGGGAAAACACCCTCTATGGGCTGGGGCGCTATTGGTGAAGACCAACAGAAGCTGATTCTTGATCACTACCGCACTCCGCGTAACAACAGGTCTCTGGACAATCCAGACATCCAAGCCACAGAGGTCAACCCATTCTGCGGCGATGAAACAACCATCCAGGCTCGTATCGGCGATGGCGCCTTGGAAGAAGTGGGTATCCACGGGGTTGGCTGCTCCATCTGCCAGGCCTCGCTCTCCATGCTGTCTGAGGCGATACATCACCTGACTCCCGCGGACGCAAAGACATTGTCTGCCACGTTCCAACGGATGATGCAGGGTGAGGTGCTCAGTGCCGATGAGACGGCCCAGCTTGGCGACCTAGCAAGCCTGGTCAGTGTGCGCCGCTATCCCATCCGGGTGAAGTGCGCGTTGTTGGCATGGGTTGCGCTGGATCAATCGCTCAAAGACTACTAGCAGACCCCGGGGCTACCCCTCTATCCAGACCCTCGACCAGAAGATGTATTCATAGTTGGCAAAGTTCACGTGCAGGTTCTTGACCCTTGGCCACCAACCCCACGCCTGAACCTGGGCAGCAGGCATGAACCGCACACCGTCCACCAAAAGACTCTCCGATACCTCTTTGGCCATGGAGCGGCGCGGTGCTCCGTCCAACTCGGCCTCCTGCGTTGTTATCAGGCCGTCCAATGTCGGGTTGCCGTAGCCACTCTTGCTCCATCGCCCGGCACTATGCACAAGCCCGAATAGATATCTATTGGGGACGTTCACCGGGGGTGTTGGGCCTAGATACGCCTGGAACTGCCCGTCGCGCCAGACCTGGGCGTTGTAGATGGTGGGATTCAGCGTCCGCAGCGTGACAGCAATCCCCACGGCCTCAAGCTGGTCACGCACGCCTTCTCCGTAACGAAGGTAGTTGTCCCCAAAGTCGGCGACAAGCAGTTCCAGGGTCGGCGTGGCGCCTTGAAGTAGCTGACGCGCCCGGATGGGGTCAGCCAAGTGCTCTCGCAACGTGGCCTCACTCAACAGCCAACTTGGGTCGATTGCCGGGATGCCGCCGGATACGGTTGCAAGACCGCTCCAGACCTCCTGGTTCAACGACCATGGATCAAGAGCCATGAAAAGCGCTCGCCGCACATCGATGTCTTGCATTTCAGACGATTTCACGTTCAAACCAAGCTCTATACCAGCGCCAGGTGGCGAGTATCGGGCCGTTCCCGCCTCTGGATTGCGTGACTGAAAAGCCGACCATTCATCCGGCTTCACTTCATCAACGTCCAGGGTCTTCGTCAGGAAGGCGGCTCGACGCGTAGCCTCGTCCGGAAGGACAAAGACGCTCAAGCCATCCAAATAGGGGAAACCACGCTCGTAATAGTTGGGGTTGGCAGAGAACGCGTACCGTGTCCCCGGCGATATCGCGTCGATGATCCACGGCCCGCTGCCGATGAACGGCCCATCACTCAGGTCATCCTGTGCTGCAAGCTCCGCAGGAAGCACCTTGGAATGCCCGTCGGCCAGGGCCAGGAGGAAATCGGCGTCCGGCGATTTCAACGTGAACACCACGTCATCGCCCTCAACGCCCATCGACTCGATGTTCTGCAGCAAGGCGGCGTTAGGCCAGCCCGGCGTACGCTGCCGCTCAAAGCTCGCAACCACATCGGCCGGAGTCACGTCACGCCCGTTCACCGGCGCAATGGTCTGCCACCGTACATCCTCTCGCAGCGTGACGCGGAGTTTCGTTGCACTCTCCCATTTCCACGATTCGCACAGGTCGCATTCAACCGCCAGGCTCGGAGTCTGAACGTCGGGGCCGGTGGTGAATCGCAACAGCCGACTGTACACAATGCCAGGGCCGAAAGCGGCCAAGGTCGGTGAGAACTCTCGATGCACGTCCAGGTCGTCCACCACGGTGCGTGCTGCGATGTTCAGCACCCCGCCTCGACGCGCTTTGGGGTCAGCCGTAGCGATTGGCGCTGGCGGCAGCATGGTAGGAAGCGGTATCGATGTTGATGAGGCAAGGGGCACCGACGTTGGGGTCGGCAGAACCACCGGCTCTGGCTCGGGCGAGCCGCAGGCAATTGCCAAAGCGCTTATCGCGATGAGGAGGAGCAGGGTCTTGTCAATCAAAGATTCGGTCTCCTGAAGTACGTCTGTATAACTACCGCCTAAGCGTACCCCAAGCACCGGATATAGAATAGACTAGGCGGGTAAGAATACATTGGAGTCAGCAATGCTGGTAGATTCCCATTGTCACCTGGACGACTTCCCGGACGGTGAGTTGGACGGCGTGTTGAGTCGCGCCCAGGCGGCAGGTGTGAGTGCAATCGTGCTGGCGGGTACCACCCTGGCGTCGTCCGAGGCCTGCGTAGCTCTGTCCAAGACCCATCCAATCCTGTTGGCAGGGGTTGGCATCCACCCCATGGATATCACGGATCCCATCGACGATGCCATGTACGGGCAGCTTCGGGATGCAGCAACCTCCACTCCACGCGTGGTAGCGATCAGCGAGACCGGCCTCGATTTCGATAAAGGTGCGCCTGACCTTGCGGTGCAGTACCAGGCATTCCGAGAGCAGATACGCCTTGCCGTTGAGTTGCACCTGCCTGTGATTTTCCACTCCCGTGAGATTCCTGGCCAACCGGAGCTGCACAACGAGGTACTCAAAGTGCTGCGACAGGAACAGGGCTGGCAAGTTGGCGGAGCAATGCATTACTTCCAGGGCGACGCCAGAGACGCCAAGGTCTGCATGGAGCTTGGCATGTACATCTCCCTGGCCAAGCCCCTCCTCAGGCAGCCGGCGCTTCAGGAGATAGCCGCATCGCTGCCAATGGAGAACATCGTGTTGGAGACGGACACGTATCCGCAACCATTCAAGGGCAAGCGAGAGAACTGGACGGAGCCCAAGGACGTGCGGTACGTGGCTGAGAAGCTAGCGGAGTTGAAGGGTATCACCGTACAGGAAGTGGAAGAGGTCACCACGGCCAACTTCATCACCATGTGTACCCGAGCCGGAGCGCCTGGTCGTTCAGACGTGCTGGATGGTGTGCTGCTACACGATTTCCAGAAGCCCTGATTAAAGTTCGTCAAACCCGCCAAGCACTTCCGTCTGCACGTCCACAACCTCGGCACGACCGACAATCTCGCTCTCAATGAACCTGACAGCGCTATCAACCGTCTCCTGGGCGTGGGATGCGGCGGTGTTGATGCACGAAAGCCCAAGGACCGCCTGCTGAAAGTCGTCCTGGGCCTCTACTTCTGCGAGTGACACGTTGTATCGAGCGCGCAGTCGAGTCATTAAGGACTGGATGACGCCACACTTCTCTTTAAGCGAGTGCGTATCGATGAGGGAGAGCGTGACCACGCAGACTGCGACGTTCATCGAACGCCCGGAGCCCTGTAGCGGCTACTTGGTTTGAGCGACGGCAAAGCAGTCCTTGCAGTAGACCTGAGCACCCGGTTTCGGCTCAAAGGGGAGTTCGGTGTTGTCACCGCACTCGGTGCACACTGCAGCGTACATCTGCTGCGCGTATTCGCCGACACCGGCCTTCGTCCTACGTCGAGTGGCACGGCATGAGGGGCATCGCACAGGGTCGTTGACCAGACCCCGCTCCTGGAAGAACTCCTGCTCACCACTGGAGAACACAAACTCCGCGCCGCAACCTCGACACTCCAGAGCCCTGTCTTCAAACGCCATAAGCACCTCCACTGAGACCTTCCCGCTTGCCTGCTGTAGAGGGTGTAGGGCCAGTCTAGGGTAATTGCGCAGGATTATAACAGCGTAGAGGTGCACAAATCGTCACAAATTCAGGGGTTTTCGAGGGGTTTCGAAACCCTTACTGGTTGATGAGTTCCTGGGTGACCTCACGGAGCTTATCGCCGGTGATGGCCCCGGTCCATGTCCGCATGACGGTGCCGTTCCGATGGATCCAGACCGTTGTGGGCATGCCCAACACTTTGTAGTCCCGAACGATGTCAGCGCTTGTAGCCAGGCCAGTTGGGTACGTGAGGTCGATGGTATCCAGGAATTCGATGGCTTGCTCCCGGTCACCGAGGCCGGTGACCGGGCCGACATCCACGCCTAACACAATCGCATCGCTGCCAATGGTCTGCAGCTCCTCCCAGAGTTCCTGGAAGTCGGGCATCTCAGCGCGACAGGGTGGGCAGAGGGGTGCCCAGAAGTTCACGATGATAGGTCTTCCCTCGAGTCCAGACAGGGTGACCTCGTTGGCACCGTCAAGGAACTCCGCTCCGTTGTAGAGTGGCAAGGTAAAGTCCTTGGCCAACGGGCCGTCCGGTGCAGGAGCAGCAGCGGTGGTTGAATCGCTTGATGCAGGTGGGGCCGACAAGGCCGCTGACGCTGACGTTGTATCAGACCCGCTTGAGCATGCCGCCGCCAGAATCCCAACCAACAACACCACAATACCGAGAACCGTACGTTTCCGTGTAGCCAACATGCTTCCCTCATTAACCAGGTTCACAATCCTAGATGCAGCCTTTGCCTTAAACAATGCCGCGCAATCTCTACTACGGACGCAGCAAGCCGATAGACTCGTTGTGCCCCTGTCGTGGTAGGTCGTTTCATTCTACTACGTGCCCTGCGCCAAAAGAGAAAGGGCCCCGCTATGGAGCCCTTCCCTGATTTATCTACTGTGCGGTTACGAGAAGTCTAGTGCGACCCGCCAGGCATGCATAAGCCCTGGCCAGCCCCTATCGTCACCGTCCTGGAAGAACACTCCCTGCCAGCATCAAAGGAGCTTCCGCCGCCGTCAGAAACGCTGTCCACAATCACTGTGTACACTGTCCCTTCCAGTTGCGTCCTCAGACCGAACGATACCTGGCCGTTCGCGTTCACGATCTGCGTGTAATTGAACGAGTTGCCATCGCGAGTTATCCTGCCCGTGACCGTAGCGCCTTCAGGTGCAAGGCTCTCGTCTGCTGCCCGTACCGTGATCGTTGCAGCAAGTCGATACCAGGGACCCTTCTTCGGTGCTACAGAATCGATGTCAGATGAGTGGTAGACCTCACCACCGCCCGGTACTGGCGTCGCTGTGGGCGTGGGGTTAGGGGCCGGAGTAGGCGTTGGGGATGGCGGTGTTCCGCCAGAGAGGTCATTGCAGAGCGTTGTGCCAAGCACCGCGTTCTCAGCGTCCACAAGCCCGTTGCCCTGCTGTGTCGCCGATAGGCCAAGGTCTTCGGCCGTACTGCTCAACTTCCCACGTACAGCGGCTGCGTCCGTCACGCCCGAAGCGATGACCAGCGCGGCCACTCCAGCCACCATTGGTGATGAGAAAGATGTGCCGTTGATGTGGACGTATGTCCCATCTTTGTATGTCGTGTAAATATTGGCACCGGGGGCAATCAACTCCACTTGCGAGCCTACACTGCTGAACGACGCCAACCCATTGTTGATGGTTGAAGCCGACACGGCAATGACGTCCGGGTGAGCAGCCGGGAAGCCTACGCTGCCACCGTTGCTGTTGCCAGCCGAGGCCACCAGGACGATGCCCGCAGAGAATGCAGCTTCAAGCGCTGCATTCTCTGCACTAGACTCGCCGCCGCCGAAGCTCATGTTGATGACTTGGGCGTTGAGTATGACCGCAAGCTCAATTCCGTCAACGATGTCGCTAGTCTTGAGCCGTGAAGTCTTGGAAATCTGGATGGCAATGATGTCAGCGTCAGGAGCGACGCCAACCGTGCCGGAGCCATTCTGGGCAGCGGCAATCACGCCAGCCGTGGCAGTGCCGTGGCCGTTGGTATCGGCAGCGCCAGCTTTGGGGCCTGGCAGCATTCGGTTTGCGGCCCGCAACGGACCACGCTTCTACGATGTTGGCTGCAAGGTCAGGGTGGCTGGCGTCGATACCCGTGTCCAGGTCTGCGACGCGCACGCCGGCACCTGTGTTGCCCGCCCATGCGGCATCTGCATCAATCCGGTTCACTCTCCACTGGAGTTCGCCCACTGAAGAGTCATGGTGCAGGTCTTTGTAGCCGTCCACCTCAACATAGGCCACGTTGGGGTTGGACTGAAGTCATTTGATGGCCGCTGATGGGATGGTTGCGGACATTGCAGGAATGATGCTGAACGTACCGTGGACAGTGCCGCCTACTCCATCAAGCAAGGCGCGCTCCGACGCTCCGGGTGCGCTGTTGAAACCAACGATTACATCCGTGTTAGCTGGCTTGCCCTGGCCGAAAGCTGACGTTGCACTCAGTGCCATCAGCATCACAGCGGCAAGGATAAAGAGAAGTCGTGTGGTTTTCATATTCAACATCGTCATCTTCTTGTCCTATCTCCATCCCAGTAGCGGGGTGACTTTCCTATGTTCCCAAGGCATTCAAAGAGCCTTGGCGCCAGAATCATGGTGGCACATCGGTCATTACGTATGTGTTACCCGGTCGCCCTGTGTCCACAATACGTAACGATTCTGCCCCCGCCGTAGTTAGCTCTGTCAACGCCGCCGGGTGAACGTGAATACCTGCGTATCGTACCTTTGATACCCTCAATACACCTCACCTTTCGGCTCAGATTCATGACACCCCCGGGTCACCGCCTGCTTGCTGCGAGCCTTTATTCGATGCGCTGCATCCAATGCAATTGAAACCTATAGCCCCAAGGCTGATAATAGCCATGTTGAATCGTCGTTGAACGGAGTGAAGAACCAATGGCCGAGAAACAACCCAGCATCGCCTATAGCATCACCGTCCGGGCTGAATACCCCAACCGCGTTGGAATGCTCGGCGAGATTACCTCGGCCATCGGCACAGCAGGCGGAGACATCGGCGCTATAGACACCGTCTCGTCGAGTCGACGCGGCATGATTCGTGATATCACCATCAACACACGGGACTCCACCCACGGTGAAGAGATCGTCAAACAGCTCAAGATGGTACCTGAGATACGTGTGATGAGCGTGTCTGACCCCATCTTCCTCAGGCACCTGGGCGGCAAGATTGAAGTTCAGAGCAAGACGCCGGTCAAAACCCGTAACGATATGTCTATCGTGTACACACCGGGAGTCGGGCGCGTCACCACAGCCATCCACGATGACCCCAGCGCCGTCTGGACGCTGACAGGCAAGGGTAATAGCGTCGCCATAGTCACGGACGGCTCAGCGGTTCTGGGTCTGGGCGATATGGGCCCTGCCGCAGCGCTTCCAGTCATGGAGGGCAAATCGGTGTTGTTCAAAGAGATGGCCGGTGTTGACGCCTGGCCGATCTGCCTGGACACCAATGACCCGGATGAGATTGTGGAGACGGTGAAGAACATCTCCGTTGGCTTTGGCGGCATCAATCTGGAGGACATCTCCGCCCCACGCTGCTTCTACATTGAGCAACGACTCAAGGACGAGTTGGACATCCCCGTCTTCCACGATGACCAGCACGGCACGGCTGTGGTGCTGCTGGCAGCCCTTATCAACGCCCTCAAGATCACCGGAAAGCGAATGGAGGACCTGAAGGTTGTGGTCAACGGCATCGGTGCCGGCGGCATCGCCTGCGGCAAGATCCTCATGTCGGCGGGCGTCACCAACCTCATCGGGTGCGATCGACAAGGAATCATTCATCGCGGTGCCGACTTCAAAGGCAACACGGCCCAGGAGGCTTTTGTCGAGATTTCCAACCCCGATAACATCGAAGGCGACCTCAGTGTCGCGTTGGGCGATGCAGACGTATTCCTGGGCCTCTCAGGCCCGAATGTGTTGACGCCGAAGATGGTTTCTACCATGAAATCAGACCCCATCGTGTTCGCAATGGCCAACCCGGACCCGGAGATATGGCCGGAAGAGGTTGAAGGCATGGTGCGGGTGATGGCCACCGGTCGCTCTGATTACCCCAACCAGATAAACAACGCCCTGTGCTTCCCCGGCATGTTCCGAGGCGCCTTGGATGTCCGTGCTCGCGAGATCAACGAAGAGATGAAGCTGGCTGCGGCCTACGCCATCGCGTCAGGGGTGCCCAAAAGCGACCTGAACGAGGACTTCATCGTCCCCAGCATCTTTGACCTTGGCGTTGTGCGGAAAGTCGCCAAAGAGGTAGGCAGCGCGGCCCACAAGACCGGCGTGGCTCGCAGGACACGGAAGCGTCTGGGGCCCTTCTCGATAGCCAAGGGGCGGTAGCGTCCAAATATCTTAGGTGAAAATAAGAAAGAGCCCGCTGAAACAGCGGGCTCTTTCTTATTTTCAGCCTGTTCGTCAGCAACGTGCCACATCACCGCACCCCGACCTACCCAACCTCCACAGAGGTATCTTCCTGGCTAGCCCACTGACCGTATGACCCGGCATAGGTCCGGGCTTTGTTATAGCCAAGGATTATTAGCACGATTGTCGCGAGCGCCGCCCGCGCACCACCGTGTCAGTACGTGTTGATCTCATGTTCAGGGGTGATGCCTCGTGACGCCAGGAGAGCGGTCAACTCGTTAGCTGGCTTCAGCGTCCTCGTGTCCTCATCGAACAGTTCTACCCAGTCGAGGTGGACAGCGCCGGGAATCCTGCCCATCCGAACCGGCGGCCCGAATCCGGCCTTTGTGCCTTGGAATTCCTCCAGAGTCCGCGTGTCCCAGAACACGGTGTCGGGATTGCTTACGGCAGCTCTCACTTGATCAAGAGAGCAATAGGTCGCCTCCTGTGGCTTGGACACGAACGTCGTTGGTGGATACTCCGGTACATCGGTTGAGAGAGGGCGCTGTTCACTGGACCACTTGGTCAGACCACCGTCCAATATGCGTAGATCGGTGTGGCCGTAGTAAAGGAACGCCCAGGCGACCATTCCCATCATCTGGCTGGGCGCGTCGTATACCACTACGGTCATGTCGTTGCTGATACCCAAGTTGCCCGCCACAGCGGCGAACTCCTCTGGGCTAGCCATGTCCTCGTTGCCCGCCCTGGGTATCCCACCAAATCCGCTCAGGTTCACTGCCCCAGGGATGTGGTTTTCGGCGTACTGATTCGGTGGACGCGCGTCAATACTCCTCAACTTCGGATCGTTCAGATAATCAGCCAGCCAGTCCGTTTCGGCAAGCAGCTCAGGACGTGCGTAGCCACGATCTTGTACAGGGACGGGTGGCATTATATGACTCCAGTCAGTTGATTTAAGGTCAGGGTTTCCCCTACCAGCCGACGGCTGAGCCGGACTTCCTTGGCTCCGATGCGCCGATAAGCATACCCGTCTCCGGGTTCCGCTCGATGATCTGAGCGCCGCCCATGGTGACCCGTGAGTAGCCCTCTTTGATGCCGACGGTGTGGCCCTTGCCCTCCAACCCCTTAACAATCTTCGGGTCGATTTCCTCTTCCAAGGTGACCCCGCCTTCCATGTCGACGCTGAATCGCAGCGTGTCGATAGCCTGCTGCGGCCCCATATCGAAGTCCACCATGTTGGAGATGACCTGCATGTGGCCCTGGGCCTGCATGAAGCCGCCCATCACGCCAAAGCTCAGCCAAAGTTCGTCATTCTTGGTGGCCATCGCCGGGATGATGGTGTGGAACGGGCGCTTGTTTGGTGCTAATGCGTTGGGGTGATCGGGGTTCAGCGAGAACAGAGCTGCCCGGTTCTGAAGGGCAATCCCCGTGCCGGGGACAACCAGACCGGAACCGAAGCCTGCGAAAAGACTGTTGATGAAGGAGCAGCCGTTGCCCTCCTCGTCCACAGTGGAGAGATAGACGGTGTCATGGATAGCAGGGATCTTCCCGAAGTCTGCCGCAGCCATCGCGTGGTCCTTGTTGATGAGGCCACGTCGGTCTTTCGCGTACGACTTGGACAGCAGCTCATCGGTGGGCACATAGTTCGTCCGTGGGTCCCCGATGTACTGCATACCATCGGCGAAAGCCAGGCGCATTGCTTCAATTTCGTGGTGATAGGCCTCAACCGATTGAGAACCCATGCCCTTGATGTCCATGCCCTCTACGATGTTCATGGCAATCAGCGCGATGAGCCCCTGGCCGTTTGGCGGGCACTCCCAGCACGTGACGCCGTGGTAGTCCGTGGAGATGGGCTGATCCCAGTCGGGTGCATCGTTCGCCAGGTCCTGGGTGGTCACCCAACCGCCAAGCTCCTGGATGTATGCTGCAATCTTCTCTGCAACCGGTCCCTTGTAGAAGGCGTCCGGGCCACCCTCTGCGATGCCTCGTAGCACCTTTGCCAGGTTGGGCATGAAGAACACATCGCCTTCATTGGGTGCTCGACCGTCAATCAGCAACTCGTTGCCGGACGGGTGCAGTTGCAGCTTCTCAACGTCGCGTTGCCACTGGTACGCAACGATGTCCGATACGGGGAACCCCTCCTCGGCGTACTGGATGGCGGGCTTCAGCACCTCTGACAGCGGCATGGTGCCGTACTCTTTCAGGATGGTGTCCCAGCCGTTCACGGTGCCTGGTACAGACACGGCGAAGGCGCTGGTGTTCGGGATGCCGGTGTGGCCAGCTTTGATAACGTCCTCAATCGCTGCTGCCGAGGGTGCTCGACCGCTGGCGTTCAGTGCGACGACGCGCTTCTCCTTGGCGATCCAGATGAGCGAGAAGAGGTCGCCGCCAACGCCCGTGGACATGGGCTCAACCACGTTCAAAGCAGCAGCAGTAGCCACAGCAGCGTCAATGGCGTTGCCGCCGTTCATCATCATGCGGAGTCCTGCCATAGCTGCCAGCGGTTGGCTAGTGGCCACCATGCCGTGCTTGGCGTGGATTGCAGATCGTCTTGAGTTGAAGTACATATTCTCCCCTTTTTGTAACACGTTGAGTAATCAAATTACTTGTTTCGCGAGAACGGACGCATGATACCGCAAGACGCGCCAGCGAGCAAAAGCGGCGAGCCGCCTAGGCGCTCTTTTGCGCCAACAGCTTGGTGCAGGCGTACACGGTGGTGGTGTAGGGCATGGGGATGTTCAGCATCGACCCGAGTTCCAGCACAGAGCCCACAAGGCCTTCGATCTCAATAGGCTTGGCAGCTTCAACGTCCTGAAGCATCGATGTTTTGTGGTCGCCGACTTTCTCAGCGCCCGCCAGTCGCTGGTCAACGGAGATGGGTATCTCTATGTTCAGGGCTGTGGCTGTAGTGTAAGCCTCTTCCATCATGCATCGGGCTACGGCGCGAGCGTCAGGGTCTGCGGCAATCTCCCCCATGCTGGCTTTGGTGAGGGCGCTGACAGGGTTGAACGCCAGGTTGCCCAGCAGCTTCACCCAAATCTCCTGTCGAATGTTGGAGCGAATGGGCGCTCGCAATCCAGCGTTGCCGATTGCTGCCGAGAGGGCTTTAACTCGATCCGACGATGTGCCGTCCAGTTCGCCGATGGAGAAGCGGTTGCCTTCTTCGTGCTGGATGACGCCGGGCTCCACGATAGTTGCTGCCGGATAGACCACGCAGCCGATGATGCGCTCTGTTGCGATGTGTTTGGTGATGACCCCGCCCGGATCGACGCTCTCCAATTGTGTGCCCTCCCACGGGCCGCCATGGCCCTGGAAGTACCACCAGGGAATGCCGTTCTGAGCCGGTATGACGATGGTGTCCTGGCCGAGCATTGGTGCGAGCAGCGGCGCAATTGCTGTCAGACCGTGGGCTTTGACCGCCAGAACGATGACATCTACCTCGCCAACCTCCGCCGGGTCGTCCGTGGCAAGCAGCTTGGCAGTGAAGTCGCCTTCGTCGCACCTGATCTGGACACCCTTCTCACGCATGGCCTTCAGGTGCGGCCCTCGTGCTATGAGGGCAACGTCTTCGCCCGCCACTGAGAGCTTGGCTCCCAGGTACGCGCCGATGGCCCCTGCGCCGTATATTGCAAACCGCATTGTTCCCCTTGGCCCTAAGGGCCTTCTGTCCGAAAGTTTCTTGGCCTCATGCACTGTCGCCCTGAGCGAAACGAAGGGTCTGGGGGGAGGGATAACCCCTCTCTGGGTTCTTCGTCGCCTCGACTCCTCAGAATGACAGCGCGGTTTATCAAATATCGCTGCCCGTCAGGGAATATGGGTAAAGGGCTTAGCCCTTCGAGAAGGATTCCGTCAGGAACCTGCGCGATATCTTGCCCGTCGGGCCACGCGGGATCTCCTCCATCACATGGATGGTACGGGGGACTTTGAAGTCGGCCAGCTTCTCCTTGCAGAACGCGATCAGCGCGTCAGTGGTGACCTCGTCGGTGAGGACAACGGCAGCCGCAGCCTCTTCGCCGTGAACCCTGTGGGCTACCCCGAAGGCCACAGCCTCGCCGACAGCCGGGTGATCCATCAACACTTCATCGATCTCCCGTGGCGATATCTTCTCACCGCTTCGGTTAATCATCTCCTTCAGGCGACCCGTCAGAGCAAGGAAGCCGTTCTCGTCCAGCACACCCTCGTCGCCGGTGCGGAACCAGCCGTTGGTGAAGGAAGAGGCGTTGGCTTCCGGATTGTTCTCGTAGCCGGTGATGACGTTGTCGCCCTTGATGACCACCTCACCGCGTTCGCCGACGACAAGCAGCGTGCCTTCTTCGTCCATGATGGCCACTTCAACGCCGGTGCCCGGCCCCACTGCGCCGGGAAGCCTGTTGCCCGGAGGTAGTGGGTTGGACGACATCTGGTGCGCGGCCTCTGTCATGCCATACGCCTCAACGACGGGCACGCCAAACTGGGACTCCAGTTCGTCCATCACGATGGGTGGCAACGATGCGCTGCAGGAGCGTATGAACCGCAGCGACTCAGGGACATCTGGCTTGCCGCTGCGTGCTCGGGTAAGTAGTGCCTGGTGCATGGACGGCACGGCGGAATACCACGTCACACCCTGATCCTTCACCACAGGCCAGAAGTTCATGGGGTTGAAGCGGGGCGGTACCACTACTGTGCCGCCCGAATAGAATGTGGAAAGGGTGGATGCGACGAGGCCGTGCACGTGGAACAGTGGCATGACGCACAACGACACGTCGTTCTCGTTCAAGCTGTACGTGGCAGCCACGTTTTTCAGTGACGTTGTCAGGTTCTTGTGGGTCAGCGGTACACGCTTCGGTCGGGACGTGGTGCCGCTGGTATGAAGCACCAAGGCAACATCGTCTGCACCAAGGTCGGGATCTGTGGAAGGCGTCGCACCGGACGGGCCGGTGAAGTTGATCTCACCTGCATCGTCCATGGTCACCACGATGTGTATCGAACCCTTGGGAGCAGCGTCTACAGCCTCCTGGCCAGCGTCTGGCCCGGTGATGACCGCCTTGGCATTGGTGTCATCGAGATAGAACTCGAACTCGTCAGGCTTGTAGGCAGCGTTCAGCGGGGCCGCGGTGGCAACACCGGTGACAGCCAGGAATGAGGCGATGACCTCCAGCCCGTTGGGCAGCACGATGGCTACGCGGTCCTCTCTGTGGATGCCGAAGCTCTTCAGCTGACCCATCAATCGAGCCACCTGCGTTCGCAAACTATGGTAGGTCAAGGTGGGTCCGTCCGGTGAAACCAGGGCCGGGTGGTCAACCGCGCCGTTCTCCAATACCTCTACCAGGGTCTTCGCCTCTGTGCTGCTGGCCATGTCGTGTCCCCTCTTCCACTATGGTTTGTTCTTCTAAAATGCGTCTGCGGCAGCCGCAATGGCCGCCAGATCGTCTCTGGTATACGAGCCTAAGCTCCTAAAGTCAAACCCAGTATAGTTCTTTATCCACTGCATGCTGACCTTGGTGGCGTCACGGTATCGCTGCACGGTCTCGTCGTGCATGGCACTATCCGTCGATGTCTCCTCGCCCAGCAACCTGAGGATATCCGCTTCCTCCGACAGGAGAATACGCTTCACCAACGCGAGGTCGTGCACATCGCCCGTTTCCACATCTTTCGCCGAGTGGATGATGCGCTGGGCGGTCTGGGCAACGGATATGCGAGCCGTGGCCAGGTCTTCCATGAGTGCTGGGTGTAGTCCCGGCTTACCCGCCAGGCTATCGATGCCCTTCGCACCCCTACCGTTCAGCCACCCCTCAATGTACTCAATTAATGTACGCAGGTTCCGTCGCGTGCCCTCAAGGGTGACCTTGCCGTCAGGTCGCTTGATCTCGATGGGATAGTTGTCGGGTTCAGCCATTGCTGCTGTGGGCGTCCATCCACTGTCGGCCAGAGTCTTGAACGGCGCAGAAGCCACGTCCATATGGAAGATATGGGCTACCCAACCCCGTAGGAACCCCTGGGCTGCTTCCCATTCTTTGTCGGCGCGTATCGCTGCAGCAGCAGCGACATTGACCTCTTCATCCCTGCTTGGTAGCGCAGTAGCCATGCCGCCGATAGCCACAGCGCCGTGCTTGAGGCAGACGGCCACCAGCCTTCGGAAGATGTTGGAGATGAAGTCTGTCGTCTTGATGTCCACTCCGAATCGATCGGGCCAAACCTGCTCTGGATCAGCCAGCACAAACTCCAGGATGCTTGCCTTCAGGTCCCAACGCGCTGCGTTCAGCCCGGCGGCGTAGGGTCCGAGGGCGTACAGGATTTCTTCCATCTGGTACACCGCTGGCAACGACTCTACGAGCGGTATCGCCCGGATGGTCGCGTCACTAAGGTGGTCCAGCCTGGCTTGGCTCTCTGCAAAGAAGTCTCGCCAGAACGCCGCCTCGTCAGCAGATTCCATCTTTGGTAGGTAAAAGTAGATGCCCTGCCCAGCAGCAGCCTGGGCGCGTCCCGCATGGAACAACGTCAGTGCAGTGCCCAAAATCGCGGCGGAGACGGGGGCGCCCTTCAACGTAAACTCCGGCTCGTCCAGATGCAGACCACGCTCACGATGCATGAAGAACGGCAGTGTACCGTCCTGGACTGCGTAGTCGCGACCTCGCGCTTCATCGTGGTACGTTAGATCGCCTTCAACAGCGCGTAGACGGTTCAGGGCAGCCAGGACGGTGTCCACCAACCTGTGGCCGGCCGAGTCCTCGTCGTCGTCAAGGTCGCCCTCAGCGCGAACGCCGTCAGGGCCGGGGTTGAGGGCGTTGATGAACATGCTTGTCAAAGACACGGGGCCGGTGATCTCAATACCCGGTTTGCGCAGCTCAGCAGGCACGGTCGACACCTGCCATGTGCTGGTAGTCGCGTCGCTGGCGGGTGGGCTGGTCGGCGGCTGGTTCTCGCGTGTTGCCCGGTGGGACGCCTGCCCCCTCGCCACACGAAACGCGGCGACTCGAGGAAGGAAGGTGTCGTGCATGTGGACGAAGTACTCGCAGAACGCTGGTGTGAAGAGCTCCGCTGCGCCTTCAACGGGGGCGTATGTAATGTTATCTACCGTGGGCATTGCTACATCCTTGATGGGTTTGTAGGGGATGGGTACGTGACAGGTTGTTACCCTCCCTATGAGCACAGAGCGGCACGTTCAAATGCACAGTACGATTGTAGCTATCACCGCCCGGTCGTCAAGCTAGGGTGATGCAGCCTGCCCTTACTTGCGAACGAACTTCTGGATGCGCTGGCCCATCAGTACCTCTGACACGTACAGGTCGCCGTGACGGTCAACCCACACGCCGTGGGGTCCGATGAACTTGCCCGGCTCTGCCTTCCTGACCTCGGTATCGCCAAGTCTGGCTTGCACGTTGCCGTTCAGGTCGATGATGGTCACACGTGCCTGTAGCTCAGCCACGTACATGATGTTATCGCTGTCCACATAGAGGTCGCAGGGCTGCAGGAAGCCGCCCCACTCGTCCAGGTACTTGCCCTCCGGCGTGAATATCTGAATGCGGTTGTTCTGGCGGTCGGCTACATACACCTTGCCACCCACCTCCCACACGCTGTGGACAAGGTTGAACTGGCCGGGGCCGGTACCGGGCTCGCCCCAGGAGAACAGCAACTCTCCGCTGGCTGAGTACTTGTGGATTCGACAGTTCCCGTAGCCGTCAGAGATGTAGAAGTCGCCGTTTTCAGACAAGGCAACATCGGTCGGAGCGTTGAACGGACCGGCTGCACGGTCGACCTCTTTGTGGTCGGCGGTGTATCCAGTGTCTGACGCCTGGCCCTTGTTACCTAGCTCAAAGACCATCTTCCGGTCTTTGGTGAACTTCATTACTTTGTTTCCGGCGCGGTCTACGGCAAACAGGTTGTCCTGGGCGTCAATGTACATGCCGTGGGCATCGCCGAACACGTCCTCGCCCCAGGTGCTGACGAACTTGCCGTCGCGGTCAAACGTCATGACCGGGTGGTTGGTTCTGGTGAACATGTGGACTCTGTCCTGGGAGTCAACGCTGACGGCGCCAATCTGGCCCCACTCAAACCCCTCAGGCAGCTCCCCCCAGCCCTCAGCTACTTCATAACCAAACTTGCCCTCGCCTACAGAGACAGTCATATCAACCTCCCAATATTCCCAACAATTTCAACTACGTCGTTGTTTTACCTAGAGCGTCATCGGCGCCGCAGTGGCACCATCGCCACTACGCATGACCTCGATAGCCTCTTCCGCCGACATCTTCTCGCAGAAAATCTCTAGGCGGTTGCCGTCCGGGTCCCTGAAGTACACGCTTTTGGTCACAGAGTGTTCAGTAAGTTCTATGATATCTGCGCCATAGGCCACCAACTTGCCGTGCAGCTCCCGCAACTCTTCGACGCCACCATCGATTTGAAACGCGATGTGGCTGAGGCCTGCTGCGCCGTTCTCCGCCTCGCTGGCTGCCTGAAACAGCCCTATGTCATGGTGCTGGGTACCGAACGAGAGGAACGCCGTGTGTCGTTCGTCGTTGCAGGTAACAACCTCCATGCCCAGTGCCTCAGAGTAGAACTGGACGTTCTCTTCCCACTTCTTCACTCGCAAGACAACATGTGCCACTTTGTTGATCTTTGCCATCACATCCTCCCCTTATTAGCCCCACCCCCTTAGTAATCGTTAGTCCCGGTGTTCGATGACGAAGTCCAGTATCTCAAGCGCCGTGCCAAAGTCCGAGGGCGCAAGCCCCAACGCGCCGGCCGGCAATACATCCATAACGGTTACAACCGTATCCACAATCTTCGACTCCGAAAGTGCCGTTTCCAGCTTTTCAGAGACATCATCAATCTTTGGTAACTGATCACTGACCTGGCCTGGAAGCTTGTCTTCCAAAATGCTCGTATCAAAGTCGTACGTGAGCCTGGCCCCCGCGATGATGACGACACCAACAATGGCTAATCCGAACAAGAGGCCCAGAGCCAGGCCGCCAAGCTTGTCCACCATGCTGGAAAGGCCCAGCGTGAAGATAGTGAGAATTGGTTTGATGATCTTGGAAACGTAGCCGGAGATGATGATGGCGACAACCATTAACACCGCGTAGGTCGCCACGGTGACGATGGTGTCGTTGGAGAGCGAACTATCGAAGAGCCCTCCCACCTTATCGCTGATCTGTCCGGCGAAAATCCAGCCGCTGATCATGGCGATAAAGGCTAGCGCAGCCCTAATAAGTCCGACTTTCATTCCCATGAAAGCACTGACCAGAACGATTCCTATGAGTACCCAATCCAACCAGTTCATCCAGACACCTCTTTCGGCGAGATTTCTCCGATGACCCCTTTCCCTATGGGGATTTGTCCGACAGATTGTCTCTCACTATAAACGAACACGCCAGCTCTTCAGATAGGTGCTGTAGCTGGCTTAATGAAAAAGCACCCCCGACGAACCATCGCCGGAGGTGCTTTTTCATACTAGATTCTTATGCCTTTGTGCCTACCCACTCCGTCGGGCCCACTGTCTTGGAAGTCACCAGGTCAATGACCTCTTGCTGGCTCATTGTACCGGGGACAGTGACTCGAGCCGTGTGCACCCTGTATGAGTCAGGGTTGCTTGGGCCTGAGGGCTCCTGGCCTTCCAACAATGCCCGTGCTGCATCCAGCAGGCGACGTCGCACGTGGATGATGGACTCGTCAGCAGTTACCAGGTGCTCCAGCGTCCTGTCAGCTCGCGGGCCCCACTGGTCTTCCACCAGGGCAAGGTCCTGGATTGGGAATGCCCGGATTCCACTGTAGGAGTAGTTCTTCTGAGCAACCCTATCAATCTTGTAATCGTTGTCCTTGTTCTCCGCCGCGCGGAACGTCCCGGGAATTTGGTCCGGGAAGGTGTATCCGCCGTACTTGTCCTCATGAATCTGCGCTTCAGTGAACGGGTTGTAGCTCCAGCGCAGCCGGAACAGGTGGCAACTCTCGTCGTCTATAGGGATACGCATGTTGCTGGAATACACATCAGGCCCGGCGATGCCCGCAGAGCTGTACGAGGGCATGTAGAAGTGCCCGATGTTCGCCTGCTGGCCGCCATCTGCTGTGCTCATGATGGAGACGTTCATAACGCCGTAGTCGGTATCAATTGCATCCTGGTGCGTCCGGTTGGCGAATGGGTTGGCCACGCCAGCGCCGAATCGTCGACCGGGGTTGCTGTTGTTGTTATCCAGGGTGCTGTGCAGGAACTGCACGTGGCTGGGGTCATAGTCGCCCTCAACGGCCTGGAAGAAGTTGCAGCCCAGGAGGTACTTTCGGAGGTACCGCTGTTCGTCAGGAACATCAAGCCACTCAAAGGTCGGCTTGGGGGGTTTCTTGCCCTTGGGTCCCATGTATGCCCAGATGATGCCGCCCTTGTCCCATGCGGGATATGCGGCAATGGTCACTTTATCCTTATAGGTCTCGCCTTCCGGGGAGTTCGGGAGGTCGACGCAATCACCGTTCACGTCAAATTTCCAGCCGTGGTACACGCAACGCAGACCGCATTCTTCGTTTCGGCCGAAGAACATCGGAGCGCCTCGATGTGGGCAGTAGGCATCGATGAGGCCGGGGTCGCCATTCGAGTCTCGGAAAGCAATCAGATTCTCGCCAAGGATCTTCACACGTGCTGGTGTGCAGTCGGCGCCAGGGATTTCCTCCGCCAGAAGCGCTGGAATCCAATGCCGTCGGAAGAGGTCACCCATCGGTGTCCCTGGTCCGGTTTGAGTCAACATATCGTTTTCTTCGGTAGTCAGCACAGTCTCATCCTCCCATACGCTAAATGTCGGCTCTCCCCCCAGGTCCCATGTAAGAGCACTTTTCGCGATGTTATACGCGAGCGCGAAGGGTGTCAACGAACAAGTTATAAACGTTGCGATGGCGAAATGGCCCCGCCGGGGCTATCATGGCCTCGAAATTGGGCAATGGCCGGAAGCCAGGAACCGGGAGGCGAACATGCCTGTCACCAAAGAAATGCTTAGGGCGATGCTTGAATCGCTTGGCGGGCTGGACATGACCGACGATGAACTGGAAAAGGCCGTTCCGCAAGTACAGATATACGCGGACCAGGCGGCCAAGTTGCAGGCTCTTGACCTCTCTGAGGTCTACTCCGGTCGGTTGTTGCACCCTGAAGAAGGGACGACACGGTCATGACCACAGAATCCCTCAACCTCCTCACCATTACAGAGCTAGCCCCCCTCATACAAAGCAGGGAAGTCTCTCCCGTGGAAGTCGTGGAGGCGGCGCTGGCCCAGGCAGACGCGTTGCAACCCGTGTTGAACAGCTTCATCACCCTTCTCGCCGACGATGCGCGCAGAGATGCAAAGGAGCGAGAGCAAGCGATCAAGGCGGGCGACTACCGCGGTCCGCTGGACGGCATCCCCATCGGCATCAAGGACAACCTTGCCACCAAGGGCATTCGCACCACCGTGGGGTCGAAAGTGTTGAGAGACTATGTTCCCCAAGAAGACGCCGCGGCAGTTGAAGCGTGCAGACGGGCAGGGGCCATCGTCATCGGCAAAGAGAACCTCCATGAGTTCGCTGCCGGTGGAACATCGGAGAACCCCCACTACGGCGCCGTGCACAACCCCTGGGATATTGAGCGTATACCCGGCGGCTCAAGCGGCGGGGGTGCGGCAAACGTGGCGGCGCGTGTGACCCACGCATCGATAGGGACTGACCTGGCGGGGTCCGTACGCATACCGGCATCTTATTGCGGCGTTGTCGGCCTCAAGGCTACGTTTGGTCGCGTTAGCCAGCGGGGTATACAGGTGACAAGCCACAACGGCGATCACGTCGGGCCCATGACCCGTTCGGTAGCCGATTGCGCCATCATGTTGCAAGTCCTGGCGGGCAACGACCCTGCAGACCCCAGCACGGTCCCCGTGGATGTCCCTGATTACCTGAGCCTCCTTGGCCAGTCCATCGGTGGACTCCGAATCGGCGTGCCAACGAATTACTACTTCGACATGGTCGACGATGAGGTCGACGCATCGATCCGCAAAGCCATTTCATCCCTGGGGGAACTGGGAGCCAATGTCTCGGACGTTGAGTTCGCTACGCTGAAGTACATGGAATTGGTTCGAGCCGGCACGGGCGCGGACTCCTTCATCGCCCATGAGCATCTGCTCAAGCAACACCGGGATGATTACAGCCCAGAGTTGGCAAGCCGGATGTTGGCAAGCCAATTCTCGCTCGGTCGTGACTACGCCAAGGCCTTGAAGGTACAGCGACTCATCGAGGACGAGTTTGCTCAGGTTCTTCAGGACGTCGACATCATTGCCACACCGACTATGGCCTTTCCTCCTCGACGCATCGGCGCAGATACAGCAATGATCTCCGGTAAAGAGCATCCACTACGAGTGTCCGGAGCCGGAGACCTGTACCTTGGCCACAATACCCACGTCTCCAACGCTACCGGTCTACCCACCATCACGGTGCCCTGTGGCCTCACATCTGAGGGATTACCGATAGGGTTGCAGCTCATTGGCAGACCATTTGAAGAGGCATTGCTGCTTCAGGCGGCAGCGCAGTACGAAAAGATATCCGGGTGGGGGAATTCAGCACCGGAACTAACTAACTGACCAGCAACACATACCACGGAGGAAACAATGGAACCCAGGGAGACAGGTGATAAGGAAGCACTAGAAAGGGCCATGAACTCTCTATCGCCTCTCGATGTTTCCGCGGCTGAGAACGTCCTAAAAGAAGCCAAGGAGATCATGGATGAACTTGGCGTGACCTTCTTCCTTCGACAGGGAACGTGTTTGGGAGCGGTCAGGGACAGCGCCATCCTTGCCTGGGATGACGATATCGATATCGGTTCAATCATCGGCCTGCACGGTCTTACCGTTGATTCCATCAATGGGGTTGTTGACCGGGCTGTGGCAACGTTCACTGAGCGGGGTTTCAGCACCAAGGTGGAACAGACCAGCAACTTCACATACGTCCTGCTTCTGAAGTCCGATGTCAGAATCGACTGGGAATGCTTCCATATCAATGATGGGACGATCCTGCACTGGCCGCCCAAGCGGTTCCCCATCGCTCTTTTCACTGAGTTAAAGGAGATTGACTTCCTGGGGCAGAAGCATCACGTCCCCAACCCCCCAGAAGAGTACCTGGCAACCAAATACGGATCGGATTGGCGAACACCAAAACGCAGTGGGTCATACGAGAAAGATGTCTTAGCTACGATTCCGGACCCACCACGGGCCGGCATCGTGCAGCGGGTGCTCAACAGCATTCGCAACCGTTTGTCTCCACCCAAGACCACAACCCTGCTGATCCTTGACCACCAGGGCACGCCAGTTGCCGATGCGTATGTGCACGTCGCGGGCATTGGGGCGAGCAACACCGATAGTCAGGGCAATGCGTCTTTGACGTTGTCAGACGATATCTGGCATTCGATTACTATCCGGTTCAGCGACCATGAGGAAGTTCTCTACCTGGAACGGGTGATCCCCGGCCAGAGCTACGTCTACACGCCGGACCCTGACCATACGGCCGGTAGGTCTTTTGCGCTCGTAGAACAGTAACCTCGACATCCCCTCAGACCAATGAAGAAGGCCCTGGCTCAATTAAATCAACCAGGGCCTTCTTGCCGAGTAAATTTTCCTGTTAGTTGAACGGTTGGCCGAATCGCTCACTATGAATCACCTCTGAGCGATCCTTGCGTTTCTTTTTGCCACCTGTTCGTTCCTTTGGGTCGTACCCAAACGGCAGTACGGCCATGACATCAATGCTGTCCGGGATCCCCAGAAGCTTTGCTACTTCCGTCATACCTACCCAGCCCGCCCAGTTGGAGCCGACGCCTTCAGCCCACGCCGTCAGAACCATTGATTGGATGGCACGGCTGGCATCTGAGACGCCGAACGGGGACTCTTTGTCTACCGCCACAGCCACAGCAAACGCAGCCTGTGCGACGTACGGCCCGGAGGTCATAGCAGCCCCTATCTTGGTGAGTGTTTCTCGCTCCTTGACGACGACGAAGTGCCACGGTTGCCCGTTTCTGCTACTTGCGGTTAGTCGGGCAGACTCAACGATCTTCTCAATCACCCCGTTCGGCACCGGTTTATCCTGAAACTCTCGTACCGCCAGAACCGTGCGGATCGCTTCATAGACTTCCATTGTTTGGCCTCCCGGCATTCATGAATTAGTAATCGCCGTCCACCGTATCATGCAACGCCCATGACACATAGTCAGACAGGGTGTGATAGTACATGGAAGGGAACGGAGGGCAAATCGACTCTCGAATAGGAAGTTGTGGCCCTATTAGTAGCTGATATGAGAGTCAAAGAAGACCGCGCCCGGCTGCAGCACAAACCCATCGCCGGACTCTTGAATGAAGCACCGGGCACGGAACTGGAATCGCTAGTGGAGGAACAAACTCGCCGGACTGGGGGTCCAGGCCGATGAGGTACTCATACATTGGCCTCAACTGCCACATTGCCGGTGAGTTCAAATGGTTGGGTGAACTACTCTCCGCTTCTGGAGAACCGATTCCCATAACCACCCGGTTTACCTTAGGACCAGGAACTTCGGTGGCACAGGGACAGTTGTTGGTGCTGTGGTAGTTCCTGAACTTGGAGCCTGGGTTGGTGCGGCGCTAGGTGCCTGAGTTGGTGTAACGGTGTCTTCATCACTGCCACAGGCAGCTACAACAAGCATCAGCACAAGGCCGATAGCAATGATTCCGAACGACTTGACCTTCATATGGGCTCTCCC
>JAPYRQ010000005.1:0-1355 GCA_029936935.1 Dehalococcoidia bacterium | reverse complement strand
CCTACATTTTTGGGTGCAAATTTACTCATTACCAGATTCTCTCGCCGGGCTTGGCAGTCTCGCCAGCATCGGCCCCTGCCAGCCACGGGTCGTCCCCCGCAGCCACAATCGCCTCTTCAGACCTGATGAGGTGGTAGGGGATTGAAGGATCAAGGCCAGGAGGGTCTATTCCCTCTCGAATATCTTTGGCGGCTCTGACAAGGATTTGCCTGAACCGGATGATGCCCCCGTCAGCGGCATACAGGTGCTCATGGCTCCTGTCATAGATAGGCCCCATGCTCTCCGTGACCGCATAGTCTTGCTCCGGGTTCGGTGTGATACCGGAGAGGATGGTCTTTTTCTGCGCCCTACGATCAAGCATGTAATCGTTGTCCGCTCGCTTGAGTCGTATCTTCGGGTTGGCGGGATCCATCAGCATGTTTTCCGCCAGCGTCCCCTCGCGCTCCGGGTTGGTGAAAGGTCGGTCGGGGTTGTGACGCACAAAGAACCGCATGCAGTTTTCGTCGTCCACAGGCACAATAAAGAAGGCACCGCCAGCTTTTCCCGGGCTTCCAATCATGCTGCACACCGGCATCACATGCGTCGTAGTCCTGATGTGGACATGACCGGCATCGGTCGGCCTCATTCCCATGACACGGAAACCATAGTTGGTGTCCTGCACCTGAATCTCCGAGTAAGGATACTTGGCCAGGATGTATGACCGGAGGTTCGGCGATGGTGTGCCCGGTCGATCCGTGTCGTCAGTCTCCAACTTCCAATCAACAATGCGTCGGTGCAGGGTGCCCAGATGCGAAGGGTCTATGTTCCCCTCAATGCTCTGCACGTAGTTGCAGTACACAGGCACCCTGGTGGCGATGACGTGGTTCTCTGGCAATCGGTTGAAGAGGAAATCCGGTTCTGCGGGCTTCTTCTCCAGCGGGCCCATGTACGTCCAGACCATGCCAGCCGACTCTATACACGGATAGGAGGTGATGTGGACTTTGTCTATGAATTTACTGCCTGGAAGGTCCGACGGCATATCGACGCAGTTGCCCTCGGTGTCGAACTTCCATCCATGGTAGATGCACATCACGCCGCATTCCTGGTTGATGCTGAAGAACATGGATGCGCCTCTGTGAGGACACCGCTCATCAATGAGCCCTATTTTCCCGTCCGTGTCCCGGAAGGCAATCAACTCCTCGCCCAGTATCTTCACTCTCACCGGTGCTCCGTCGTTCTCCGGTAGGTCTGTGATGAGGAGGCATGGAAGCCAATATCTGCGAAGGGCCTCTCCCATAGGAGTCCCTGGGCCAGTGTGACAGATCAGATCGTTTTCAGCTTCTGGCAACATAGGTGTTTTCCCCTTCCATTATTAG
>JAPYRQ010000064.1 GCA_029936935.1 Dehalococcoidia bacterium | reverse complement strand
CTGCAAGAGGCTCTCAGAGACGAACTCATTACCCTGGAAGGGCCAAGAAGTCTGACGAAAGCGTTTCCTAGCTGGTTCGCGCTGAACGTCTTTGCGCCGATACCCTCGGCTGTCAGTTAATCCTCGTCGAGTTCGAACGCCGTGTGTAATGCACGTACCGCATCTGCGCACTGGCTCTCCGACACGATGCAGGTGATGCGAATCTCCGATGTGGTAATCATCTCGATGTTCACTCCGGCATTGGCAAGAGACCTGAACATGGTAGACGCATAGCCTGGGGAGTTCTGCATACCCGTCCCAACAACACTCACTTTGGCCAAGGCCGCATCGTGGGTCACGCCTCCAGCGCCCACCCTTGCAGCGATCGGTTCCACCACGGCCAGAGCCTTATCGATGTCCGTGCGAGTGACCGTGAATGAGAGGTCTGACAGCTTCTCCACGCTGGTGTTCTGCACAATGGTGTCCACGCTGACAGCGGCCTCTGTCAAAGGCTCAAAGAAATCAGCGGCGATGCCGGGCTGATCCGGGACCGCCAACACTGTCACCTTGGCAACGTTGGTATCGCTGGCGACGCCTCGCACTCTACTTCTGACTTCCATAGCCACCTCCCGATGGATAAGCGTGCCTGGGGCATCACTGAACGTAGACGCCACCAGGATAGGTATGTCATATATCTCGCCAAGCTCAATGGAGCGCGGCTGCATCTTGGCGCCGCTCACCGCCAGCTCAAGCATCTCTTCGTAGCCGATCTCCGGGAGCTTCCACGCCTTGGGGACGATGCGCGGGTCAGCGGTGTAGATGCCCTCGACATCAGTGTATATCTCGCAACGCTCCGCCTTCAGAGCGGCCGCCAAAGCAACGGCAGTGGTGTCAGAGCCGCCTCGGCCCAGTGTCGTGACCTCCTGGGCCTCTGTGACACCCTGGAAGCCGCATACGACAGCCACTCTCCCCGCATCAAGCTCTGCCTGAATACGTTCCGGCGCAACATCGGCGATGCGGGCCTTGCCGTGCAACGCCTCGGTCTGGATACCCGCCTGGAGCCCTGTGAGGCTGACGGCGGGGCAGTCCATATCGTTGAGGGCCATTGCCAGCAACGCGCAGGACACCATCTCTCCGGTGGAGAGCAGCAGATCAACTTCCCGTTCAACAGGGGACTTGGCTACCTGTCGCGATAACTTGAGGAGGTCGTCCGTGGAGTCGCCCATCGCGGAGCAAACGACCACGACGCCGTCACCTTTTGCCTTAGCGGCAATGATGCGTTTAGCTACCCCGCGCACCTTCTCGGCGTCGGCAAGGGAACTGCCTCCGTATTTTTGAACGATTATGGACATGTTACTTTCTTGCGCACACAACGCGACAATGCTGGTGACAGGCTCACCCGGCTTCCTAGACTATCGTCGGTGACTCCACGATGGCGACCCCTATCATGGAGTCTCTACCCACGATTTCTATAAGCTCTTCCTCGGTCATGCCGTCGGTGCCAGAGGGTCTTTGCGGCAGCACCATGTATCGTATCTCCGAGTTGCTGTCCCAGACGCGTACATTGACCGCGGGATCAAGCTCAAGTCCGAAGTCCTTGAGCACGGCTCTCGGCTCAACGACTGCCCGAGACCGATAGGCCTCTGACTTGTACCAGCTGGGTGGAAGCCCAAGCACGGGCCACGGGTAACAGGAGCACAACGTGCAAACCACCATGTTGTGGATGTCATCCGTGTTTTCCAACACCACGATCTGGGCACCCTGGGCGCCCGTGAACCCCACCTCTTCAATGGCGCTGGTGCCCTCTTCAAGAAGTCGCTTTTTGTACTCGGGGTCCGTCCATGCCTTGACGACGACCTTTGCGCCGTTCATCGGCCCGATGTCCTGCTCGTACGTCCTCACCACATCGTCGATGGCGTTGCTGGCAATCAGACCCTTCTCTACAAGGAGTGACTCCAGCGCCTTGGTGCGAAGTTCCGCGTAGGACTCGTCATGGTGATGATGCTCTTCCGTGCTCATAGTCATCCTCCCCTTATTGCTTGCCCGGTCTATGCAGGCTCAATGTACCCTTCCCACATATCAATGAAAAGGAGTTGGTTCTTCTCCGCCGAGGCTCCCCACAGCTCTTCCGCGTCAAACTGAACGCTGTAAATGGGCTGAGGCTCACTCTTGTTTCCGTTCATATCGATATCCGGAAAATCATGATTACCATAGTATTTGACCACGATGCCCGTCTTTCCTCTGATGTAGCGAGGCAGCCTGGTATGCCCTTGCGGGTTGATGTTCCTAGCACGGACAACGTCGCCGATATTAAAGCCAGGAGTAGCGCCCGTGTCACGATGCAGCGGCTCCAACATGAACGTTATTTTCTGTATCTGCTCCGACTCTTTTGGGTCTTCTCGACGTTCAGGGAGGGCATCCGGGTTCTGTCGGAAGAACTCCATCCGCTCATCCATCTCTTCCCTGGTGATGAAACCCTTGGCGATTGCTCCGTTCTCAGTGGCACGCAGGTGACGCTCGTAATAGCTTGAATTCAAGTACTCCGAGGGGCTTAGACTCTCCACGGTGAAACGAAAATTGTACGGTTCGAAAATCCCGTGCTTCACCAGGGACCGTCGGATGCCCATCACTCTGCCTTCCCAGGACTCATGGAAAACAGGCTCATTCTCTTCATGGGTGACTTCGCCAAAGCCATGCATGCCGCCCATGTCATGTATCCCGTTCATCGCAATCCCCCTCCACAAGAACTCATTGGTTATCCCACACTCACGATGTGAGCACCCTGGTTGCTGACCTTGGTGATTTTCACGTTGCCGGGGACCCCTGCCTTGACGGCCATATCGGCCATCTCATAGCCGACGGTCATCTCGCGGTCGGGCGTCAATGCCAGGACGGTGGAACCTGCACCGGAGAGGAACGCGCCGGCAGCGCCTGCCTCCAACGCGGCACGGATAATCAAACGCATCGCGGGGAAGAGCACACCCCTGGCTGGTTGATGCAACCTGTCCTGGGTGGCCGTTTTCAGCAGGTCCAGGTTACCGGTAGTCAACGCGTTCACCAACAACGCAGTTCGACCCATGTTGAACACGGCATCGGCTCGACTGACCAACGGCCCAAGGAGCCCTCTGGCCTGATGGGTTGGCATCTGCTGCGACGGGATGTACAGGATGGCCCATAGCTCTTTCGCCAGGGGAATCGTGGAGGTAATCAGCTTGGCTTCGTCCTGAACAACGATCTGGCAGCCGCCAAGAAGGGCAGGTGTCACGTTGTCCGGGTGGCCCTCGATGCGCACCGCCAGGGTGAGCAGTTCGTCCTGCGATAGAGGCTCGCCACACAGCGCGTTTGCAGCAACGAGGCCACCAACAACGGCGGTGGAACTGCTGCCAAGACCCCGTCCCAACGGCACAGCGTTGTCACAGGTGATCGATACCGGCGGCATGGGTTCGCCAATCTCCTGGAAGAGGGCAGCGGCCGACGTATACACCAGGTTATCGTCGCCGCGACTCAGCAGGTTTGCACCCTCGCCGGACATCTTGACGCCTGAGCCGCCCGTCTCCATGCGAACCGTGTTCCAGATATCCAGGGCCATGCCGAGGCAATCGAAACCAGGCCCCAGGTTCGCCGTAGTGGCTGGGACTTTTATCTCTACGTAGGACTTCATAGTTACGGGAGTCATTTGTCCTTTAAAATCTGTCTGCATGGGACTGTTAAACCGGGGGCACATCCCCCGGAGCTCTTTACCAGAGGGGAACCCCTCTGGACTCCCCAATATTGGCAGCGACATGCGCCTCCTTAGTGGAGGCCGATGCCTTGTCGACGCTTGGCCAGCACTTCCCAGACTTCTTTCGGCGATACATTTGTCGCAGCCAGAAGCGTCAGTGTGTGATAAAGCAGGTCGGCAACCTCTGCCGGAAGGTCTGTCGTATTGCCCTCGACGGCGGCAATGGCAGTCTCACCAGCCTCTTCAACCACTTTCTGTGCAACCTTGCCAACGCCTGACGCCAGCAGCCTTGCTGTATAGCTCTCATCCGTGGGGTTGGCCTGTCGATCTTTGATGACCGCAAACAACTCCTCAAGCACTCCCACACCGGGGTCTGCATCGGCGTAGGTCTGTGACCCTTCAAACTCAGTGAAGAAACATGACGTTTCGCCCGTGTGGCAGGCAGGGCCAATCGGGTCCACTTTGAAGAGCAGCGTGTCGCCATCGCAGTCGAGCCACGTCGACTTAACGCGAAGGAAGTTGCCTGACTCCTCGCCTTTGTGCCAGAGAGCCTGTCGACTGCGACTGTAGAACCAGACATCGTTGCTCTCAACAGTGTGCTTCAGGGAATCCGGAGAGACATAGGCCATCATCAACACCTGGCCAGTCTCAAAATGCTGAGCGATGGCGGGTATCAGGCCGTTTTCGTTGAGCTTCAGCTCCTGGGTCATGGCTCCCCTCACTTTCCGGTTGAGGCGTTCTCTGCTACGTTGAGAACGGTAACAAGGTCTTTCAAGCTATGCAATTCATGGGTGGGCGTTACCCGACCATTCATGGGCGCATCGTGTCGATTAATCCACGCCGATGGCATCCCTGCCAGATGACTACCCCATACATCTTCATGCAACGTGTCACCCACCATAAGAGTTTCACTCGGTTGCAGGCCCAACTGCTTGAAGAGCACATCAAAGATCAGCGAGTGGGGCTTGTAGCCCTCTGCTCCCTCCGAGGTGACGATAACCTCGAAGGCGTCCGAAATGCCGTGCTTAGCCAGCAGCGGGTAGAGGAACGAATCATCGGCGTTAGAGAGGATAGCCATAGGCTGCCTTCCTTTAAGCTGCGCGATGACTTCCAGGGTCTCCGGGAAGGGTGGCCTGTCGGCGAAATCGGCGAGGCAGAGTTCGTTTGCAGCGTCCGCATCGCCCTTCAGCCCCAACTCGTCGAAGGCGCGAACGAAGCAATCCCGCCACACATCGGTGTAGGACTCGAAGGGCCCAGGAATCATCGTCTCCACGTTCAAGCGGCGCGCACGGAACTCCCGCTCCTTGGGCAGCCAGACGTCCCACAGTGTGTACGGTTCTACCTGGAGTTTCTGATCGGCGCACACGCGGATGAAGCTCTCACGCCAGTAGTCATGGGTGTTGGCAAAAAGCGTATCGAAGACGTCAAAGACAACCATCTTGGTGGGCACGGCGGCTCCTTGGTGGTTAGCGTACCTATCTATTGTAGCGTGTCTGAGGTTGAGGTGTGGTGGTTAGCCGGGGGAACATCCCCCGGAGCCCCTTGCCAGAGGGGAACTCTTCTGGACTCCCCAACTTGGCGAGCTTTAGTTCCCGCCGGAGGCAATATCCCTGTTAGCGGTTCTCGATGGGCCTGATGGGCACACCATGCTCGGCCAGGTATTCCTTGACCTCTGCGATGCTGTACGTTCCGAAGTGGAAGATGCTGGCAGCCAATGCGGCGTCGGCTTTCCCTTCTTCAAGCACATGCAGTAGGTGATCAGGGCTTCCTGCGCCACCACTGGCAATTACCGGGATGGACACCGCGTCAGAAACTGCGCTGGTCAGGTCAATGTCATACCCGTACTTGTGACCATCGGAGTCCATGCTGGTCAGCAGAAGCTCACCTGCCCCTACGGCATCCATGTGTCGGCACCATTTGACGGCGTCTATACCCGTGGCTTTGCGGCCACCGTGGGTGTAGACCTCCCATCGGGATTCCGGGTCAAGGGTGAAGGTGCCGCCGGTGTTGGCGATGGGGGCGTTCTGCGGAACGCTGCGGGCGTCTACAGCCACCACGATGCACTGGGCACCAAAACGGTTGGAGGCGGCCGCAACCAGCGACCAATCATGTACAGCAGCGGTGTTGAGGGAGATTTTGTCGGTCCCGGCATCCAGCATTCGACGGATGTCCTCAATGGAACTGAGCCCACCACCGACGGTTAGGGGGATGAATAGGTTCTCTGAGACTTTTTTGACAACCTCTTCCATGATGCCGCGATTGTCTGAACTAGCGGTGATGTCCAGGAATATCAGCTCATCCGCGCCTTCTTTGTCATAGAAAGATGCTAGCTCGGCCGGGTCTCCAGCGTCCTTGAGGTCAACAAAGGAGACGCCTTTCACCACGCGGCCAGCATCCACGTCCAGGCATGGGATGATACGTTTGGTCAGCATTACTCGTTCATCTTGGGTCGGTCGACAATCGCTTTCGCGGAGTCGCCGACTTCAAATCTATTTACGTAGGATAACCAGGTAATAGTCACTGGAGAGGGTCCGCTTCTCAGTAAACCGGAACCCTGCCTGCTGCGCGATATCGATGACTTCAGCATCGTCCAGGCGCTTGTCCAGAGCGGGTCCGTCATCTGTTTCAATCTTGGCCCACTCCACTACCGCGACCCATGATCCACGCTTCATCAGCTTGGCAATTCGCTTCAGGAATGCGGGCTTGCTGGTTTTGCTAGCGGAGAGAGCCAGGGTAACCATTGCCCCGTCCAACGACTCAGGGTCAACGGTTGTGTCCTCTTCCTTCTGGTCATAGACCACAGTGTTGGTGAGGTGTGTATCTGCAAGGTTCTTTTCAAGGTCTTCTCGAGCGCTTAACAGCTCATCGGTGGCATAGACCTTTCCATCAAACACATACTTGGCCAAAGGGATGGTCAATGCGCCCTTCCCGCAACGGAAATCACCCAGGCGTTGGTACGGACGAAGGGGCAGTTGGGCCAGGATGCGCAGCGGGTCCATGGCCTCAACCAAGATCTGTGAAGGTATCGATTGATCAGTTTTCTGGCTCATGAACGTCCTTTCGATGGGAACGGTTTTCATTGGAGGGCATAAGCCCTAAATCTAGTATATACCCGAGGGCTTCGATTCCCCACACCATATGCAGGGAAAGTGGTTCTTCAGTCCCAATATGTACAGGAGAGGGCTAGCTTCCCAATGATTTTAGTACCTCTGGTAGGCTCACTGCGCCGGTGTACAGCGCTTTGCCGACGATTACGCCCTCAACACCAAGATCGGCCAGCCGCTCAAGGTGTCGAGAATGCGCGATGCCGCCGGCAGCGATGAGGGGAACTCCCACGTGGTTCAGCGCCTCTGTGACGGCTTCAAAGTTGGGCTCAGTCATGGTGCCGTCTCTGCTGATGTCTGTGTACTCCAAACGGCAGACACCCAGGGCCACCATACGCTCCATAAGTTCCAGCGCGCGCATCTGTGACGGCTGTTTCCAACCCCTGAGGGCAGCCCATCCGTCTCTGGCGTCTACTGATACTACGACAGATTCAGCCCCGAATCGCTCAAGCATAGAGGTGACCAACTCGGGGTCTTCTACTGCGGAGGTGCCAAGTACTAACCTGTCAGCGCCTGCATCGGAAAGAAGTTCGGCTTTCTCCATGTCCCTGATGCCGCCACCGACCTCCATAGAAATCCCTACATTTGCTGCAATCGCTCGGATAGCATCAACGTTCTCGGGGGAGCCTGAGGCGGCACCGTCCAAGTCCACTACATGCAGACGCGAAGCACCTTCTGATTGCCATCGCAACGCCATCGCGACGGGGTCGTCGCCAAAGACTTCTTCGCGGGCAAAGTCACCTTGATAGAGCCGGACGCACCGGCCTCCCCTGAGGTCTATAGCCGGAATTACCTCCATATGGAGGCCATACGAGATTGTTGCATTACATGTTCACTCTATGATTTATCTACTAATAAACACCACGGACATCAACTCATCAATGCCCGTGGAATACCTGTGCTACCTAGGCAGACTGCAGGTTGTGCTCTTCAACGAACTGCGAGTCCTTGACGCCATCAAAGCGAATCAAGTACACCGCATCGCCTTCACCGTAGGTGGAGGGCATGGTGCGCTCCGGAACCTCAGTGATGATCTGGCCCTTCTTGCCGATGATCTCTTCCAGGATACCTCGGATTGTGCTGGGAACCTGTATTTGATCGCCCTTTTTGAACTTACCCATTTCAGACCTCCAAGTTTGTCATTTTATTACGTGAAGCAGAGGTTACGCCAAAGACCCCACCATGCGCAAGAAGTTTGCGTAAAGTTTGAGGCCCATAGGTCCACTTTTCTCCGGGTGGAACTGGGTAGCAACCAGGTTTCCCTGGGCCACCGCGCTACAAAAATCCAGGCCATACTCCGTAGTGGCAGCCACGACATCCGAGGATTCAGGGTCCGCATAGAAACTGTGGACGAAGTAGAAGTGACTCCCCTGTGGAATATCCTGGAAAACCGGGTGTTTCGTGTCCTGGAACTCTACCGTGTTCCACCCCATGTGCGGCACTTTGAGCCCCGATGGAAATCGTTTAACACGGCCGGGGATGATGCCCAAACAATCCGCGTTGCCCTCTTCCGTGGAATCAAAGAGCAATTGAAGGCCCAGGCAAACGCCAAAGAAGGGCTGCCCACTGTTGATGGCCTGCTTTACGGTGTCAATGAGTTCATGGGATTTAAGGGCCACCATCGCAGAATCACATGCACCCTGTCCCGGCAGGACAATCGCGTCCGCGGCTTCCATCTCTTTGGGGTCAGAAGTTACCAGCGGTTTGGCGCCCAGGGATTCCAATGCCTTGGCCACACTTCGTAAGTTTCCGGCTCCGTAATCAATGATTGCTACGTTGGTGCCACTCATTGGTCGGAGCTCTGCGTGAACGCCAGGAACTCGAAAATGCGGTCCTGAACCCCTTGAGCGTGGTTCCCGTACAGGAGGTCGGTTCCGTGTTCACTGCCGATGAAGATCTCAAGCAGCCTGGGGGTGGTTGAGGCATTGTACAGCTCACCCGCGGAACGTTTTGCGCTTCTATCGTCCTCTGAGGAGAAGAAGAGTTTTGCAGCACTCACCAGAGCAATATCTTCTTCCGCCGAAAGTCCCTGTATCTCCGATGGGGCGGACAATGCAACGACGCCAAGGATATCCCGGTGGGCAGCTACTTTGAGAGCGGCCGTTCCACCCATACTCGCTCCGATGATGACGAATTGCTCCACACCCTGACCTTCCAGGTACTCAAGAGCGCCTTCCAGATCCTTATCGATCTGGTCTATGTCCTTGTCTCCCTGCGAGGGTTTGAAGCCCCTGAAGTTGAAGCTGAATGCCGCATAACCCTCAGCATTGAGCGTTCCTGCAAACTCGGTCCAGCTTTCCTGGTCGGATGGAAGCATGTGGGCGAGCACTACCGTGACATCGCCGTTGCCATAGTGTCGGCCGCGAAGCACCGTACCATCGGTGGCGGAGAACTCCACATCGTCGGGGGCGAGAGGCACTGCGACATCGTCAGATGAGCATGCTGCAAGAGCTACAAGGGCAACCAGAGCGAGGGAAACAATCATAATTCGGCTAGGCCGTAACGCGTGGGCTAGGAGGTTCATTTAGGCAGACCTCATGTGATGTTCAGGTTTTGTTTGGTAGCTAGCAAAGCAGCTTTACCCGATGTGTACACATTATAGCATCGGGCCCGCCTGTTTCGTAAGTGATACCGCACTTCTTTTTACGATGGTGGGGCGAAGTGGCCAAAGGTGTTCTCATAATCGCGCTGAGACTCCTTGGGCAAGTACTGGTCTTCAATTTCTTTTACCATGTCCGAGTTGGGCTTTGAGAAGTTGCTGAAACGCGCCGGGCCCCACTTGCTGGCCCGTGTCAGCTCACGTCGTTCGTCTGCGGCAGCCTGGCCTCGCTCCTTGAAATCGTTCAAGAACTCCCACGTGGCTTGAAGTCCCACAGACGTGGTCATGGCCGGGAAGATAGCAGCGGAGATACCCCAGGCCTCCAACTCCTCAAGCGAAGGAGCAGGGGGAGCGCCGCCAAATGTGGGCATGATGGCACCGGGGATGCGCTTGGCAGCCTCTTCAATCTGGCCCTTCTCCTGGACGTTGTTGAGCCAGATAAGGTCCACCTTGGCCTCTTCCACATAGGCGATGCATCGCTCGATAGCTTCGTCAAAGCTGCCGCCGTCCGCGCCAATGAGGTCGCAGCGGGCGCATATCACGAAGTCGGGGTCGATTGCGTTCTTGGCCGCCACGGCCGCCTTGTACTTGCCAACAGCCTCATCAACCGGGATGCACTTCCGCCCGGCTCCGGTACCCGAGAGTTTGGGGAATTCCTGGTCTTCAATGTGCAGGCCAGCCGCGCCGGCGCGCACGTAGCCCTGAACGGCATGGTAGGCGTTGACCGCGTTGCCGTAGCCCGTATCGCAGTCTACGAACACAGCGATGTCAGACACAGCGGTGATGTTCTGCGTCGCCTCTGCCATCTCTTTGCGACCCATCAGTCCGATGTCCGGCAATCCATAGAGGAATGCCGACGACTGTGAACCGGCAAGGAAGAAGGCTTCAAACCCCACCTCTTCCGCCATCCTGGCCCCTAACGGGCTGAAGCCCCCGGGAATCAGCAGCAACTTGGGGTCATTGATCAGCCTTCTGAACTTTGTAGTGATCTTCTCAGCCATGACGTCTCCGTTCTCGGGTCAACTATTCCTTGGGGATGAATGCTTCTTCTATGGCTTTGGCCGTCTCATGGGATACATAGGCAAAATCATCAGGGCGCACGGCACCCCACGCGCTTGCTCGGTCGGTTGCTCGGCGTTCCAACAACGCGGCGACGCCTCGCTCCTTGAAATCGTGCAGCATGTCCCATGTTGGTTGAAGCCCGGGTGCAGAGGTCAACGAGGGGAAGATCCCCACGGCAGCGCCAGCCTGTTGGAGTTGTTCAAGCGTTGGCTGTGGGGCCGATCCGCTATACAGCGGGATGACCGGAGCCGGTATCTGGCGACACGCCTCTGCAATGTCATCGATGTTCTTGATGTTGTTGATCCAGACGGCGTCTACTTTGGCGTCTTCCGCGTACGCTATGCATCGCTCTACCGCTGCTTCAAAGCTGCCTCCCTCGGCACCAATGAGGTCACATCGAGCGCATATCACGAAGTCGGGATCCATCTCGTTCTTAGCTGCCATCGCTGCCTTGTACTTGCCGATGGCTTCTGCCTGAGAAATGCATCGCTTGCCTTCGCCGGTGCCCGAGGTCTTGGGTGATTCCTGATCCTCGATGTGCAGGCCAGCCGCACCGGCCCAAACATACTCCTGAACCGTGTTGTAGACGTTGAGGGCGTTGCCGTAGCCCGTATCGGCATCGGCGAATATAGGGATGTCGCATGCTGAAGCGATGTTGTGAGCGTTCCGGGCCATCTCGTCGCGTGTCAGCAGGCCAACGTCCGAGTACCCATAGACGTACGCCGATATCTGGGAGCCGGCCATGTGGAAAGACTGGAATCCAATGGACTCCGCCATACGTGCCATGAGCGGACTGAACCCGCCCGGCATCACCAGGAGTTCAGGGTCTTTAAGGAGTTTTTGGAACCTGGTTGTTACTCTGTCAGCCATCTCGCACCCCTTTTCACGCTGTCATTGGATGACAAAACGCGGAAGTTTGGCGGAGGGTATCACAGCGGGCGCGCAAGGCCAACGGGCATGCACGAAGTCCTTGAACAAGTTAGAGGAATATGTGTGCACGCAGGATTACGAATGGGCCGGCTCGTTTAGAATACGCAACTCTTGCAGACGTCATCCGGAATCAGGCCCATACGCATGAGGATACGGAAGGTGACGCATCCGGCGCAGAACGCAAAGACCGACTCAAGAACGGCGAAGACTACCAGTATTCCCAGAACGACGATGGCAATCTCGCTGAGGCCGAAGGCGAAGTGCAATATCAACGCCGTCATAGAGAACAGCAAGCCTATGGTCTGGGCAAACCGCTTGGGGGGGCCTGAGACGAGCTTGACGGGGAGGCTGAGGCC
>JAPYRQ010000004.1:60012-61237 GCA_029936935.1 Dehalococcoidia bacterium | reverse complement strand
TTGGAAGCCTGGTCAAGGCCGGAAGGTGTGCCGGCAGGAGCGTCGTCGCGCGGGACGATGCCGCCACCGTAGTAGATTGCTGCAGCCTGAATGCCTGCCACCGCGTGGGATGCCAGGTAGACTACGCCACCGCCGAAGCAGTAACCAACGATGCCGATACGCTCGTTGGCGCCGCTCTCACCCTTGAGATGAGCAATTACAGCGTTCAGGTCGGACGTGATGCCTTCCGGTGTGGTTGTCGCTCGGAGCCGGAACGCCTCGTCGCGATCCTCATAAGGGACTGTCAGCCCTGCGCCTTCGCGATAGAAGAGATCAGGTGCCACAGCGTAGTACCCCTCTGCCGCAAACCGACGGGCTACGTCCTTGATGTGGTTATCAACGCCAAATATCTCTTGAATGACGATGACAGTGGGGTGGGCCTCATCGTCTGCAGGACGGTACGCAAATCCGGTCATTGTCCCGTCTGCGGTCTTGATAGCTAGGTCTTCAGCAACAGTATCCATACTTCCTCCTCAGTTGTGCCCGGGCTGAGTGTGTATTTTATCCATCGCGCTGCAAATGACAAGGGGTTCAAGCTGTTAGTGGGATCAGGGCAACTGTGACCGAGGGCTGCTGTTGGCGATTGTGAGAACGCGTTCTACCAGAGTCTTGTATGCGTAGGATTTAAGGACATAGCCATCTCCGCCAGCCTGAACGCTGCGTTCCATGAGGTCACCCCCATAGGCGCTAAGAACGATGATTCGCACTGTTGGGGAATTGGCTTTAACTTGGATAATAGTCTCAATGCCGCTGATGCCGGGAAGAAGAAGGTCCAGTGTGACCACATCGACTTTGGTGGATTCCAGCAATTGCAATGCCTCTTCTCCGGTGGAGGCCTCCGCAATCACGGATATCTGTTGGCTTTGTTCCAGGATGCGTCGCTGGGCTTCGCGGACATCATCATCATCATCTACCAGAAGAACCCGAACCCCCAACAGATTCAGGTCTCTATTCAGAGGTGTGGCGTAGGACGGATTGGTAGGGTTCATATCAGCAACCACCGCCGCTTGATGCAGCAAGGTCCACTGTAATAAGTATCTTGTTGGGTAGCGAATCAGTCTGTATGACTAACATTACAAGAATATTACGGTGTAAATGTATTCAGTAATTGGTGAATGCAGAGTGAATTCCGTATGAACTTTTAGGCGCTCTACGCCCGATTTCTGCCGAAAGCGGCATATTGTTG
>JAPYRQ010000004.1:37358-59912 GCA_029936935.1 Dehalococcoidia bacterium | reverse complement strand
GTATGAACTTTTAGGCGCTCTACGCCCGATTTCTGCCGAAAGCGGCATATTGTTGTGGGCTTAAGGCAATGCCGGAGCAGTCCAGCACTGCCTTAAGCCCGATGTTACATATCGAAGCTGACAACTACAGCAGCATTCACGATGATCGATGAGTCCGTCCCGTCCTCATTAGGAACTTCCAGTCCACCCTGAACGATGGTAATCGTGTTGTTGTTCCCGTGGGGCAGCGCCGCCAGGACTTCTTCGCCGTCCACAGAGCTTGGGTCTGGCGCGCCAATGGTCACATCAACGAACATATCGTCAACATCTTTTCCGATATGCTTGGCTGCTCCAAAGCTGTTGTGCCAGATGGCCTCACGGATAGCCCGCACAGCTGCCTTTGTATTGTCCTTTCCGTGCAGGTCCGTCCCCATGCCCATTTCCAGGAGAAATCGTTTTTTCCCCATAACGTCACGCCCTTTCGTTGCCAGGAATTTGCCAGGGAATGATAGCCCAATGCTCCAAGGTTCGCATCATTGGTATACTGCCGTGGCATTCTGGGTGTCGGGGACTAGTCGCGGTGAGGAGATTGCTATGAACTGGTGTAGGTACCAGGACGGTGACCAGGTGGTCTACGGAATTATCGATGGCGACACTGTGAGAGCAGCAATCGGGAGCCCCTTCGAGGGCGGGTTTGCCACTGGAGAACCTCGGCCGTTATCGGACGTCTCGCTGCGGCTCCCGTGTATCCCACCCACGTTCTACGCTGCCGGAGCGAACTACCGAGCGCACCTGGCATGGGCTGCCGAGAACCTGGGTGGCAGCGGCAAAGCACCACCTAGGGCGGACATCGGCTACCGCGCCAACAACAGCCTTGTGGCCCACGGAGAGAACATCGTCATCCCGCGTGATTCGTCGGGCGTTGTCCAGGTAGAGGGCGAGCTTGCGGCGGTCATCGGGAAGACCGTGAAACACCTGACGCCGGAGAACGCGCTGGACTGCGTGCTTGGCTACACCATTGGCAACGATGTCAGCGAGCGCACGTGGCAGTCCAGCGACCGCACGCTGTGGCGGGCAAAGAACACGGACACTTTCAACCCCATGGGCCCGTGGATCACATCAGGCCTGGACCCGGAAGCATTGGAGGTCACAACCCGCATCAATGGCGTAGAGGCTTCCCGATATCAGACAAAGGACATGATCTTCTCGCTGGTGAATTTCCTGGTGGAGACGACAAAGTACGTCACCCTCTATGCGGGCGATGTCATGTGGATGGGGTGCGATGGTGAAACACCGGTCATCAAGGCTGGTGACGTCGTCGAGATTGAGATACCGGAGATCGGTGTGCTTCGTAACCCGGTAGTAAGGGGGTAGCCCTGCTAATGTAGGGCGCGCATCTTCGGCGAGAACGCCAGCATGAGTGCAGAGATGACGATAAAGGCGCTTGCCAGCAGTGCGAGCCCCACGGGCGCGCCCCAATGATCGGCAATGATGGTCAGTGGAAGCACGCCTATGGGCATGAGCCCCCACGTCAGTCCCTGAATGGCCATGACCCTACCGCGATAGGCGGGCTCAACATACTCCAGCGTCAGGGAGTTCTGTAAGGTCATGCGCCCCGACTGGATTGCCCCGATTATCACCATGAACGCGAGGGCCGGCAGGAATAAGGGAACAAACTCTGACAGAGCAGAGAAGCCAATGAGCACTATCCCGGAGAGTACACCACTGACGATAAGCAAATAACCCCTGCGTTTGATCTTGCTCATTCCGGCTATGATCAATGCACCAACCAGGCTCCCCGCTCCCATCAACCCGAGTAGCCAGCCCAATCCGAACTCGCTGACCATGAAGACGTCTTTAGCAAAGATTGGCATCACAAACCGGATGGGTGCCATCATCATCACCTGGACAAAGCCCATTATCAGGAGCAGGAAGATGATGTTGTCCTTGCGAACGTAGCTGAACCCCTGAGCAATGTCGCTCAACGCGCTCTTGCCCGTACGAGTTGCCACAGCGGCATGACGTGACAATTTCCCTGTGACCATCCACGAGGCAATGTACATCACGGTGATGATGAAGTAGAGGTTGGCCATGCCAATCCAGGCCGAGAGCCCACCGGCAAGAGCAGGGGCCAGCATGCTCATGACGCTCATAGCAAGAGAGTTCAACGCCGATGCGTTCATAATCTTTTCTTTAGCGACAACCTGTGGAACGATGGCCTGCCTGGCGGGCATCATGAAGGGCATGATTGAGCCGTGGATGAACGATGAGATCAACAGGTGCTGCCATTTGATGTTGTCGGTGAGGATCAGGATCGCGATGATCAGTGAAAGTATGGTGAAGGCGACCTGACACGTCTGGATGATGCGCTTCTTCTCAAGCCTATCCACCAGAACTCCGCCGTAAAGGGACAGGATGAGCCCCGGGGCCCCGGCTCCAGCGCTGACCACGCCTAGAAGGAGGCCCGAGTCTGTCAGGTCATAGACAAAGAAGCCTCGAGCAAAAGTCTGCATCTGCATGGCGCCCATGGTGAGGAGGGAGCCAATCCAGAGGAAGCGGAACTCTATGTTGGCAAGAGAACTGAACGTGCGTTTGAAGTAAGACTTCTCAACCTCTGCGCTGTCGGGATAGGACGCAATATCGGTAGAGGGTGGGTGAACGCCTACGCCGCCATCGGGTGAGGTTGGCGCGTCAGGGCGTGCCGCGTTAGTAGGTCCATTCTCGTTCATAGACTCCATGACGTTAGGCGAAGGTTGAAGTGACTGTTCAGAGGCCGTGGGGGCTGAACCAGGAGGAGTGCCCTTGACCCCTCACTTAAGCATACATGAAGATGGGAATCCCAACAAACACGAGCTATCGTTTTTGAGGCCAGGCTCGGAGCCCAAAGGAAGAGAACACTGCCAGCACGGCTGCCACGAACGACACCTTGAAAACGATGCCGATGTCTCCAACTTCGCCAATTTCCTGACCTATCAGCCCTGCAATGATGGCGGAGCCTAGGATGCTGCCCAGATATCTACTCGTTGAATAAACCCCGGCAGCGACACCAATCTGATTATCCTCTACAGACTCCACAGATGTCGTTTGCAGGCCGGTCATTGCGAGTCCAAGACCAATGCCTATCATGATGAGGCCAAGCACCAACGCTGACACAGAGATACCCGCACCGATAAAGGCCATGGGTGCAGCGCCGATTGCTGTGATCACCATCCCGATAGTTGTTGGAAGCCGCCTGCCGTTGCGGTCAAGCATGCGTCCGGCTACTACGGACATAACAATCATCCCAAAAGTCATTGATGTGAGGACAAGGCCCGTTTTCAATGCTGAGGAGCCGTCTCGCACTGCCAGGAATAACGGAACCGCAATGAGGAGGGAGTACATAGAGAGATTGGTGAGGGCTATGCCCAGGCTCGATGCGGTGAATGATTTGCTGCGAAAGATGCGTGGTTGGAAGACAGGGTCCGGGTGCCTTGACTCTCTCCAGCTGAATCCCAGGATAACCAGAGCGATAGCGGGGGCACTCGCCGCCAACACCAACGTACCGCCTCCTTGGGCCATGTACAGGAGCATTGAAACCAATGCAACCAGGATTGCAGGAAGCCCCAGTGCTCCGATAACGTCGAACTGACCGAAGGAGCCAAGACTCTGTGGCTTGGGAAGGTTACTCCAACCGATGGCGAATGCCGGCACTACGACAATGACACTGAAGAAGAAGACTGCACGCCAACCTGCAATTTCGGTCAGAATTCCGCCGATGGGTGGCCCAAGCCCCGCAGCAACCCCAATGACTGCGCCGAGTATGCCGAAGGCCATTCCACGTCTGGCTTCCGGGACTGATTCTCTGATGAGTGCCCCGGTGTTGGGTGTGATGAGGGCACCGGAAACACCCTGCATGATGCGAAAGGCCATGAGGGTGGCAAGGTTTGGCGCAAACCCCGCCGCGATGGAAGAGGCTCCGAACATGATGAGCCCCACCAACACCACGTTCCTGCGACCGAACCTATCGCCAATCTTGCCGCCGAGGGGCAGAAGCGATGCCATCGCGATGAGGTAGCCCGTAATGAGCCAACCGGAGGTGGCCAGGCCCACATCAAAGTCTTCAATGATGCTTGGTAGCGCCACGGCTAGCATGGTGGAGTTCAGGGGAACCAGCATAGCGGCAAGGGCTGCAGTGAGGATTACCTTGCCTTCAGGTGGTTTTTTGGAACCTTGCGCCGCGCCAGCCATACCGTTTGTAGTACCGTCAGAGTTCAAGGGTGGGACTCCCATAGTGACAGGTCTATGCCATTTGGCGATTATCGTAGTCACGCTATTGTACGGCATTATTAGCCGCTCGTCAGAGAGTTGGAGTCGCCATCCCTGAATCAGGTGTGCGCGAATATGGATTTCCGCATTACGCGGTGATACTATGCCCACTGCACTTACTCATGTAAAAAGGAGCTCACCATGACCACTCAATCGAACTTCCCCATCCCGGCAGATTTTCAGGGTTTTGTCCTATGGGACAAGATGCACTGCCCCAGGCCGGTGACGGCTATGACGGGAGATGTATTCTGCCTGACCGGCATCACCAAGGGATTCACTGCTGCAATGGAGGAGCCTGCATCTCCACTAGGCCTGGCTCAAAGATTTCAATGCCTACCTGGATGAGTTCGGCTGGCGCAGTGACGTATTTGAGTTTGCAGACCGCACATGGCGTGAAGACCCCATCATCCCCCTCAACACGCTGCAGGGGTATATGCGTGTAGGGGAGGACGGCAACCCGGAAACCAAGTACCTGGCTGCTGGGAAGCTGCGAGAATCACTTCTTGCCAAGGCCCGTGAGAAGCTGGCAGGCGACCCCACGAAGCTGGCCGAGTTCAACCACCACTACGACGGTCCCAAGCACTATCTGACCATCACGGAAGACCACAACTACTACATCGACGAGCGAGGGAACGCTGTCATGCGGCTGCCCATGCTGGAGTTCGGAAGCCGGTTGGCAGCCAAAGGGTCTATTGCCGACGCGAACGATGTCTTCCACCTGAACCGTGAAGACGTGAAGTCAGGACTGAAGGGTACCGACCATAAAGCGCTGGTAACCACACGTAAGGCTGACCTGGCAAAGCGGGCGAAGATAGTCCCGCCGCCTACCCTCGGTGAGATGCCTGACGCGCCGCCTGATCCGTTTGTGGAGTTCATCAATAAGATGTTCGGCGTGCCGCCGGAACCCAGCCTGGACCCAGACGTCATCAAGGGCATCGGCGCATCTGCCGGTACCGTCCAGGGCACGGTCAAGGTCGTTCTTGACCTGACAGAGGCCAGCAAGCTCACCCCCAGCGACATCATGGTCTGCGAGATGACCATGCCTCCGTGGAAGCCCCTCTTCTCCATCGCAGCATCCGTTGTGGCTGACACCGGCGGTGTGTTGAGCCACTGCGCCATCGTGTCCCGTGAGTACGGTATGCCCTGCGTGGTTGGCACGCTCATCGGCACTAATGCACTCAAGGACGGCATGACAGTGACGATGGATGACTCCCAGGGCGTTGCACGTATCGACAAGCGCTAGGTGGCGTCGCCACTCTTGCTCACGGAGAGCTATTGGTAGTAGCAGGGGCCACAAGTAAGATGATTCAGATTTAGAGGGTTGTTTTAATGGCTGAACTTGGTTACACAGTCCACCTGGCGGAGAGCCCGAACGAACTGATTATCGGTGGCAAAGGCGCTAGCCTCGCACGCATGATTGCCAGTGGCTTTCCTGTGCCGCCCGCGTTTACCGTGACTACTGACGCTTACACCCTGTTCATGGAAGAACACAACCTGGCCGACCCGATCGGCGAGGTGCTGCGCGACTTCGACCCAATGAACTTCGCCGACATGGAGACGCGTGCCCAGCAGATTCAAGGTTTGGTCAACGGAGCGTCCATACCCTCCGGCGTGCAGGAGCATATCCTGGAATCGTATAGTGGGCTCCAGGCATCCAGGACAGGTATTCAGGCGGTGTCTGTGCGGTCATCGGCCACGGCAGAGGACTCGACGGGAGCCAGCTTTGCGGGCCAGCATGACACGTACTTGAATGTCATGGACGCTAAGGCGGTTTTGGACTCCGTGCGGCGATGCTGGGCCTCCCTGTGGAGCTCCCACGCCATCCACTACCGACAGCAGAAGGGTTTCGACCACTTCAATGTGCTCATGGCTGTGGTGGTTCAGGAAATGATTAACTCCGTGTCATCGGGCGTGATGTTTACCATGAACCCGGTGACCGGCGACCATTCAGAAATCATGATCAACTCGGCATGGGGGCTAGGCGAGGCTGTGGTCTCCGGGTTGGTCACGCCGGACAACATCCTTGTGGCCAAAGAGACCGGCGTGGTGAAAGATACGATGATTGCCGCTCAAACGGTCATGATTGCAATACAACCTGGCGGTGGCACAGCCCAGGTACCCGTCCCAGCAATTCGAGTGAACGCCTGCTCCCTTACAGAGCTTGAGATTGCCGAGTTGGTGAAACTCGGACTGACTCTGGAGCAGCATTACGGTGCCCCGGTAGATGTAGAGTGGTGCTTCACAGACGGTCAGGTCAAACTCCTCCAAAGTAGGCCTATCACCACCATATAAGAGGCAGTTTTCGTCAGCCGGATTTCTCAAGCTGTTGTACAAGAAGAAAGCCCCTGCAAAACGCAGAGGCTTTCTTCTTTTTGTAGCCTTGGAAACTAGCCGCCGGCTTCCATCTCGATCATTGGTCGACGGGTGGTGAAACGCTGGCTCTTTACTTCAGCAACGGCCTTATCAAGGGGAACGTCTGAAGGGAAGAACTGACGGACAGTCTTGACCTTATAGGCTTCGGGCGCCCAAGGCTCTGTGGGCTCTGTGCCTTCCATCAGCTTCCGGGCCGTGCGAATCAGGCGCTGACGAACGCGGATAATGCCCTCATCCGATGTCAGCAAATGCTCCTGGGTTCGGTCTGCGATGGGGCCCCACTGGTCCTCCATCATCGCAATGTCCTGGAGCGGGAAGTTCTTGATGCCTGTGTAGGAGTAGTTCTTCTGAGCAACACGGTCGATCTTGTAGTCGTTCTCCATGTTCTCCGCAGGCAGGAACGTACCAGGGACCAACTCCGGATGGGTGTAGTTGCCGTACTTGTACTCTTTGATCTCATAGTCGGGGATTGGCTCAAAGCTCCAGCGGAAGCGGAAGAACATGGTGTTCTCATCATCGATTGGGATGCGCATGTTGCTGGAGAAAATGCCCGGTCCTGCGATGCCCGCTGTGCAGAAGATGGGCATCATCCAATGACCCAGGCCCACAAGCTGTCCGCTTGAAAGCTGAGCCTTGGAAACCATCTCAAGTCCTGCTTCCGTGTCCTCAATGTCCACATAACGGGGCATGGGGTCTTCAAAGGTGTTGCCAACCTGGCCAACCAAAACTGCCTGGTTGGATGCGTTATCGTCGAGGGTGGAGTGCAGGTAGCCAGCGTGGCTGGGGTCGTAGTCGCCCTCCATGCCCTGAAGGTAGTTGCACTTCAAGACGAACTTCATGACATAGGTGTTCTCAGCGGGCATGTCCATGAAATCGAATGCGGGCATCGGTGGCTGTTTGTCCTTGGGCCCCATGTATGCCCAGACCATGCCTGCCTTTTCCACTGCCGGGTAAGATGCGATGGTGACCTTGTCTTTGTAGGTCTCGCCCTCCGGACTGTTCGGCAGATCCGTGCACTTGCCGTCTACATCGAACTTCCATCCGTGGTAGACGCAACGCAGACCACATTCCTCGTTACGACCGAAGAACATCGGAGCGCCGCGGTGCGGGCAGTAGGCGTCAATGATGCCGACTTTCCCATCAGAGTCCTTGAATGCGATAAGCGACTCGCCCAAGATCTGGAGTCGCACCGGTGTGCTGTCCGCGCCAGGTACTTCCTCTGACAGCATGACGGGAAGCCAGAACCGCCGGAACAGTTCGCCCATCGGCGTGCCTGGGCCGACCTGCGTGATCATCTCGTTATCTTCTTTGGTAAGCATGCCCTCTCCTTCAGTGGGTTTTCCCCTGTGTCACTTCACCTCGTTTTACGTGGTGGGCACCGCGTTAGACGGCTAACAGGGACAGGATACCATAATGAATATCATGGGTAGAAAAAGAGCAATAGGGCCAAAAGACCTTAATTACGGGGGAAAGGGCCTACCACCTATAGTCCAGCGTTGACGCCCTAAAGATGCGCTGCTATGTTCACTGATATCACACCAAGGAGCCCACCCATGCCCGTCACTCTTCGCGAAGGCACATCTGACGACACTGAAGCTTGTAGAGCCATCACATCCGCGGCGTTCACAGCCATAGCACAGCAGCACAACATGCATGCGGATGCCATTGGACCGGCGCCAGCCGCAGGTCGCAGCACGAACACCAAAGCCCATGTGATTGTGGCGGAGATCGATGGCCGAATCGTCGGAAGTGCGGGGATGGATGAGCGGTGCGACATCGTGGGGGTTGGGCCGATCACCGTCGACCCGGGTGAGCAGGACCGCGGGGTTGGGCGGATGCTGATAGACGCAGTCGTAGCCAGGACTGCGCAAACAAAGGCTCCAGGCGCCAGACTCATGCAGGATTCCTACCACAGTAGATCTCTTGTGCTTTATACCAAAGCAGGGTTCAGCGTGCGTGAACCGGCAGTGCTGATGCAGGGTGAAGCCCTGAACCTTCAAATACCTGGATGTACCTTGCGGACCGGAACCGAAGCCGACGTAAAAGATTGCAACCTGCTATGCGAATCAATCCACGGTGTGCACCGTGGTGGCGAGGTGGAGTCAGCTGCCGATCAGGAAAGACTTCTGGTAGTGGAGCGCGATGGACGTATTACCGGCTACTCCACCACCGTCGGGTTCTTTGGGCATTCCGTGGGAGAGACCAACGACGATTTGAAAGCCCTGATCGGAGGAGTCGAAGCATTCCCTGGCTCAGGGTTTCACCTACCATCAAAGAACACGGAACTCTTTCAGTGGTGCCTGGATAACGGACTGAGAATGGTCAGGGCAATGACGTTGCTGAGCATCGGCCTGTACAACGAGCCGAAAGGCCCGTATTTACCTTCGATTAATTATTAGGGCAACTACTAAAGAGCCTTTTACACGACCTGCGTATCCACGTCCACCAGCGCCACGCGACCGGCCCATCCACGCGTTGAACATAGCCATGCTTGTGTGCAGGAGCCCCACGATGTCATGCACGAATGCGGCCATCGGTTTGCCTGCCCATTCCCCTTACAGCGGCCTGCGCCAACGGCTCCAATGCTTCTTCTGGAATTGAATAAACAGACTGGACATTGATTTCGCACAGCACGTAAGTATCCTCTCCGGATTCGGTTTTGGAGCCAAGGAGGAAATCAACATCCCAAATTGCGGGGAGCGACTCTGTGTCAATCCCAAGCACCTTCTGCATATCCGGAACCCACTCAGACTCAACCTTGGTCTTTAGAAGCTGGAACTCGGGCTTCTGCGGACCGTAGTACAAGCGCTGCGGGGCCTGAGGCTGTGGTGGCGGCAAAAGCGATTTGACAAGGTGGAAACCGAATCCGACCACTCGGTCGTGGGTGAGATAGCAACGAACCATTCCTTCTTCCAGGCGAGCCTGGAACGGTTGATCGATCATGGTGCCCTCGCCGGTGAAGAACGGGCGGCATTGTTGGGCGAAGTCTCCAAGCGTCAATTCTTGAACGTTGCTATCGGGTAGTGCGCTTTGCACTCGAACAGTCGCTTCTGTAGTGGGGGAGCCATCGCGGACCAATTCAAGTTTCCACACGCCGTCTCCGCTGCTGCCCAAGCTCCGCTTTAGTACCCGTGGACCCGCTTCAAGAAGCGGCGCAAGGCCAATCAAAAGCTCCTGGGGAGTGCGATACAGATGGGTGTCGCTCCCCCACCCTAAGTGGCGGGTATGAAAGAGAACTTCCTTGGTGCCCATCTTCAGAATGACTTCAGGATGTGTGCTGACCCACACGCCTTCCGCAGCCACTTCCCGCAGCATCTCATTAAGTATGGTCCGGTCTTGGCCGGATTCAATAGGGTTGACCCATACGAGGACACCGTCCAAATCCAACAATAGCTTGCGCACGGTGGCAACGCTGTCATCTGAAAAAACTATAGGCTCAACAACAGCTTGGCACGCTTCCAGTGCGCCGGAGATTTCCTGGTACATGTCGTTTTGGCGAGTAGTGAAAGGCGCACTAATATCACCTCGCCAAAGGACGCCGATGCGCCCAGCAGTCGTACCACCCGTCATAACAGAACTCCTTCGTTTATTTTGGAGTCCAATCAACCTACGCCTTCAGGATGACCCGGAAGGTTGCGCCCGGGTTCATGGCGATGTACCCGACGCCCAGCCCTCGCAGCGTATCCACAATGACGTCAGAGCCGTATTCCTGCGGGGCAAGGTCGTTAGCCTTGAGGTCTGTGGTCATGGGAGCCTCCTAAACCTAACGAAATGCTGGAATGACCTTCTCGCAGAAGAGCCGCAATGATCGGTCAATGCGCTCTGGTGGTATTTGCTCGCCAGCGTTGAACTCGGCCACCACCTCGGTGACATGCAGCGCCTCCTGCAACTCCTTGAGCTGTTCAATGACCATCTCCGGTGTGCCGACGATGACCTTTTCGCGTCGCACGTCGTCCCAGGTGATGGATTCCAGGCTCTTCAGCCGCTCCGCCCGGACTTTTGCATCCGCGGCGCTTAGCTCTGAAGTCGGTCCGGTGAGCTGGGCTTTAAGTCTGGCGGTCTGGCGCATGAAACTCTCTTCAGGCTCGTGAATCGCCGCTTCCTTCGTCTCCGCGATATACACAGGGACGCGTAGCGAGACATCCATCGCCGCCGGGTGGCCAGCCGCTTCGTAGGCTGCTTTGTAGGTTTCTACTTGCTCCGTCACCTGGGCCAACGGAACGGTGCGAAGCCCCACCAACAAGGGGTAGCCCATCCGTCCATTGGCTGGGAACGTGTCCGTGGAAGTTGCGGCGATCCTGATGATCGGGTGTGGCTTCTGGATGGGCTTGGGAACCAGGCACACATCGTCGTAGGTGTAGTACTCGCCGTGGTGGCTGAATCGCTCGTTAGTCCACGCTTTCAGGATGACTTCAAGCGCCTCGGAGAAACGGTCACGGCTCTCTGTGTACGGGACGCCGTAACCGTCATAGGCCACCTGAAAACCGCTGCGACCCACGCCGAACTCGAACCGCCCGCCGCTGATGTTGTCGAGTGTCGCCGTCTCCTCCGCCACCCGCAGGGGATTGGCCAGCGGTAGGACGAGGACTGAGGACGCGACTTTGATTCGCTTCGTCCTGCCTGCGATAGCCGCACCCATCATGAGGGGCGACGATATGACGCGGTTGGGTGTGAAGTGGAACTCAGCCAGGCAGATGGTGTCCAGCCCCAGGGCTTCCGCCATGTCAGCATGGGCAAAGGTGCGTTCATACGCCTGTGTGGTGGTTGTGCCATTCGGTGTTGGAAGCTCTAGAAATGACCCGAATCGCATGGTCACACTCCGTTTTGAGTTCCGGCCCTATTCAGCCCGGCTTACCCGGGAATATTCGCCGTACCATACCCTCGCCCGACCATGACTGCAAGGCCGATTGGCCTAGGGAGCTTGAAGCGGGGATGATGCTATACTGTCCCTCGTCCTGGGGCAAGGTGTTTTTAGTGAGAGGAGCACACCCGCAATGGCTGACGGCACGTTCCCGGAGAGTCCCCTTGAGTTCGCGATATTCGACTGGATCGAGGATTCAGGCCAGCCCATCGCAGACATCATCGATCACAAGATGAAGCTGGTGGAGATGGCCGACAAGGGCGGTTTTCACGCCTGGCTGATCGCTGAACACCAGGGCACCCCCCTCTCCGTAGACATCTCTCCGTCTCTGATGCTTTCCGCCGCCATCCAACGCACAAAGGACTTACACGTAGGCGCGCTCACGTTCTGCCTTCCCTGGTACAACCCCTATCGCTTGTACAACGAGATATCCATGCTCGATCAGATGAGTCGCGGTCGACTTGAGCTGGGGGTGGGTCGAGGAGTCTCACTGCTCGAGGCGAAGGTCTACGGCATCAATGACCTTGAGGATTCCCGCAGTCGCTACCGAGAGGCGCTGGACATCTTTATGACCGCCTGCGGGACGGACGTACTCAACTACGAGGGTCAGTACAATTCCTATCAAGATTTGGAATTACACAACAAGCCGTATCAAAGCCCCTACCCGCCGTTGTGGTTTCCTAGCAGCAATAAGGATGTCGTTCAGTTCACTGCCAGCCACGGCTACAATACCGTCCTACCGGGCACTGCTGAGAATATACGAGGGATGCTGGAGCAGTACCGTGAGGTGTGGTTGGAGCACAAGGACGATCCCGGCAGGCACAACGACCACGTCGCGGCGCCCAAGCTCGGACGGAGCCACCACATCGTGGTTGCAGAGACTGACGCCGAAGCGGAGGCCCTGGCTGGCCCCGCCCACACCGTCTGGTCAGACCACATCCAGCATTTGTGGAAGAAGAACGGACAGGAAGCACCCATTTCCACAGCGCGCGGAGGCGGCGCGGACCAGGTTGTTGTTTCCGGCGCTCCCAAGACTGTGGTGCAGCAGCTTGTTCAATCAATAAGGGAATCCACCGTCAACTACGCCATGGTGGTCTTCTCCTTCGGGAACCTGAAGCCGGAGCATGCTGAGCACTCATTGGAACTGTTCATCAAAGACGTAATGCCGGCTGTACGTGCCGAGCTTGGCTCAACCAAAGAGGCCGCCGCAGGGTAAAAGCCGTTAAGCTGAGAGCATTCACTAACCGATTGAGACTAAGGCATGATTCAGTACATTGTTATACAAATTCGGCGGTCACGGAGGGCAAAAAATGCTGACACCAGCCGATAACGAACTACTTACGCGGGTTGGCCCCGGAACACCGATGGGCCAGATTCTAAGGCAGTTCTGGACGCCCTTCCTACCTTCATCTGACTTGCCTGAAGCGAACGGAATCCCCAAGCGTGTCCGGCTGCTGGCCGAAGATCTGGTGGCTTTCCGTGACACCAATGGGAACATCGGCCTTGTCGAAGAGAACTGCCCCCACCGTGGCGCGTCGATGTTCTTCGGCCGTAACGAGTTCTGCGGCCTGGCCTGCAACTACCACGGATGGAAGTTCGATATCACCGGCACTTGTGTCGACATGCCCAACGAACCTGCTGAGAGCAACTTCAAGGACAAAGTCCGCATCACTGCCTACCCGGTGCGCGACGTGAACGGCGTCCTCTGGGCATACATGGGGCAGCGCGAGACACCGCCGCCATTTCCCGAGTTTGAGGTCAACACCCTGCCGTCGGAGAACGTGTTCCCTCCCCACATGATGTTGGAGGAATGCAACTGGGTGCAGGGCCTCGAAGGTGACCTGGACTCGTCCCACGTGTTCTTCCTTCACGGGAGGATCGCGCCGGACGGCCCCGCTGCGGAAGGTCTGCTGCGATTGCCTTTCGGCAGAGACCTGGCGCCTACGCTGGACGTGGTGCCAACACCCTACGGCGCTGTCTACTCTGCCAAGCGCATCAACAACGATGAAGGGGAGCGTTGGCACCGCATCACCCAGTTTGTTTTTCCTTACTACACAATGGTTGCAGCAGCCTTGCCGAACATCGTTGCTGCGAGGGCTTGGGTGCCAATTGACGACGACTATCACATGCTCATCAATATGCGTGGCAAGCTAGACGGCCCCGTGACAGACGAGGAACGAGCGCGTGCCCTGTCAGCCTTCGATAAGGGCGGTGGCTACGTGCCGGAGACGGCTGACCCACGAACGCGCTACCTGACAGCCGCCAACAGGCAGAACGACTATGCCATCGATTACGACGTGCAGAAGAACATCAACAAGTCGGGTATTCCGCCGCTGGGCAATCTGCAGGACAGAGCGATGACCGAGACGATGGGTGCCATATACGATCGACGCAAGGAGCATCTGGGCACCAGTGACCGCATGATCATCCTCGCCAGACAGCAACTCATGAAGCTTGCCCGCGACTACCAGGAGGACGGCACCGTACCGGCCCTGGTGGACGATGCCAAGCTCGTTCGGGTCCGCTCGGCGTCGGCGCTGCTGCAAGAAGGTGAGGACTGGCAGGCGGCAACCGCCCAGGCGCGTGATTCGGACGCCGGGGTTCCGATATCATGGGTACCACTGTTCGACTAAATCAAAAAACCGTTAAAAGAACGCATCTAAGGGAGGGAACACATGCTTACTACAGAAGAGAATGAAGCGTTGACCAAAGTCGGCCCCGGAACCCCAATGGGGGAGCTACTTCGTCAGTTCTGGACACCGTTCCTACCATCGCGAGACCTGCCGGAAAAAGACGGTGTGTCCAAGCGGGTGAAGCTGTTTGGCGAGGATTTGGTTGCCTTCCGCGACAGCAATGGAGACGTTGGCCTCGTCGAGGAAAACTGCCCCCACCGTGGCGCATCGCTGTTCTTCGGTCGCAACGAGTTCTGCGGCCTTGCCTGCAACTACCACGGATGGAAGTTCGATATTACCGGCGCATGCGTTGACATGCCCAACGAGCCCGCAGAGAGCAACTTCAAGGACAAGGTGCGCGTCACGGCATATCCCGTCCGCGATGTGAACAAGATGCTCTGGACGTACATGGGCCCCCGCGAGACGCCCCCGCCCTTCCCGCAGTTCGAAGTGAACACCCTGCCGTACGACCAGGTCTATGAGCCCCACGTCATGACAGAGGAGTGCAACTGGGTGCAGGGCCTTGAGGGGGATTTGGACTCATCCCACGTCTACTTCATCCATGGAAGGATTGCCCAGGATTCACCAGCCATTGATGGCCAGATCCGTGGCGTGTGGACGAACGACCGCGCACCGAGCCTGGAGGTGGTCAGCACCCGCTACGGTGTCGTCTATTCAGCGCTGCGGAAGATCAACGATCAGGGTGACATCCACCATCGCGTGAACCAGTACCTCTATCCATTCTTTAGCATGATTACCATTGATACGACGATCAACGTCCGCGCGTGGGTGCCTCTGGACGACGAGTACCACATGCTCATCCATATGAGTGGCAAGGCTGTTAATGAGAAGACATCACCCCAGGTGGACGCCATGATGGTGAATGGATTTGCCAGCGCCGGAGGCTATGTGCCAGAAACGCCGGATCCAAGGACACGCTACTTCTCCTTCGCCAACAAGAGCAACAATTACCTCATCAACTATGAGAACCAGGAGACCTCCATGATGTCCGGTATCCCGTTCCTGATGAACCTACAGGACAGGGCAATGACGGAGACAATGGGTGTGACCTATGACAGGCGCAAGGAGCATCTGGGAACCAGTGACCGTATGATCATCCACGTACGGAAGCAGTTGCTGGCCGCTAGTAGGGCCTACCAGGAAGACGGTTCTGTGCCGGAGAGCGTGGACGAACCGAACTTGGTACGAGTGCGACCTGCCGGCGTCATCCTCAAAGAGGGCGTCGACTGGAAGGAAGCCACCAAGGTGGTCAGAGATTCCGACGCCGGTGAAGAGATGGCATTCGTGCCGTTCTTCGAGTAGCTATTCACTAGTGCAATTCGTTAGAAAAGAGGCCTGTTATCGGCAGGCCTCTTTTCTATTTGCGTCATGTGGCGCACTGGGTTACCCCCGGTCGGCTAGGTAAATTAGGGCCGAATGGCCATGCGGAAGGACGTACCAAGGGTGTTAGGCTGAAAGCAACTTGAACCTGGAGTGCATCCTTGGCCCTCAAGTCGCTCGACCCCAAAACCAAACCCCGCATATTCCACGGTTGGTACATCGTGGGTACCGTCATACTCGTGGGAACCTTTCTTGGCGGGTTCCAGAGCTACGCCTTCAGTTTCTTCTTCATCCCCATCAGTGAGGATCTAGACCTAAGCCGCACTGCAACCTCAGGCGTCCTTACGCTCAGAGCAATCATCATGGCTATCTTTGCGCTGCCGGTAGGTATCTTCCTGGATAAGTACGGATCGCGTGTTTTGATGGTCTTCGGGATCATCGTCGGCGGCCTGTCGACTATTGGTATGTTTTGGGTGAACTCGCTGCTGGCGTTCTACCTGGCGATGGGTGTTGGCAGGACCCTGGGTGTGGCCACTGCCGCGGGAGAGGTGGGCACGACCACCGTGGCCAAGTGGTTTGTCCGCAGGCGAGGACGTGCAATGGCCTTCGCTACGATGGGGACTCCAATGGCGGGAGTCATCCTGCCGATATTGACAGTCTTCCTCATCAGCTCCTTTGGCTGGCGTGCGGCCTTCGCCATGTACGGGGCCTTCCTCATGGCGGTTTTGCTACTACCTGCCTTCCTGTTCATGCGAAGGATGCCGGAAGACATGGGCCTATTGCCAGACGGGGATCACCCTGACGACGAACCGATTATGGTGAATGGAAAGCAACAGGCAACGGCGGATGAGCCGGTTTGGACAATGCCGATGGCTGTCCGTACGCCATCGTTGTGGTTGTTGACGCTCAGTATGAACTTTTCAATGCTGATGATCGGCGCAGTGATGCTGCACATTGTTCCGTACATTACCGATCAGGGCTTCTCCAATGAACTTGGTGCTGTGACGATTACGACAATGGCGGTGGGTGCGGTCAGCGCAAAGTTCTTTTGGGGATTCTTGTCTGAGAAATATCCCTTCAGGTACTTGATGGCTATTGGCCAGCTACTGGATGCAACTGCCCTGGTTGTCTTCATCTCATTCCCATCCACCGCAGGCATCCTCATTGGTGGCGCAATGTTCGGGTTTGCGCGCACACAGGCGATCTGGAGTGCGATTGGCTATGCCAGCTATTACGGGAGGCACTTCCTGGGAACCGTGCGAGGCGTCGTCGCACCATTTCGCCTTATCTCCGGTGCCGGTGGGCCGATTCTGGCCGGTGTGTTCTATGACAGCTTTGGCAATTACAATGCAATCTTTTTGTTGCTGGCTGCGTCATCGGCAACCGGAGCGTTCTTCGCAGTGCTTGCGCGCCCCCCTGTCCACCCTTCAGAGAGAACCTCGACTCGCGACGAAATCCAGGTCTAGCGTCGATGTATCACTCAAATAACAAAGCGGGTAGCGGTTCGCCGCTGCCCGCTTAATAAGAGGGGGCTAAGGAGCATGAACTTCAGGGCCGTTCTTTCACCCTGACCGAACCGGTGATTCTTCTATAAGCTTTCAATGAAATTCGCTGCGTATTGACCTCTCTAGCGGTGAGACGAACATCTGCCATTTTGGAGCCGGGAACAGGAGGCAGTTGCAATACCTCCATGAGCTTCCAGAGTGGCCTCCCTATATCTTGGGAGGCAGAGCCGTCGAACTTGCTGGGCATTGGGGGCTGGCCTGCGCCGGTGCTAGGTGGTAACCCCCAATCGACGTAAGAACAGATTACCCCCATAGGGCTAAACACCGCATAAAGGCTTACGGGTTTGGCATTAAAGGACTATAAACAGGCTCAACACCCGTTATGCCCCTAGCTCTGCCAGTCTCGGAAGCAGGTGCTCTGCTGCCGCTTCCTGAGATTCCTTCTTGAGGAAGTTGACTCGCAGGTAGTTCACACCCCAGGAGTTGATCTCCCTGATTTGATCCATGCACTCGTCAGGGCTTCCCACGATTTCTCGGTCGACGAACGCCTCCAGCGAAGCAGCAGCCTGTTGCGGCGCGAACTCCAACATCCACTCGTGTTCAACCTTCGCCATCTCCAGAGCGGCATCGTGGTCGGGGTCCACGCAGATGCGAGAGCCCTTCACGATATCCATAGGCCGGTCTGGCCAGTCGTCTGCTGAGAGAATGCCTTTCAAGACTTCGGGGTTTCCGGCAGCTCGTAGTGGCATCCAGCCTTCGCACAGCTCTTTCACCGTCTGCATCGTCGCCTCAGACTCACCGCCAAACCAGATGGGCGGGTGTGGCTTCTGCACCGGAGCCGGGTTGAAGGGAAGCTCATCCACGTGCACGTACTCACCGGCATAGGTCGTCAGCGCTGGTGCCGGATGTGTCCAGAGTTCTTTGAACAGCTCAACGACTTCTCGGGCATACGCTGCACGGTCGTCGTGGTCTTCCACGATGGGCAGGTTGTATGCCTCCCATTCAGGCTTATTCCAACCGGAGCCCAGCGCAGCGATGACCCTGCCGTGGGTAATCTGGTCCAGGCTTGTCAGGCTCTTGGCCATCAGGGCCGGGGGCCGAAGTGTGAGGTTGAGTGTGGCCCAGGCCAAACGTATTCGCTTGGTGGTGGCGCCGATAGCCGTGGCAAGCACCAGCGTATCTAGGGGGAGGTCAGGGTTGCTGTGGTTCCCGCCGGGACTGAAGAGGTGATCACTCAGCCACACGGAATCAAAGCCTTGCTCGTCTGCAAGCTGGGCCTCTTCAAGTACATTATCTGTTCCCCGATCCGGATGGAGCTGCATACCGATCTTCAACGTGACCTCCTCAGATTTCCTTGATAGCGTCGTGGGTGGGCTAGCTGGCCAGTCCCGCGCTTTAGCCGGAAGGTTCCTGGCCGATAATCGCTTTGTGTCGAGCGACGTATGCCGGCCACACTTCCGGGTTCACAATGGGCGATGGCCGCTTGGCCTGAAAGATGTCCAACCACTGTTTGGCGGAGTTCTCTGACATGTTGTACATCGCCTGTGTGGACTGGCCGGAGCTATGGGGTGTCGCCAGCACGTTGTCGAGCTGCAACAAAGGGTGGTCGAACGAGGGTGGCTCCTTTTCCCAAACATCCAACACTGCACCGGCGATGACACCGTTCTTCAGTGCTGACTCTAGCGCCACCTCATCGTAGAGGAAACCGCGTGCGGCGTTACAAAAAATGGCCGTTGGCTTCATCATCGCGTACTCGCGCTCGCCTATCATGCCTCTGGTCTGATCCATCAGAGGCACATGGAGCGTCACGAAATCGGACTCCTTCAACAATTCGTCCAGTTCTACACTCTCGCCGCCTCTGCGTGCGATTTCTTCAGCTCCCATTACCGGGTCATGGACCAGGACGCGCATGTTGAAACCAAGTCTACATATATCGCCCACCCGCGAGCCGATGGCACCGAAGCCCACGACTCCCACGGTCTTGCCCAGCAGGTCGTTGCCGGTCAGCTCGCCAGGCTTACGCTCTGTTCGAGAGTGCAGTTGACGGTCGGCGAGCAATGTCTTGTGTGACAGCATCAGCATGCCTGCGGTCACGTGTTCGGCCACAGGCTCATTGCCCATACCCGTCTGGTTGCAAACGAGCACGCCGGCCTCCGTGCATGCAGGGACGTTGATGGAATCGTAGCCCGCCAGACCTGACACGATGGCCAGGAGGTTCGGGCTGCGTTGGATGAGCTCCTCCGTGTCCACGCCGAGCCGAATGCCCGAGCCCACGCCGTATGCTTGGGTGAGTTCCGCCCACATGGCGTCCGGCTCTTTGGAGCTTGCTTGCACCATCTCCACCACGTCGGGGGCTGCTTGAAGCAGGCCCAGGCCGGGAGGGGTCATCAATCGGTCAATGAATACCAGTTTCTTGGATGCCATGAGTTCTTCCTTCTTCCGTTAATGGATTACCTGATAGTGTCCGGGGTGTCGGTGATTCGAGTCCCCGAATGTCACGCGACACTGAAAAAGGATAATACACGCGTCAAGTCATGCACCAAAGGCATGAAGGTATGCCTGGTAAACACAGAGCTGCTCAATCTGGTACAGTCCATCGGGTTGCTGCGAACCACGACGCGACACCTGGCGATTCCCCACTGGAGAAACGACACTGAAACGTCCTGCGGTTTTCTATGGCTGGGTAATGGTGATAGTGGCCGGATTTGGTGGCGTCTTCGCCCTGGGCACCGGTCTCTGGAGCCTCGGAATCTTTGTATTCCCTATGCACGATGAGTTGGGTTGGAGTCGTACCGCCATCTTTGGGGCGATGACCGTACGTGCTCTGGTGGCAGGCGCGCTTGCCCCGTTCATCGGTCCCTTTTTCGATACCAAGAACGGCCCAAGGATCATGTCCATCGTCACGGCGATAGTCCTGGGGATATCGATGATGGGGATTCGCTGGGTACATGAAGTGTGGCAGTTCTACCTGCTCTTTGGCGTGCTTGGTGCGGTGGCCAACGTCTCAGGCGGAACCGTTCTTGTTGAGTCTGTCGTGCCCAAATGGTTCATCCGCAGACGGGGAAGAGCCGTGGCGATGGCCAGTATGGGCGGGGCGTTGGGGCCCGTCTTCCCCGCCGGGATTCAAGCTGCAATTCTGGCGTTCGGCTGGCGTGACGCCTGGTTCGTTTTGGGTCTGTTCACCATGGCCGTCATGCTGCCGCTGGCATTCCTCATACGAACCTCGCCGGAAGACATGGGTCTTCTCCCGGATGGCGATGTGGAGTCGGAAGATCTGGATGGCGCCTCAACATCTTCATCCCCTCGTCCTACAGCCAGACGAGTTGAGGAAGTTAGCCTCACTCGAGGAGAAACCTGGAGAACGCCATCGTTCTGGATGTTGGTCCTGATATTCAGCATCACCAGCCTGGGAGTGCAGGGTTTCATCTCCAACTGGCTTCCCTACTTCCAGGACATCGGGTTCACAGCTACCACGGGAGCGCTAGCGTTGACGGTGTACGGCTTCTTCGTCTTCCCAGCGCGGTTCTTGTGGGGGTTCCTTGCAGAGCGGTACTCGGTGCGGTACCTGTTGATGATTCAGCACATCCTGACGGCGTTGGGAGTCATCTTGCTGCTGAGCATCGGGAACACAGGGATGCTGCTGTTGTTCGCCGTGTTCATGGGCCTGGCGTACGGCGGGTACATACCCCTGCAGCGGCTCATCTACCCCATCTACTACGGCCGAGCCCACCTTGGGTCGATTCGAGGCAGCATGCGACCCGCCATCACGGTTGCGTCGGCAGCGGGCCCACTGGTGATCGCCGGCCTCTACGATGCAAGAGGTTCATACACCCTGGCCTTCATCGTGGTCATGTCCACATGGCTGCTGGCGGGTCTCCTGTTCACCCTGGCAAAGCCCCCGAAGCGCTAGTCCGGCTGTGCCTGTGATGCCGGTGGAGTAAGCAATGGGTGGCTTTCCTCCTGGGTAATCTTGGGAAGCCAACCCAGCCATGACGGCATGTACCAGTTCCATTCGCCAAGCAGCTTCATGGTCGCCGGTAGCAGCACCACGCGGATGACGGTGGCAACAATCAAAACCGCGACGCCCAAGCCAAGCCCGAACTGTTGGAGTCCAAGTACTCGACTGGTTGCGAATGCGCCGAAGACGCCCACCATGATGATTGCCGCGCTGGTGATCTGTCCGGCAGTGATCCTGATTCCCTGGGACACCGACTCCTCGTTTGTGGCGCCACCGTCATGGAACTCCTTGATCCGGTTCAGTAGCAGCATGTGGTAGTCCATAGAAAGCCCGAAGAGGATGCCGAACAGGAGCAACGGCAGCCATGCCTCGATGATGCCGGTCTCCTCAGACCCAAGGAGGCTGATACCCCAACCCCACTGGAACACCATGACCAGCACGCCGTAAACAGCTGCCACGGACATGAGATTGAGCGTGATGGCTTTTATTGCGATGACCAGTGAACGGAACATGAGCATCAGCAACAGGAATGACAGGCCCAGAACAAAGACGAACACGAATGGCGCTGAGGTGAACATGTGGTCTCTGAAGTCGATGCCGTCTGCGGTATCGCCGCCTACAAAGACCTCTGCGTTTACTCCGCTGAACGTCTGGGGTACAACCACATCTCGGAGGAGATCGATTGCGCCCTCTGCGATGTCGTCGTCAAGCTTACCTGCAGTACGCACATTGATTCGGAGCAGGGTGTTATCCCTGCTGATGGCGATGCCGAAAGGCCCAAGGAATGCCTCGCTCTGTCCTACTTGGGCTATTAAGGCATCCACCGCCGACTGAACTCCAGGGGCAGTTACGTCGGGAGCGTCGATTACCACTTTTGCCGGGGTAACAAGGCTGCTGGAGAAGTGTTGCTCCAATAGTTGAATTGCGCGTTTCGATTTTAATGCGTCCGGCATGGCGTCCGCGCCCTGGTTGAATCCAATGTTCATGGAGAACAACGGCAGAGCTAGGGCGAGAAGCGCGGCGGCGGTCAGGGTAGCAAGGATTGCAGGCTTGGCGAGCACTCGATCTGCGATTGCTCCCCAGATGCCGGCTCCCTGGCTTTCCCTGCCCAGGAACGGGATGCGCAGCCAGTTCACCCTGTCGCCAAGGATGGACAGCAGTGCCGGAAGGAGTGTAAGAGAGCCAACCACAGCAAGGGCGACTACGATAACCGCGGCCACGCTGAAAGAAGTGAAGGTGGCGTCTCTGGTCAATACGAGACCTGTAAGCGAGAGAATCACGGTGATGCCCGCATAGACCACAGCGCGACCGGTGGTGTTGCTGGCTACTGCTATGGCTTCCAGCTTCGGACGTCCCGCGGTCCGTTCGTGACGGAAGCGGCTTATAACAAACAACGAGTAATCAATGCCTACCGCCAAACCCATCAGGAGAAGCACTTCAGCATACGATTCGGCAAAGGCATACTTCTGACTTATGACGGCTACAATCCCCAGGGCCGTGAAGATAGCAACAATGGCCATGACCAATGGGATGAGTGCCGCAACTACAGCCCGGAACGCA
>JAPYRQ010000004.1:0-37258 GCA_029936935.1 Dehalococcoidia bacterium | reverse complement strand
CATGGATACCAGCAAGATGCGCTGGAAGTCCTTCTCAATGATGTCTTCAAACTCGTCTTCAATAATCCGACTACTGATGATTCCGACTTCGAACCCCGGGGCTGAAGTGTTGGCACGGTCTACTGCATCCATTATCGGTTGAACATCAATGTCGCCGTTATGAGAGACAGTGGGGTCTTCTGACCTTGCGACAATAAGGACAGCATTGCGGTCGTCTGCCCGTAAATCGGTGTCGCTATCGTCGTAATAATTGAGCACAGTAGTCACTAGAGGAAAACCCTGGATTGTACGAGCAAGGGGGTCTACTATCGCCTGAAACGCAGGGTCGTCCACATCAAGGGAAGGATTGCTGACGATTATGCGTTCAATCCGTGCATGAACCACTACTGCTCCTGGAAGTGGGTCTACCTCAAACCTCTCGACTAACAGCTCATCGGCTCTGCCGGAGTCCCCAACACCGCCTCCGTTCTGCATCTCAGTCCCCACCTTAGCGATGGAAAGGATTGCCAGAACAAAGATGATCACTGAGAGCAGGACTATCGGCCATCGATGCCGCGCGCTCCAATATGCTAGGCGCGCTGTTATACCGAGTGACTGCGAGAGGGTAGTTACGTCGGGGTTGGAAGCTTCAGACATTGGACGCTCCTTGTTGTTTGAGGTGCCAGTGGTTCTACATTAGGGAACGACGCCAGGATGCTTCATTTTGCTACATATTACGAAAAGAGTCACGGTCATAATAGCAGAGGAGTGGGTAGGGTGTGTGAAAAGTGTGGGTGACTTTAATCTCTTTGCGCCGGGGGCATTACGGCTTTAGTCCCGTTGCCTCAGCGACACAAGCATGGTGGGCGGCACAGGACTCGAACCTGTGACCCCTTGCGTGTAAAGCAAGTGCTCTAACCAACTGAGCTAGCCGCCCAGGTAATTCTCTTCGGGCTTTAGTCCCCTCGCCGCAGCGACATGAGAGCCAGAAAAAAGATGGTGCGCTTGGCGGGGATCGAACCCACAACCTCAGGCTCCGCAAGCCTGCGCTCTATCCGATTGAGCTACAAGCGCATATCTTTTTTTGGTGCCGAAGGAGGGATTTGAACCCACACGGGCGTAAGCCCACTACGCCCTGAACGTAGCGCGTCTACCGTTCCGCCACTTCGGCATCAATGAGGTCAAAGCTGTCAGACTACAAGTCAACCCAGGAAGTTGAACGGCTGACTGCCCCACCCTCGCCGCTATCAATCATACCGCTGTGCCCCTCTACCAGCAAGTACAAGACGCTTTCCTCTCGCAGAAACAGTCGCTAGAATAGGCACGTACAGGCGCCTAGTAGGGATGTTTTGTGCAACTAGCATAAGGAGAATGCCACGTGACTAGCAAAGACAACGGCAAGACACGGATTGAACGAGACTCCATGGGGGAAATGAATGTGCCAGAGGACGCCTATTACGGTGCGTCCACTATGCGAGCGGTGCTGAACTTCCCCATCAGTGACCTTCGCTTTCCTCGAGGCTTCATTCGCGCCCTGGGTATGGTCAAGCAGGCTGCGGCCCAGACCAATATGGAGTTGGGGCTGCTGGACGCCAAGACTGGCGATGCAGTGGTCAAGGCAGCTCAAGAAGTCATCGACGGCGTGCTGGACGAGCATTTTGTGTTGGACATCTTCCAGACGGGCTCCGGCACGTCCACCAACACCAACGCCAACGAAGTCATCGCCAACCGGGCCACAGAGATGCTGGGCGGCGATAGGGGCTCCAAGCTTGTTCACCCTAACGACCATGTGAATATGTGCCAGTCCTCCAACGATGTGATTCCCACAGCAATCCACATCGCGGCATTGTCAACCATCAAAGATGACCTTGTCCCGGCGCTCCAAGGGCTACAGAAAGCGCTGGAGGCCAAGTCCAAGGAGTTCTGGCCCATCGTCAAGACAGGCCGCACCCACTTACAGGACGCTACGCCTGTGCGACTTGGCCAGGAGTTCAGTGGCTACGCGGGTCAGGCGGAACGAGCCGTGCAGCGACTCGATCACGCCCAGCAAGATCTGTCTGAAGTGGCCCTCGGCGGAACGGCAGTCGGAACTGGTGTGAACGCTCATCCGGAGTTTTCAGCGAGGACGTGCGCTAGACTCTCCAAGTTGATTGGCGTGACCGTGCGTGAGACGGAGAACCACTTCCAGGCCCAGAACAGCCTGGACGGTGTGGTTGAGACCAGCGGAGTGCTGCGGACTGTGGCCACGAGCATGTATAAGATCGCCAACGACATCCGTTGGTTGGGTTCCGGACCCCGTGCGGGCATTGGTGAAATCACATTGCCGGAAGTTCAGCCGGGAAGCTCCATCATGCCTGGCAAGGTGAACCCCGTCATATCGGAGTCGGTCATCCAGGTAGTGGCGCAGGTTATCGGCAACGATGCAACTATCGCGATGTCGGGCCAGGGTGGCTATTTTGAGTTGAACATGATGATGCCCGTAGCGGCCTACAGCATCCTGCAATCGACGTCGCTGTTGGCAGCATCGGCTAAAAACTTCACGGAGCAGTGTGTGGTCGGCATCGGTGCGACAACCTTCGGGCCTGACCTGGTGGAGCGCGGTTTGATGCTGGGCACAGCCCTGGCGCCGGCCATTGGCTACGACAAAGCGGCGGCCATTGCCAAGCAGGCAGCCAAGGACGGACGCACCATCCGGGAAGTCGCTCGCGAGGAGGGCAGCCTCTCCGATGCGGAACTCGATAAGCTCCTGAAGCCTGAGAAGATGACGGAGCCAGGCCTGGGCGGCGGCCCCGGAGGCGGCTAAGCTCGACCTGCAGATTGTAATGTGTGGAATGCCGTCGGGCTTGGGCTCTGGCGGTGTTCTGGCGTAATTCACCAGATAAACGATATTGCATACTAACGAAAATTTCGTTAGTATGCTTTTCATGAATACACAAAGTAACCCTGCAGAACAGATCATCCAGCGATTTGGCGGCCAGTCGGCACTGGCAGAACTCCTCGGCAAACGACAGAGCACGGTTCAGCACTGGGCCAAGACCGGTCGCATCCCCTCACAGTGGCATGCCACACTCATCGCCCTGGCCCACGGAAGGGGCATAGCCCTTGATGCCAAAGACTTCGTAGTGGCGATGCTTCCGGCGGTGGAGCCTGCAGACGGCAAGCTCGGCATCTTGCTTGTGGGTCTGGGCGCAGTCGCATCAACCCTCATCTGCGGCGTGGAGCACGTCCGTCGAGGCACAGGCCAACCCGTTGGATCGATAACCCAGATGGCCACTATCCGTGTTGGCAAACGACCTGATAAGAACATGCCCCTGATTCGTGACTTTGTCCCCCTCGCAGGCCTGGACCAGATTGTCTTCGGTGCGTGGGACCCCATTCCCGACAACGCCTACGAATCTGCATTGAAGTGCGGCGTGCTGAACGCCCACGACGACATCGAGCCGATAGCTGACTTCCTGAAGACCATCGAGCCGATGCCCGCCGTATTCGACAACGATTACATCAAACGGATTCACGGCACCAACGTGAAGACCGCTGCTACCAAGCTCGACCTGGTGAACGCCATCCGCAAGGACATCCGGAATTTCAAAGAGAAGAACAAGTGTGACCGGCTGGTCATGATTTACGCGGCTTCTACCGAAAAATTCATTACTCCCTCGGAAATTCACCAGGAGATCGAAGGATTCATGGGAGCGCTACAGGAGAACGATGAGCGGATCGCCCCATCGATGATGTACGCGTACGCCGCCATCCAGGAAGGCGTGCCCTTCGTGAACGGCAGCCCAAGCCTCACGGTGGACACTCCAGCCATCGAAAAACTGGCGACCGACAACGGCGTGCCCATCTGCGGCAAGGACTTCAAGACCGGGCAGACCCTGGTCAAGACGGTGATTGCTCCCATGCTGAAGGCGAGGATGCTGGGCCTTGATGGCTGGTTCTCTACCAACATCCTGGGCAACCGCGACGGCGAGGTGCTGGACGAACCTGAGAACTTCAAGACCAAGGAAGAATCAAAGCTGGGCGCGCTGGAGTACATCCTGCAGCCCGAGGTCTACCCCGACCTCTACGCAGATGCCTACCACAAGGTGCGCATCAACTACTACCCACCCCGCGGCGACAACAAAGAGGGTTGGGACAACATAGACATCTTCGGCTGGCTTGGCAGGCGTATGCAGATCAAGGTCAATTTCCTCTGCTCGGACTCCATCCTCGCGGCTCCTCTGGTGCTGGATCTGGCATTGTTCATGGACCTGGCAAAGCGGGCCAAGATGGGCGGCATCCAGGAATGGTTGTCCTTCTACTTCAAGGCTCCTCAGACGTCGTCCCAGGTGTACCCGGAGCATGACCTGTTCATTCAGCAGACCAAGCTCAAGAACACCCTGCGATGGATGATGGGCGTTGAACAGATCACCCACCTGGGCATGGAGTACTACGCAGACACACCTGTCGCCCCTTAGGGGCTTTTGTTCCCTGACGGGGTTCCGATGCCCGTCACTATCGGACATAGCACTACTAAGTAGGACTGATGATTAAAGCGGTTATCTTTGACTTTGACGGGCTCATCCTTGATACGGAGAGCCCTATCTTCCAGAGTTGGCAAGAGGTCTACAAAAAGTACGACTGTGAGTTGGCCTTGGAGGAGTGGGCGGCCAACGTGGGCACGGAGGACAGCTTCGACCCCGTGGCCCACTTGGAAGGCATTCTAGGCAAATCCCTCGATGCTGCTGCGATACGCAATGTGCGCAAACCCCGCGAGGACGTGCTCATAGAAGCCGAAGCCATCCTCCCGGGCGTTGAGGCGTACATTACAGAAGCGAAACGCATGGATCGCAAGCTGGCCGTCGCGTCAAACTCATCGCGAGACTGGGTCACAACCCACCTTGAACGACTAGGCCTCATGCACTACTTCGACATCGTCAGGTGTTGGAACGACTCGGACGTGATGCAACGCAAACCCCAACCCGGCGTGTACATAGCAGCGTTGAAGGCCTTGGACATAACTGCTGACGAGGCCATTGCCTTGGAGGACTCGCCCAACGGCATCCTATCGGCAACCAGGGCAAGCATCTTCACCGTGGCGGTGCCCAACGCGCTGACCAGGCTGATGGGCGTAGGCGACGCGGATATGGTGTTGGAGTCGATGACCCACATGCCCTTCGAGGAACTGATAGGCCACATCGACCGTTCTAGGGAATAGGTGCCCGGACGCTTACATTACAATGCGAAAAGCGTTGCGCGATGACATAATTGCGAACATTACACCTTGACATAGTTGGTCAATGTAGGTAGAGTTTCCCAATTGAATGCGTTCTGGTCTCACTGAGAATCAGAACCCTGCTGGAGGACTGGTAGATATGGCTACGAAGCGCTCGCGCTCTACGACTCAGGCTATTCCCCTGCTGAACATGCCCCTCTCCCAAGAAGGACCTGCGCGCATTTGTGCTATTGGCGTAGGTGGTGGTGGCTCTAATGCCATCATGCGCATGATGCGAGCACGTCAGGTTCCTGGTGTGAGTTATGCCTGCGTCAACACTGACTTGAAAGCACTTGGTCAGGCTGAGGGCGCGAATGTTGTCCATATCGGCGATAGTCTTACACGAGGCCTCGGTGCCGGCGGTGACCCCGAGATGGGCGCCAGAGCCGCGGGACAATCCAAGCAGGCTTTGAAACAGATTATCAACGGTGCAGACCTTGTTTTCCTTGCCATCGGCATGGGCGGCGGAACCGGCACTGGAGCCGCACCCATCGTCGCAGATATGGCAAAGCAGGCAGGCGCGCTGGTCGTAGCAGTGGCCACTACACCATTCACCTTTGAAGGCGCACGTCGCTTGGAGACTGCCCATTCGGGCATCGCCGAGCTCAAAAATCATGTAGACAACCTGATCGTCATCCACAATGAGCGGTTGTTGAGCCTCTTCAAGGGTGACACCTCCATGGAAGAAGCACTCTGCCTAGCTGACGATGCCGTAATGCTCGGCGTTCTGTCTGTTGCGGAGCTGGTCAACCTCCCCGGCGAGATCAACGTGGACCTTGCCGATGTGAAGACCATCATGAAGGTTCCCGGCAAAGCAATGATGGCCATTGGTGAAGCCCGGGGTAAGGGTGGCCCGCTGGAAGCTGCCAAGCAAGCCGTGAACAACCCGCTGCTGGATGTCTCCCTTGAAGGAGCTAAAGGTGTGCTGTTCAACGTGACCGGTGGCCCCTCCATGACATTGGGAGAGGTCAACGAAGCTGGCGAATACATCGCTGCCCAGGTGGATCATCGCGCCATGATCTTCTTCGGGATGGTCAACGGTGACGCCAAGGACGACCTCACACGTGTGACACTGATTGCCACGGGGATTCCCGATGGAGACGACGAATCTTCAGAGTACCTGGATTCATCCTTTGGTACCCAGGGTTCATTCCCTCAGAACGAGGTCGATCTGGATCTCCCGCCCTTCCTGCGAAGATCTACGATACGTTAGGGTTTAACTAGAACAAGGAAAAGAGGCCCGTATTTGCGGGCCTCTTTTTATTTACCAACCATGCTGCCGGACTGACTACCCACCAGCCTCTACGATGGGTTGGGCCAGAATCCAGAGGCTGACCATTGTGTAGCCCACCATCAGAACCATCATTGGGTACTGGCTGCGTATCGCCAAATGTCGCTCGGCGATGGTACGCAACGCGATGACATGAGCCAGGTAGACTGCAACGATGTGCCCGATGACGATGGCAGCCACCGATACGAACCAGGCTGTCCGTGCATTCACAATGGCGATGTCCACGGTGTAGCCAGCGGTCCCGAACACGTCCCACCCCCTACCAAGAGGGTCTGAGATGAGTGGGATGATGAGTTGGCCCTGGATGAGGAGGAATGCGAAGAAGTGGGCCAGGTGGTATGCCAGCGCGATGGGAATGAGCGAGAAGACAAAGGCCCTTCCAATAACGTCGTAGGAGACCTTGCCTCCACCCGCCGATGACATCATTTTCGCGAAAATGAGATAGACAACGATGAAGATGATTGGGAACGCCAGCAGGCCAATGGTTCCCACTACAGAGATATTGGGGATGGCATCGATGAGGAAGTTGAAGATGTCCGCCCACAGAGGCGTAGCGGTGAAGCCGTCAAAGGTGACCGTGGAGAGCAGCAGCACCACAAAAACCATCATGGACGTTGGCGTCCTGTCATTGCGGAGCAGTCCTACTGCAAAGGGGCTGATGTTGAACTCCCTGTACTCCGGTTCGGCCGCTGAGAAACACTCGGCGCAATCGATGCAGTTGCCGTCCAGGTCCATGCAGTCCACCAGGCAGTGCTCGCACACCGTGGTGTCGGTCACCCGTATCTCCGTGGGAGAGAACCGCGCTAGAAACCCGAAGGCCAGCGAGAATGCCTCTCCGTGACGTAGCCAGGTCTCACGACCGTATATGAACATCCCTGACCACGTGATGGCTGTGTAGGCCAGGGCCATGAGTGCGATGCGACCAGGTACAGAAGACTGCCCGTAGACGATTTCCACCCATGCGAACGTAAAGAACAGGATGACGCCTGGCCATACCCCCCAGTTTGAGGGGTATTCCTGGTCAAGACCGAAGTCACCATCAGGGTTAATCTTGCTAAAAAAACTCTCAGCCCACTTGAATGGGGTGTTCCACGGGTTGACCAAACCCCAGACGTTGCCTATTAGCGCCGATGCATAAGCGGTGCCCACCCACCAGATGACCCACACCATAGTGGGGGCGAAGTTGAGGGTGTCGATTTCCGTACCTGCGATTCCCGCGACGATGACGAGCACGAGGAGTCCAACGGAGAAAATTCGTATTGTCGTGACGACCACAGGGTGCACCAGAGCGCGTCCGAAACCCCACCGCAGCAGGTTGAGCCGCGGGTAGGCGTGGACCACGGACGCTCCTTGGACGAACAGCCCCACAATGACAAAGGAGAGTGCCACGGCTGCTCCAGCCCCTGAGATGTACAGCCATAACGGCACCGGCAAGTCGTAGCGGGTGCCGAATCCATGGGCGTAGACAGGGCTGACAACAAGGGCCAACCCCGCCGCTGTCACAACAAGAAACAGTCTGGACATGCTCATGAGATTAGCTCCTTGTTGCTGAAGCTATGGAAGGACATTTAATCTACCAAGCTCGATTTCGGATTCCTCGGCGTCGTGGTCGTCTTCATCGGAATGTTCGCCCTCTTCAACGTGGACCGTGGTTATCGCGCTAATTCCATACTCACAGTGCTCAGCATCTGACAGCGTTGCCATGAAGGTATGGTCCCCGGGTTCTTTCACCATCACCGTTGCCTCAGCCTCCGCATACATGCCCACAATCTCGCCATCGATGAACAGGTGCCAGTGGCCGGTGGCGACGCCCTCGTTGACCATGGGTTCCGGGTTCAATATGAAATTTGTTAGTTCCACCGTTGCTTCAATCTCCCCGGCATCGTGGCCTTCGGTTGCAGTCAGGACGATCTTCGGGGCTGGAAGACCTGCGGGTAGAGAAACTTCACATCCGGGGGCTGTGGCGTCATGTCCATGGTCGTCTTCACCATCTCCGCCACCTACGTGGATGGTGAACGGAAAACTACCAGTAGCGTTAGCGGTGAATACGAGAGTAGTCGGAGCACCTGGTTCGGCCTCCTGCTCAATGTCATAGCCGTGCAAATGGAAAGAAACGTGTTCATCGGATACCACGACGATGGTGACTTCATCATCCTGTTTTACCTCTAACGGTGATTGACCCTGTACAAGCGCACCATCGTGAATCTCAAGGTTGAATATCCTGTCTTCCGGCTCACTGCTGCCACATGCAGCCAGTAGCATCACAAGACTCAAAGCTAATCCCAGAAACAACAATTGAATATTCTTGTTTTTCATTGTGCTCTCCATTATTGAATGATGTTTATTTTGATTTCCGCTTCTTCATCTTCAACCTACGCCCGACCCACAGACCGATAACGCCAATGACCGTAGCGACAATTGCCACCAGCGTGATGCTGATGCCGTCTGAATCGCGTACGAATACCGTGAACGTCGTGGTTTCTTCCGCTAGAGGCGCATCCACCTGCAACGTGAACGTCCACTCGCCGGGTTCATCGACAGGAAAATCGGCTGCGAACCAGTTAGGGCCGGTATCCACACGTGGTGCCGCCAGAGGGCCGAGAGCGATTGGCTGGTTGCCGCCAAGTTCAGCCCACACCGTCAGTTCAGCGCCCAGCACCGGGAAGTCCGTGTCCTTCAGCGATAGGTAGATGCTGAAGTGCATGAGGCTGACCACCGGCGTAGTTGTGACCGATAGCGTGTACGGTCCAACATCGTCGGAATAGACCTCCTGGCTGCCTAAGTGTGTTCCGTTGGCATGCAGGGGCGATGCTAGAATCAAGGCGATGAAGGCGCCCAAGACAATGCCGACTGTCCTAGGACGCCAAATGGACTGGGCGTGGAACTGCATCACAGATACCGCTTTCCTCTATGGGTTCGCATGCCGCCTGTGGACGGTTGCGAGATGTTTCCTTAGAGAGCGACTTGGGGTGGTGGTGTCTCCACGTGAGGGCTAAAGCTACTGAGTAACGTATTCAGGATTAATCTTTGGCGCGCGGGCAACGAAGGGATGACCAATACTAGCGAGAGCGCCAACACCGCTGAAATGACGTTAAAACCACTGACTCCGGTAGTATCGTCTGCCGGTGGGAGGAAGACGATGCCACTTCCATCGGCCAAGGAGGCTTCTTCGCCGTGAGCATGTGCAGCTTCATGGGCGTGACCATGATCCACGGGAATACCGCCGGGGTAGATGTGCCCGTGGCCCGGCAGCTTCTCAATCACGTGGTGGTCGATTGCCGGAGCCAGGATCGGTAGAATGACAGCACCGACGACTGCAATGAGGAGGACGTAGGTAATACCCTGCCGAACACGGCGTGGGGAAGCCAGTAGCGATGCTACCCCTTTGGTAATCATAGCTAAATCATAGCTGTGAGACGATTGCTCGTCAACGTGAATAATGCGTTTCAAGCCTTGCATCGTGTTACTAGTTGTGGAAGAATCCATGGAGAGGTGATGATGCCAGACCTGTCCGTGAACATTGCTCCAGGCCATGAGACCGGGCTGCTGCTACGGAACCCGGTGATGATTTCCTGCGGAACCTTCGGCCAAGACGGGTATGGCAGCCACATGGCGGCAGGCGTCGATTTCCAGAGACTCGGTGCAGTAGTTGCCAAGACCACCACCGTTCTACCACGTCTCGGCAACGCCACACCTCGCATAGCCCACGCCAAAGCCTGGACCATGAACTCCATCGGCCTCCAGAACCCCGGCATAGAGATTGTCCTGCGGGAACAGGCACCGCTATGGGTGGACTGGGAGGTTCCGGTCATCCTTAGCATCGCCGGAGAGCGTGTCGATGAGTTTCGGCAACTGGCAGCGGCCGTCGAAGGCACGCCAGGCATCGCAGCCATCGAGATCAACGTCAGCTGCCCCAACGTGGAAGGCGGACTGGATTTCGCTCAGAGCCCCGACTTCACTGGAGAAGCAGTGCGAGCGGTGGTGACTTCCACTCGCCTGCCTGTCATCACGAAATTATCGCCCAACGTCACGGACATCACCGTTATCGCCAAAGCGGCCGTGGAAGCGGGCACCCACGCCCTCACGCTGACCAACACGCTTATAGGGATGGCACTGGACCATGACGAGGCTCGCCCTGTGCTGGGAACCGTCACTGGAGGCATCTCAGGCCCTGCTCTCAAGCCGATCTCTCTGGCGATGGTCTACAAGACATACCGTGCGGTGGAGGTACCCATAATCGGGGTCGGCGGCATTGAAACGACCAACGACGCCCTCGACTACATATATGCCGGAGCGCGGGCGATTCAGATAGGGACAGCCAACTTTTCCAGCCCTCGTACACCCCAGGAAATCCTGTCAGGATTGGAGCGACATGTGACTCGCAGCAACGTCGCCTCAACCACTGACCTGGTGGGCCTTGCCCATAACGCCGTTTTACCCCCAGCACCCACCAATTCCAGCCACTAAACTGTTTACACCTTCGTAGCTGTATGCTATATTCGATAGATATCTTAGCCGAGGAGTGTTTAGCATAGCTGGTAAAGATTTTCGCATTAACCAGCAAATACGGGTCCGTGAGGTTCGACTGATTGGCGACGATGGCGAACAGCTTGGCGTCGTAGGAACAGCCGAAGCCATACAGATGGCGCGTGACCAGGGTGTAGACCTCGTAGAGGTGTCTCCCAACGCGAGCCCGCCCGTTTGCAGACTGCTCGATTATGGACGGTTCCGGTACACGCAGACCAAGCGTGACCGGGAAGCTCGTAAGAGCCAGAAGACCAACGTTGTTCGTGAAGTGCGGTTCAGGCCTCGCATCGCGAACCACGATAGGGACTCAAAGATTCGACGTATCCAGGAACTCCTTAGTGATGGAGCCAAGGTCAAAGTCAGTGTGATGTTCCGTGGTCGTGAGATAACCCACCCTGAACTGGGTGTGTCGATCCTCAGAGGCGTAGCGGAACAGCTAAAAGAAGAAGCCAAATTGGAAACCCCTCCGCTGATGGAGGGCAGACGATTGAACATTATCCTGGCACCCATGGCAGCAGTGCCACCGCCCAAGCCTGCCAAGGTAGCTGAGGAAGAGGAGACCCCCGTTGGCGACCAAGCTAAAGAAGTACAAGCTTAAGACGCACAAAGCGTCTGCTTCTCGTATCCACATCACAGGCACTGGCAAGATGATGAAGCTCCATGGTTCAAGGAGCCACCTTCGCCGTAAGAAGACTTCTGCTCTCAAGCGGGGTTATGACCAGAAAGAGGCCGTTGCCATCGGATTGGTCCGAAGATTGCGCAAGCTCATGCCCTATGCCTAAATCGTAATCAAACCAACAGCTATTGAAGAGGTGCCTCAGTGCCACGAGCTACAAACAGCGTTCCCAAGAAACATCGTCATAAGAAAGTCCTGGCAGCTGCCAAGGGCCATGGAAGCGTCCGACATCGCCATTACCGTCGAGCCAAGGAATCGATGCTACATGCCCTGTCGTACGCCTATGCACACCGACGTGAGCGCAAGGGCGACTTCCGCAAGCTGTGGATACTCCGTATCGGCGCAGCAACGCGGGCGCTGGATCTCAGTTACAGCAGGTTTATTCAGGGTTTGACCCTGGCAGGCATCGGACTGAACCGCAAGGTTCTTTCTGAGATGGCCATTGCTCAGCCTGAAGGCTTTGCCAAAGTGGTGGAGCAGGCGCGAGAGGCACTGCCACAAAACTAGAATCCATTAATTGATGAAAAAGAAGAGAGGCCATTACGGCCTCTCTTTTTTGTACCTTAGGTGCTTTTGCTTACGGGGTGGTGAGACCCTGGCGGTCTGATATTCTTGACCAAGGTTCGGAGCTGATAGGCGTTAAATGCGACTATCGGAAATGGAGACATTAAAACGATTTCCAGAACGTGGATATAGGACAAACAATGAAGAACGGGGATGGAGCCGCAGCAAAAGCGGCAAGCCGCTAGCAAAGACGCCTAAGGCACCCTAGATGGGGCTGTCGATCATGATGGCGAGGAACAGTATCGCGAGGTACAGCAGCGAGTACTTGTAGATGGGCGCGGCTGCCCGAGGGCCTGTCTTGCGGAACAGTTGGACGGCATAGGCGATGAAGAATGCCCCAAGGACCGTGGCTGTAATCAGGTATCCGTACCCCAGGTTGTCTGAAGCCGTGTACAGCAGGACGGTCAGCATCGTCAGGATCAACGTGTACATCAGGATGGCCCTGTGCGTGCTGGCTTCCCCCTCAACGACCGGTAGCATAGGAATGCCAGCATCGGCGTAGTCGCGTCGAATCCAGAGCGCCAGCGCCCAGAAATGGGGCGGCGTCCAAAAGAACACAATGGCGAAGAGATAGAAGGCAGGGAGGGATAGGTCTCCGGTAACAGCAGCCCAGCCTACCAACGGTGGTACAGCACCCGCCGCACCGCCGATAACAATGTTCTGCACCGTGGTGCGTTTGAGCCACAACGTGTAGATCAGGACGTAGAACAGCGTGCCACCAATCGCCAGGGACGCAGCAAGCAGGTTTGCGCCCCACCAAAGCAGGCCAAACGATAGGATGTTCAACCCCACCCCGAACCCAAGAGCCTGTGCACCGCCCAGACGCTTGCTAGCGACCGGTCTGGTGGCTGTGCGCGCCATGAGTCGATCGATGTCCCTGTCCATCCAGTGATTGATAGAACTTGCTCCCCCGGAGGCCAGTGAACCGCCGATGAGGACTGTTGCAATCAACCATCCCCCTGGCATACCTGCATCGGCCAGAACCATGCCACCGAATGCCGTCAGCAGCAGCAGCGTCATGACCTTGGGTTTAGTCAGGGCAATGTAGTCATTGATAGTCACTCGTAACGGCGAAAGTGGCTTTGGCTCCGATGTTGCTTCCAGGATTGCTCCAGGTTCAGTACCCGAAGCCTCGCCTGCAGGCGTTAGGCGGTATGACATCACTGCCATTGCCACCAGATGTATCCAGAGCGCTGTTGCCAGGCTTAAATGAACGACCTGTGCTGCCGATGCGAAATCAAACCACGGGTTGGCTGCTCCTGCTATCACCTGGGCGATAACCAGGCCCGCTGCTCCCATGCCCATGCCGGCTAACGCACGGGACCTGACTTTGTACCGTCGAGCTTTCATTGCGCCGACGATGATGAAGAGTCCGCCGATACCCGCTACGATCCTGTGGGACATATGCTCCCATTGGAGATTGAAGTCCGGCCATCCACCGTCTGCACACATCGGCCAGTCGGGGCAGATGGCGCCGGCGTTCCTCCCCACAATGTACGTCCCCGTTAGAAGGATGATCATGGTAACAGCAGCCATCGCCACTACCCAGTAATAGATGGGGTCTCTAGGAGTCCCATGGGCGGGAAGCGGTTTGTTGAGTATGAGGAGCGTGATGACAAGCGTTGCAATCAGCACTTCAGCAGCAAAGAGATGGGCGGTCACAACCTGCGCCGGAAGCTCGTTCACCACAGTGATTCCGCCCAGAATAACCTGGACGATGAGGGCTATGACCGCAAAAGTCATGAGCTTGGTGAGGATTGGTGTGCTGCGGTGTTTCCACCAGATGATGAATGCTGACGCGGCAACAAGAAGGCCGACGACGCTGGCAGTCATCCGATGGGAATACTCAATGATGATGTGGTATTCAAAGGGAGGGATGATCTGGCCGTGGCAGAGGGGCCAATCAGGACAGCCAAGGCCGGAGTCGGTTGCACGGACGAGGGCACCAAGAGTGATGAGCCCAAACATCGCCAGAATGGTGACGCCTAGGAGGGTGGGCAGTCTTCCTGGGCTTGGAGGCGCGCTCATAGTTGATACCTTGGAGTGAATCTTTGACGTAGTCTCACGGGGTTATTATAGCCGAACGCGCTATGTAAAGATTCTGAACAGCGTGCCTAACGTGACAATGGCGAATATTGCTAGGGTCAAGCCAGCAAGAAGCAGCCAGGTGAACAAGCGGTGATCAAACTTGAGATGCATGTAGAACATTGCCACGATGATGAACTTGATTATACCCATTCCAACGAAGATGATTATGAAGGCTTCTTTGCTGATGGACTCCACGTAGTAGATAGCCACCTCAAAAGCAGTGATCAGCGTGAGGATAACGGCTATCTGTATATATCTAGCAGGTGATGGATGATCGGAGTCGTGATGCTCCTCTGGTGCCTGTCCACTGTTCGCCATAACGTCTCTCCCTAAGTCCTTGGAATGCCCTTGTCGTTACTCCAGGCTGCTGATGAGGTATACGACGGTAAAAATCACGACCCATACAATGTCTACGAAGTGCCAGTAGAGTCCGCACAGTTCAACGTCCAGGCTCTTGGAGGCCGGTATGCCGTCCTTGCTCTTGAACGAGAAGATGAACAAGGACATCAACCAGATGACGCCAACGGCTACGTGAGCACCATGGAATCCCGTAAGCGTGAAGAAGCTGGCACCGAACACGTTGGTAGATGGCTTCAGCCCCTCGTCTATGAATTCTTTGAACTCGAATACCTGGAACCCAAGGAAGGTTGCACCCAGGACTGCCGTTGCCAGAATCCATACCCGGCCTGACACGATGTCTCCGCGCTGGATGGCCGCTAAGGCGAGCACCATTGAGAGCGAGCTGGTCAGAAGTACGAAGGTGCTTGTGCTGGTGACTGGAATGTTCAGGACTTCCTGAGGGATAGGCCCGGATACGCTTGCGTCCTTGAACAACAGGAACGTTGCAATGAGTGACCCGAAGAACAGGCACTCAGATGCCAGGAACGTCCACATCAACAACTTACGGTGATCCAACCCCGTAGTAGTTGCCAAGGGACCTGTATGTGGTGCTGTCGTGCTATGTGTCGCCACAGTTTTCCTCTTCTTTAGTGGTGCTCTTCCGGTCCGGCCGGTTCAAATATCCAACCATAGACGCCCATCATGGTGATGGCTCCACCTATGAATGCTAGGTAAGGGTTCACAATGACCAGACCTGCCATCAGCGATGCGCCAAAGGCTACGATGATCGGCCAGTAGGAGGGGTTCGGCATATGTATGCTTGCCGGATCCTCAGCTACCGGAGCAACAGCATCGGCCGGAGGCTTATCGTGGGCCAGCTCAGGATGCTTCTGATCCCAGAAGGGTTCCTTGCTGTAGACCACGGGTATCGCGTCAAAGTTATACACCGGCGGCGGAGAGGATATGGACCACTCCAACGTGCGTGCATCCCATGGATCGTCACCGGCGACCTCACCGCTGCGGAGGCTGCGGAAGATGTTGACCGCAAAGATGATCAATCCAATGGCTAGGATGATAGCTCCAACGGACTCCAATTGGTTCATGAACTCCCAGCCGGAACCCTCTGAGTAGGTATAGATCCGGCGAGGCATCCCCATGATCCCAACAAGGTGCATAGGGCCGAAAGTCACGTTCATGCCGATGAACATCAACCAGAAGTGGATAACGCCCAGTCCCTCACCCATCATGCGTCCGGTGAGTTTGGGGAACCAGAAGTAGATTCCTGCCATCAGACCCATGATGCTGCCGCCGAAGAGCACATAGTGCAGGTGAGCGACGATGAAGTAAGTGTCCTGTTGCTGCCTGTCCAAAGGCGGTGAGGCGTGCATGACGCCACTCAGTCCGCCGATGATGAAGAGCGATACGAATCCTAGTGAGAACAACATTGGGGTCCTGAGATCAAGGGAACCACCCCACAATGTGAATATCCAGTTGAATATCTTGATGCCCGTGGGCACCGCGATGAGCATGGTGCTTGCCGAGAACGCTGCGATGGCCACCGGACCTAAGCCCACGGTGAACATGTGGTGCGCCCAGACCGCGAAGCCCATGAAGGCGATTGCCACACCGGCGAACACGACTGCTGTGTAACCGAACAACGGCTTTTTGGAGAACGTGGGCAGAATCTCTGACACGATACCCATTGCTGGGAGAATCAGGATGTATACCTCTGGGTGACCGAAGAGCCAGAATACGTGCTGCCACAGGAGCGGATCGCCGCCGAACTCTGCCGAGAAGAAGGGCATATCGAAGAACCGCCAGAGCAGTAGCTCAACCAAACCCACCGTCAGAATCGGTAGTGCAAAGACCAGTAGGAAGGAAACGATAAGGGCCATCCATGTGAACACGGGCATCCGCATGAGGGTCATGCCAGGGGCTCGCATGTTCAGGATGGTCACAACGAAGTTCAGGGCTGCGGCAAGGGAGGATACACCCAGCACCAGCAGACCCAGTGTGAAGAAGTCCATAGAATCGCCAGGAGAGTAGGTAGTGGACGTCAGGTTTGCATAAGCGAACCAGCCGGCGTCAGGAGCCCCGCCAAAGACGAAGCTGGAGTTCAACAGGATTGCCCCAAAGAGGAAGAGCCAGTAGCTAAGCGCGTTCAATCGTGGAAAGGCTACGTCTCGTGCGCCGATCTGTAGGGGAATCAAGAAGTTAAAGAACGCTGCGCCCAAAGGCATGATGGCAAGGAAGACCATGGTGAGCGCGTGCATGGTGAACAGCTGGCTGAAGACGCCAGAACTGATCAGGTCAGCATCGGCTGATGCAAGCTGCATACGTATGAGGAACGCCTCGGAGCCGCCGAGAAGGAAAAAGAGAATGGCGGACACTCCGTAGAGGACGCCTATGCGCTTGTGGTCAACAGTGGTAATCCAGCTCCACACTCCGCTTTCGGAGGGAGCAGCTCCCGCTGCGCCTATCGCTCCTACTGCCGATGCCATGTACTTGCCTCCAAAGACCTGGTCGTTTTACGTATTAGGTTGCGCCGGGGTTAGCCGTTACTTCAAACTCTGGAGATACGCTACCAGGGCGTCAATCTCCGTATCTGCCATAGCCAAACCCGGGTTGTTATAGATTGGTGCGCTCTTTGACATGATGTTGCCTGGTTTGATGTCTTCCGGATCCTGGAGCCAGGCTGTCAGGTTCACCGTGTTGTTGTCCAGCGTTGCGCTGCCCAACGTGAGCCGTGAACCGAAGAGAGAGAGGTTGGGGCCGATGATGCCTATCGCATCGTTCCTGCCGGAGATGGTATGGCAGGCAACACAGCCCTTGCTGGCGAACAGGTCATATCCTGTTGCCGCCAAAGCTGTTGCTGCCGGGGCGGGGCTTTCAAGGCCCGATGTCCATGCTGCGAAATCAGCAGGGCTATCAACAATCATTTCAAGTCGCATGTTTGCATGGGAGGCACCACAGAACTCCACGCACTGCCCCAAATACCGACCTTCTGTGCCGGGGTTCGGGGTGAACCACAACGTGTTCGTTCTCCCAGGAATGAGATCCTGCTTACCAAAGAGTTGCGGAATCCAGAAGCTGTGGAGCACGTCCGCGGTGTCCAACGTAAAGCCGATCGTCCTATCAGACGGAACGTGTATCTCATTGGCAGTCACCTGACCGTCTGGGTACGTGGCTTCCCACCACCACTGGTGGCCGACGATTTCAATCATGTATGCATCGTCGGGAACGTCGTCAATCTCGAAGATGGTGATCCATGTTGGTACCGCAATGGCTACCAGGATCAACGCGGGAATGATGGTCCAGGTAATCTCCATGACCGTGTTGCCGTGGACCTGCTTCGGAATCCCATCGTTGGGCCGTCGGCGGAACTTGATGACGGCGTACAACAGCAATGTCTCCACAACAATGAAGACGACCATTGCAATCACAAAGATGATCTTATAAAGCTGCTGGATATCGTCCGCTACGTCAGACTTGGGCGAAATTGTAGTTAGAGGGTTATCCGTGGAACTACACGCGGCAAGAATGGGTAATAAAGCAATTGCCAGAAGTCCGAGCAGAGCCTTAGGACGGATGTTTTTTAGGTTCGCCATGGGCCTCTCTCATTACCGATATCTGGGCTAAGAAGCTACGGTTCCCGTTGCCCTCACAGGGCGATGTGTTTCCAGTATCCCGGGCGCTCCCCTGCCTCTGCAAAGTGGTTGTTACGCTTATTGCAGCGGCCCTATTCTACCTATGGTGGGAAGCGCAGTCAATGGGTTGGTGAAAAATCACGCAAACTCCAAATGATGTAAACCGATACAAGTACGCACCACCTTGAGTTCATGGCGTCAAGAGAGGTCAGATGCCTTGGGGCCTCTACCTTCCAACCGGCGCATCCGTGCATCTTCTTTCTTGAGCATGACCAGGAAGATTGCCGCCAGGGCAATGAAGTACATCATCGCTCCGGGAATCCACAAGATAAGTCCGGCAATGGTCTGATCGTCCGCCACGCTGATACCCCATGTGCGAGGCACCGTCTCATAGTAGGTGTACAGCACATCAGGAGTAAGGGTGATGATGCCTGCCAGCACAATGCTCTGGATGGTAGCAAGGAACAAGAAGAGTAGGCGTAACCCGTACGCGAGGCGCGGGCGAAGCGGCACAGGATCAATCACCGTCCACCAGAAGAACCCGGCAGCACTGATGAACATGAAGTGCTGGAGTAGGTGAAGCGGCTCATTTTGTGTTGCATCGTTATAGGCCGATGGGATGTGCCATATCCACAGTGTGAAGACAAAGAACAGCCAGGCCACCAGAGGCGCTATAAGGAATGACAACACTTTGCGGACCTTCCGCATTTGCAGTAAGGGTATGGCAAAGTTGTACCGCACCACGTCCGGCAACCCTCGCAGCACAGGGACTACCGGCGCGCCCAGCAGTATCAACGGCGGCCCAATCATCATGAGCAGCATGTGCTGGATCATGTGCATCAGGAACAGGTCGCCTGCCAGCCCATCGATAGGCGAGATTGCTCCCGCCAGCAGCGCCAGCCAACCTATGTAGAAGAGTGTTGGCCTCCACCAGGGGAACAGGTTGCCGGAGCGACCCCTGCTCAGCCACAGGCCTCGCGTGTACAGCGCAAACAACACAGAGAGTCCTGCAACGGTGAGGGGATCAAACGTCCAGAGGTTCCAGAACGTGTAGGTGCCCTGGTGTTCTACGTGGAGCGAGATGAATAAGTGCATTGTTTGGTGGTCTGCCCGTTCTCTTGATGCCTGATGTCTAGGCTATGAGTGTATAGCCAGTCCCGCCCTCCCGCAATGCGCTCGTATTGACAAGAACTTACGTTCTAATTTATGATGAATATACCGAGCGAGAGAGGGGCCCATGACTAACGATGTTCGTTATGAGGAGACAGAGTGCCGCAGTGCGCTCAACCGCGTTCACGGGATGGACTTCAAATGGTCGCTCAACCCCTATCGAGGGTGCGTCCACGGTTGCCACTACTGCTTTGCCCGTCGCTACAACTCCTACGCTGACCTCGATCCCGGCAACGACTTCTCCGGCCTTGTCTTTGTGAAGACTAACGTGGTGGACGTCCTCAAAGAGGAACTGTCACTTCGTTCATGGGTGAGCGAGACGGTGGCGATAGGCACAGCCACAGACCCCTACCAGCCCATTGAAGGCAAGTATCGCCTGACCCGCGGATGCCTGGAGGCCCTGGCCGAACGACACACCCCGGTTCGCATCGTGACCAGGGGTACAATGGCCCTCCGAGATGTGGATGTCCTTGCCGATATGGCTAAACGGGCAGGCGCGTCCGTGTGCTTCAGCGTTACAACCCTTGACCACGATATGTGGAAAGAGCTTGAGCCTGGCACTCCGCCTCCGGTGCAGCGGTTGCACGTCATGGAGCAGTTGGTCAAAGCTGGTGTATCGGCGGGCGTGCTGCTGGCCCCCATTGTTCCCGGCATGACCGATGACCAGGAGAGCCTCAAAGCCGTAGTTGAAGCCGCTGCAGCCCACGGAGCCAGCTTCCTTGGAACCCGCGTGCTCCACCTTCAGCAGGGCACCAAAGAACACTTCATGCACTACCTTGAGACGGAACACCCGCGGCTTCACCACGCGTATCAGGTTCTCTACCCTGCCGAGTTCGCACCCAAGCAGATCCAGCAGGAGATTCGAGAGCGTGTTGACGATCTCAAAGACACCTACGGCCTCCGCGAACGTGAGCACAACGATATGAGCCTCGCCGTCCGCGAACGCCAGTTAGATCTGATGGCGGTGTAGGGCGCTAACCTATCGTCGCCGGCTCCGATATCTGCTCCATCAGGTCGTCATCCCACTCACCCGTGACGTTCACGTGGGCTGCCGCGCCCAATATGATCGCTTCAATCAGATTGTGACTGAGATAGACGTATAAGCCAGGCTGTCTGAACTCGTAGAGTGCGGCTACTGCCGAACCCCCCGGCACAAACCATGTCTCTAAATCGGTCGCAGGTGTGTCAGAGAAAGAGCCGCCTCTCCAGACAAGGTCTCCGTGCCCACCAATGAGGTGCGGTCGGGAATCCCTGTTGGCCTGGGAGTGGATCAGCAACACCTTCTCACCCACTGCGGCAGTCAGTGCATTATCGCCCGTCAACGCACCTACCGATCCGTTGAACACCACGTGGGTGGGCGTCAGTGTCTTCATGACCTCGATCATGTCACCGAACGCTGCCGCAGGTGACGCGTACTCGCGGAAATTACCGTCGGCATCCTTGGGAATGTAGAAGTCCTGCTCGCCGATGTAATAGGCCTTGTCGTAGCTGACCTTTTCACCCTCAGCATCCCTCAGCCCATCCCTTGGGAGGACCATGATGGCACCGTTCATCCCTGAGACGACGTGCAACGGGATCATTACTCCGCCGGGGGCGCAGTGGTAGACGAATACGCCCGCCTTAACGGCTTTGAAACGGATGGTGACTTCTTGGCCGGGGGCGACGTTGGTGAGCGTGCCACCGCCCATCGCCCCTGTGGCGGCATGAAGGTCTATGTTATGTGGCAGCGAGCTGGTTGCCGGATTTACGAGGGTCAGCTCAACATAGTCATCCTGATGGACCACAATGATGGGTCCGGGGACGCTGCCTTCAAAGGTGAGAGCCCATATCTTGGTGCCGTCCGGGGCGATCTCAATGAGCTTTTCTTCGATCACCATTCGGACTTGAACGACTTTGGGGTCACCTTCTGCGATTTGGTTGTGCACGGGCAAGAAGGGCGACGCCACTAGTATCTGTGTGACACGCTCCAGTTCGGTTTGGTCTGTCTCACTACTACCGGTTAAGCAGCCCACCAGCATCAGAATGACCATTGTGGCCAGAATACCGACCGCTCTCAACATGATCCCCTCCGTTTTAGCTATAAATGACAGCATAATACCCGAAGATGTGAAGGGCTACTATGAGACTGTTGGTATAGCGTACTATGAGGGTAATCCCTGGTAAATTACCCTTCCGGGTAGGTGAGGGGTAGTTTCCTTAGACGTCACAAAAAACTCTCCCTGTAGGGGAGATTTAGGGTGTGTGGGAGATTAGCTACCCATCGTAGATAGTTGTCTCCGGGTGGTATGCCGACCAGCCGTACCATTCCGATATGAACGATGACACGTACACCAGCGACTTGCCCGCGAGGGGGCCGTCAATCGCCTTGTCGCTCAGGTCCCAGAGGGAGTCGGTACCACGGTCGCGCAGCTCAAGCCCGGTGGGCGGCGTTGTAGAACTCGATTGCCTCGCCGTTGACCACCCTTGAGTAGGCCATCCCCGTACGCGCCACAGCGTCGTAGAACGCAACCACCGGAAGCTCGGCCAGCACATCGTTGGTCACCCCGCCCACGGCCTGAAGCTCATCGATGGGGTAGCCCTTGAACCGGCCATCCACCTCCACGCCCACAACCAGCGAGTTCGATTTCAACCGCTCGTCGCCGAACAACGCCTCGTTACGGTTGAACACGCCGATGCGCACGGGGCGGTAGCGATCGATGAACGGTGTGTCCTGCGAGAGCACCAGGGTATCCGGGTAGAGAGCCTGCCAGTCGATCCAGGTCATCTGCGGCATCGGCACCATTGCCAGTCGCTCGCCGGTCTGTGGCCCGCGGATTGCCTTGCCGTCCAGGTGCGTCCACACGGTGCCTGTCTGGCGATCGCGTATCTGGAACACGCCGTCCAGCAGCCCAAGCACGTCAAACGTGTAGTGTTGGCCGTTCACGAGAGGGTCGAAACCGACCCCCGAGCTGCATTTGATTCAGTAGGTTATGAGCACCGGCGAGCCCGATACTTCATCGTTCACAACATGGTGGTAGACCATCATCCGCACGGGGTAGGCCCTGGCTTCACCGTTTCATTCCAGGCCCAGTACAAGCTCATCGTCTTCAAGGAACGTGGCCTCTGAGGGTTCAATAAACACCGGGTTGTCCAGCGGCACAAAACCTGTCACCCGAGCGGTTGAGTCTTGCCCGTCCCTGGTACGGGGTGGCGTTATGGCGAATGCCGATGGGTCCGATAGTCGAGGTGTTAATGCTCCGTCCGGTGGCCGCGAGAAGTTAGGGACATCCGCGGGCTTTATTGTCGACGATGCTGCCAGGTCTGCCGCAGTTGGTGCGCTGGACGGGGCCGGAAGTGGTTGGCCCGCTGTCGCTGCACGCGACAAACGCCATCGTCGCAACGACCACAGCCACCAGCGATACTACCTGCACCCGCATACACCACTCCCCGACGTTATACCTGCTACCAGTGTATAACGTCGGGCAATGCGTCAGGTTAGGTGCGTGGAAATTCTGCCACCCGCATCTCTTGCCAATCCAAACCACCAAGTGCGGCGTAGCTGTTAGGGAACAACACGCTAGCAGGGGAACCGTTACACTCTCTTCATGCCAATCAAGTCGCTTCTAAATAATCAAGCCCGGCATGTTTGGCTGACAGTCGGGCTGCTGGGGATCGCTCTTGTAGCCGCATGTGGCAGCGACTCTGTCCCATCGCCTAGTCCCACACCCGTAGTGGGTAACGTACCAACAGTCATTCCCGGGGCTACAGCAACTCCAACTCCCTTCTCGGCGAGGGCAGTCCCAACGGCTGCACCTCTGAGCTCTACTGCTACCCCGGTGGCTGCGACCGTTCTCGCCCTAGCGACCCCGCCTGTCCCGACGCAATTCGGGATCATCCCCATCCCCCCGGCCCGCGACCTTGTGGCGCTGGCCAGGCGTTTCAAACCTGGCGTGGACGCTGGGCTGGCCACCTTCCCCGTGGTGTCAGCGTCAGACGTAGGAAGCTCGGAGCGGTTCTGGCTGTTAGACCTCGCCGGGCCCAAACTCGGACAACTCAACGCCACCTTGCGCTTTGTGACGCCCCACGCCGCCTGGTACGTAGGTGAGAGCGACTCCGTTGCGCAAGCAGACCTGGAAGCTGCAGCAGCCATTTTCGAGGACGTGGTGTATCCGCAGGTGACGATGGCCGTGCTTGGCTACGTGCCGGAACCATCGGACATCGGCCCAGGCGCACGCATTGCTATGCTCAACACGCGACTCAGCGGCGCCGCAGGGTACTTCGCCTCGGTGGACCTGTACAACGATGGTGTCTACGAGTACACCAACAACCGCCCCATGCTCTACCTGGAGGCTGGAGCGCTGCGGTCTCGTGGCAACGCATTCACAAGCCTCGTGGCCCATGAACTGCAGCACCTTCTCCACTCGTACATCGACCCCACAGAAGGTACGTGGGTGAACGAGGGCATCTCAGAGGCTGTGTCCCACCTCGTCGTGCCATCGTTCCGCGCTACACCCCCTGGCGGTCGTTCGGAGCTGTCCTTGACCAGATGGCCTGACCACACCGTTGGCCTGGGGGGCTACTACGCCACCGCCAACCTCTTCTTCCGCTACATGAACAACCGCTATCAGGGCCTGTCGAGGCTCATTGCCCAGCCCGCAGATGGCATCGATGGCATTGAAGCGTTCCTGAGCGAGGTCGGTCGAGGCGAGGACTTCGCCACGGTGTTCCAGGACTGGGCCATGGCCAACCTGCTGGGCGATGCCGGTTCCGATGTCTACTCGTACGGCGATGACGGAGGGGTTCGGAGCGTTGTCCCTCCTCGCTCGATTACTATCGGCGATGCGTTGGACGGCACAGTCGTGCCCTTTGCTGCCGACTACGTGACGCTGGAAGTGCCGCCTGGCGCGTCAACGCTGCGGTTCGAGGGCCAGGCCACCAACGTCATCCTGCCTATGCAGCCATACAGCGGGAGCTCGTGTTGGTGGAGCAACCGCGGCGATTCCACCCACACGCGGTTAAGCCAGGAGATCGACCTCAGTGGTGTCAGCGAGGCTACCTTACGATTCAGCGCCTGGTACAACCTGGAAACGCCCTGGGACTTCCTCTACGTCACCGCATCTCGTGATGGAGGCACAACGTGGGATGTGCTGCCTGGCGTCCACACCATTGCTGAAAACCCCGTAGGAACCAGCTACGGGCACGGCCTCACGGGCCAGAGCGACGGCCCGAACGATGGTTGGATACAAGAAACCATGGATTTGACGCCCTACGCGGGTGGGCGTGTGCTACTTGCCTTTGAGCAGGTGTCAGATGATGCCATTAACCTAGATGGCGCCTGCATCGACGACATCGAAATATCAGAGATTGGCCTCTTCGATGATGCTGAGACTGACGGTCTCTGGAACGCGGAGGGGTTCGTACGTACCGACAACGTCCTACCCCAGACGCTTGGTGTTCGAGTTGTGACACGCAAAGGTAGTGACGTGATAATAGTCGAATCTATGGAGTTGGATGCTGCCAACAACGGTTTCATTAACCTGGACATCGCCGGAGATGATATTCAGAGCGTAACGGTCATCGTGTCGTCGCTGACTCGCTACACAGGCCAATCTGCCGGTTACACCCTTACCCTAGTTGATGGCATCCAATAGCTATTACACTTCTAGCGTTGCTATAATGAATCATCCGGCGCGTCTCGCTCTCCAGCGGGCCGCACCATCGACCACGAAAGGGGAGCAATGGCACAGAGCACATTCCGATTGACAGAACTTGCCCACTGCGCAGGCTGAGCCGCCAAATTTAGCCCAGAGGATCTGGGCATTATTTTGAGCCAGCTGCCCAAGCACACGCACCCCAATCTCCTGGTTGGTGTGGAGACCGGCGACGATGCTGCTATCTATCAACTCACCGACGACGTGGCAATCATCCAGACCGTGGATTTTTTTCCGCCAATCGTGGACGACCCGTACATGTACGGGCAGATTGCTGTTGCCAACTCCTTGAGCGATGTCTACGCCATGGGCGGCAAGCCCATCTTGGCGCTGAACATCGTTGGATTCCCGGTGACTCTTGATAAGCAGATACTGACGGACGTCCTTCGCGGCGGCTACGACAAGGCTGATGAGGCCAATGTGGTCATCGCCGGCGGTCACACCGTGGACGACCCCGAACCGAAGTACGGCCTGGCCGTTACGGGCGTCATCAAGCCCGGTGAACAGATCACCAATGCCGGCGCAATTCCCGGCGATGTGCTCATCCTGACCAAGCCCATCGGCACGGGCATCATCACCACGGCAGGCAAAGCTAAGCTGGCTCTGGAGTCGGTCATCAATGGCGCTGTCAGGGCGATGGCGGAGTTGAACGATAAGGCCGCTGAAGCCATGTTGGAAGTGGGCGTCCACTCCTGCACGGACATCACCGGTTTCGGCCTGATTGGCCACTTGAACGGCATGACCAACGGAAGCAAAGTGGCTGCACGATTGCGCCTGAGCGATGTCCCTGTCTTTGACGGCGTTTGGGATCTGCTTTCCCAGGACACTGCGCCCGGCGGGACCCACCGAAACTTGAAGTCCGCACTGGCGTTCACGCGATGGGACGACAGCATCTCCGAGGATGCGAAACTCCTGATGTGTGATGCCCAGACCTCCGGCGGCCTACTGCTTGCAGTGGCACCGGACAAGGTGAGTGCGATGATGAATGCACTAGAAGCCCGAGGCGTCATGGGCAAGAACATCGGTGAGATCATCGAATCCGCAGAGCCTTATATTGAGATTATCGCCTAGATAGACTCCCATTACCTTGTACGCCAAGAAGACCCGCTCAATTTGAGCGGGTCTTCTTCTTTTATTGCATATGTCGCTGCGGCGAGGAGACTAAAGCCCCGGCCCCTCTGGCCAGTCTCCAGCATATATCTAAGCGGCTCGGACCAGCAGCACCGGCTCCCCGGAGTGGCGTGCAAGTCGATCAGCCACGCTCCCCAACACAGCACGGCCAACACCCGTCCGACCGTGAGTGGATATGACGATCATGCTGTCAGGGGTATTCCGAGAAAGGTTCTCTATCTCACCGGTTGCGCCGCCTCGAAGTACTGCCGTCTTCACTGATGCAACTCCGCTCATTTTCAATGAATCGGCAGTCTTGTTCAGGTAGGCTGCGGCCTCGTCCTCCATCTCGCCCAGGAAATCGATGTTCATCGGGGCTGAATAGTCGGCGGATGAATAGAACGTGGAAGGTACGCTCACTGTTCTAGCCAAAAGAACCTCGCCCGAGAGTGCCTTGGCCAGGTCAACCACGATTGGTAGTACGGATTCGGCTAGATCAGAGCCATCTAAAGGAACGATGATGGTCTTAATGGCTGCAGCCTTCCCTACGTCGGCAAAATCAGAGTCTGGGCGTGCAACAAGTACAGGAGCCTTGGCGGTTTGAACCACCCGGTCTGTGACGCTTCCCATAAGCAACCGAGTGACGCCTGTTCGGCCGTGGGTTGACATCGCGATGAGGGTCTCGCTTGCGGGCTCAGCCTCGTTCACGATGTGCTCGGTGGCAGGCCCGGAACGTACGTCAGTGGCTGTTTTGACGCCGCCTGACTCCAAGTCCTTGGCCACACCTTGCACATACTCGTCTGCCTGCTTGTGAAGGGCTTCTACAACGCCATCCAAGGAGAGCGCCAGCGTGGACATGCCGGTCTCATCGCCAACCATCAGTTCATGGGCGGGATTTTGGAACGTTCTGAGCAGATCTGCCCGTGCGCCCAACGCTTTGGAAAGAGTTCGTACGTACGGCAAGATGCCTTCCGCTACGGAAGAGCCGTCTAGGGGAACAAGAATGCGCTTGAGCATGGTGATTCTCCTCAGCTAGTATCCGGATGATGGCGGCATTATACAGGAACGCGACTCTTACTTAATGAATCTCATGGAAACTGGGAACAGATTGCCTCGTAGAATGCATTTGCAGTGCTACAATACGGCAACATGATCGATGGGTTTCGACCTATGTATTTGGATATGAGGGACCAATGACACTGGAACATATCATTGTTAAGGGCGCACGGGAGCACAACCTCAAGAACGTGGATGTGAAGATTCCCCGCAACAAGCTTGTCGTAGTGACTGGCGTGTCTGGCTCAGGCAAAAGCTCCCTGGCTTTCGATACCATCTATGCTGAGGGGCAGCGTCGCTATGTGGAATCGCTGTCCGCGTACGCACGCCAATTCCTCGGACGTATGGAGAAACCTGACGTTGATTACATCGAGGGCCTTTCTCCAGCCATCGCCATCGATCAAAAGGGCGTGTCCCACAACCCTCGCTCCACAGTAGGGACGGTTACCGAGATTTATGACTACATGCGCCTGCTCTTCGCCCGAGTGGGCAAACCCCACTGTCCGGAGTGTGGACGCGCAGTGGAGAGGCAGTCCGTCCAACAGATAGCAGACGCAGTGTTTGACCTGGAGCAGGGCAGTCGAATCATGCTGATGGCCCCTGTGGTACGCGATCGTAAGGGCGAGTACAAGGATGTCTTTGAGGATGCCAAGCGAAAGGGCTTCGTCCGAGTTCAGGTTGATGGCGAGATCCATGACCTCTCGGAGACTTTTAACCTGGATAAGAAGTACAGACACAATATCCAGGTGGTGGTTGATCGACTGGTCATCAATGATGAGTTGGAGCAGAGTCGTGTCAACGAGTCGCTGGAGACGGCCATGCGACTGGCAGAGGGCATGGTCACGGTCTCGATTCTCGACGACTCCACTTCGTCCGATGGCAGTGTTGCGGTAGCTGAAGCGCCATCCACAGGAAGAGGCAGCAAGAAGAAACCCGTCAACAGGAACAAGGAGATCGTCTTCTCTGAGCAGTTCTCCTGCCCATATTGCACAATCAGCCTTGGCGAGATTGAACCGCGGACGTTCAGCTTCAACAATCCCCACGGTGCGTGTCCTGAGTGCACCGGACTGGGATTCAAGCTGGTGGTAGACCCTGAGTTGGTTCTCCCCAACGGTGACATCTCACTATCGGAAGGGGCGATAGCCCCATGGACGCGCGTTGGAATGGCAGGGCCGTGGTACGCCAGCATGCTGAACTCGCTTGCAGAGGCCCACGGGTTCTCTACCAAGACTCCGGTTAAAGAGCTATCCAAAGAGGTCTTGGAACTTGTTCTGTACGGTGACCCCGATCACAAATTCACTATGCACCACCGCTCTCGTCGCCACCGACATCGAGAATTCTCCTGGGAATCCAGCTATGAAGGCATCATCCCAAACCTCATGCGCCGCTATAAAGACACGGAGTCCGACCATGTTCGGTCTGACATCCAACGTTACATGGCGCAGCAGTCATGCCCACGGTGCGAAGGAAGACGGCTCAAGCCCGAGGCGTTGGGCGTCCTGGTCTGTGGTGAGAACATCATTGATGTTTGCTCTCTCAACATCGAGCGAGCGATGATGTGGACGAACACTGTTCAACAAGAAGACCCAAAGCTGATCGCTGATGACAAGGCGTTGGATGATAGGGATCGGTTCATTGCACGTCAAATACTCAAAGAGATCGATAACCGACTGCACTTTCTCATGGAGATCGGGTTGGATTACCTGACGTTGGAGCGCACGGCTTCCACCCTATCCGGCGGTGAGGCCCAGCGTATCCGGTTGGCAACGCAGATCGGGTCGGGGCTCATGGGCGTGCTGTACGTCTGCGATGAACCTACCATTGGACTGCACCCTGCCGATGACTACCGGCTGATAAACACGCTCAAACGACTTCGTGACCTGGGCAACACCGTGCTTCTGGTCGAACATGACGAGTCTGTGATGCGCGCCGCAGACCACATCGTTGACCTTGGCCCTGGAGCTGGCGAGCACGGTGGGCACATCGTTGCTGAAGGAACCCTCGACGACATTCTCGTCAGTGAAGCTTCACTGACCGGTGCTTACCTTTCGGGCCGAAAGGTCATCCCTGCTCCCGCAAAGCGTAGGAAGGGCAACGGGAATGCCATCAAACTGAAGGGCGCCAAAGCCAACAACCTGAAGAATCTGGATGTCAGCTTCCCTCTTGGGAAGCTTGTTGTGGTGACCGGCGTCTCCGGCTCAGGCAAGAGCACCCTGGTGAACGAGGTGCTGCACAAGAAACTGGCCCAGATGTTCTATCGCGCCAAGGACAAGCCCGGTGAGCACTCGTCGATTTCCGGAACGGAGCATATCGACAAGGTTGTGGACATAGACCAGTCGCCAATCGGACGCACCCCACGCAGCAACCCTGCAACGTACACTGGCGCGTTCACCCCAATGCGAGAGATGTTTGCCCAACTCCCTGAAGCTAGATCTCGAGGCTACAAGGCGGGTCGGTTCTCCTTCAACGTGAAGGGTGGCCGATGCGAGGCCTGCGAAGGTGGCGGGTACATCCAGATTGAGATGCAGTTCCTTCCGGATGTCACAGTCCCCTGCGAGGTCTGCAACGGCGCCAGGTACAATCGTGAGGCGCTGGAAGTGAAGTTTCACGACCACTCTATCTCTGACGTGTTGAACATGACCGTTGAGGAAGCCCTGGACCTCTTCCAGAACCTACCTCGCATTCGCTCAAAGATGGAGACAATGCGGGACGTGGGGCTTGGGTATATCAAGTTGGGTCAGCCGGCCACAACTCTCTCAGGCGGCGAAGCTCAACGGATCAAGCTGGCCACGGAGCTGTCCAAGCGGGCAACCGGCAGCACGCTGTACATCCTGGACGAGCCGACCACGGGACTCTCATTCGAGGATGTGGCTGCGCTGATGCGTGTGCTGCACAGACTGGTGGAGACAGGCAACACCGTCATCGTCATCGAGCATCACATGGACGTGGTCAAGAACGCTGACTGGATCATCGACCTAGGGCCAGGTGCTGGAGACAGAGGCGGCGAGATTATTGCCATTGGTACGCCTGAGAAGGTCATGACGGAAGCAAAGTCGCTGACTGGAGACTACCTGAAGCCGCTGCTGAACGGACACAAGCCTGAAAAGGTGGAGAAACCCGCGAAGGTTGTGAAGTCAGCTACAAAAAAGCGCGTTAAGCAGCCAGCATAACCCTGCCAAGAAGCAAAGAAAAAGAGCCCCGACGTATCGGGGTTCTTTTTGTTGGAGACTAAAGCTCGCTAACCGGGTAGTGAGGTATCACTGGATTCGTCTGACCACGGGGAAGGTCGTCGCAATGACGAAGACACCCGCAATAACGATTGCCCCAAAGATTATCTGTGCCTGTTGAACGCCCAACCCTGCCGCCGTGAAGCCAGCCGCCGTCGCGCCTATGGTAATCACGGACCTATCCAGGCTGATGAGGGCCATCACTCTGCCGCGCATCTCAGCAGGTGCAGAGCTTAGGAGCACGGAGTTCGCCAGAGTGTTAAAGGGGGTTTGGAACATACCTACCAGGATGATTAGTGCCAGCGACAGCGGTATGACTTCCAGATAGGTGCTCAGAGAGAAGATGATGAGCATGGTACCGAATCCGGCCATGACGAACATGAGGGCCAAACCCCGGTTTCGATGAAGGTTGAGAGCGGCCAGAGTCATCGCTCCAATCACTCCACCGAATCCGGTCAACGACAACATCAGCCCAAACCCGTCTTCGCCGATCTTAAGGATCTCTTTTGCGAATAGCGGCGCGAAGACCTGCATGTATGACATTCCGAAGATGAAATATATCATCGCCAAGCCAATGACCCATCGGATTGAGGGCGTTGACCACCCGTACTGAACACCCTCTTTGAAGCTGCTTAGGGCTTTTCGTACAGATTTGTTTTCCACCTTCGCCTGAGGAGGAAGAGAGAGTTTGTACGTGAAGAAGACGGCGCCGGTGAATATGATGGCGGTCAACAGGAACGTCTCGCCGAACCCGATGTACTTCACCAGCAAACCTGCCATGGCGGCACCGACGATACGCATGGTGTTCATGGTGGCACTGTTGAGCGCAACGGCGTTTGTCAGCTGCTCACGGGGAACAATGCTGGGAATCATGGACTGCCGAGCAGGTTGATCCAAGGAGTTGAACGCGCCTTTGGTGAAGGCGTGGGCGTAGATGTGCCATAGCTCGATTTGCCCAGTGAGTACCAGGGCGGCGAGGGCGAAGTTCAGGGTAGCAGACCCTGTTTTCGCGACCAAAAGAATGGTGCGTCTGTCGTACCAGTCCGCGATGACCCCCGAAAATATCCCCATACCAAGTTGGGGAACCGTGCGAACTGCGAATACCAAACCCAGGTGGACAGCTGAGCCACCTATGATAGGAGAGAGGATCAGCAATGGACGGGCAATCTGCTCCATCCAGAGGGCTAACGCCTGGGAGATCTGACCTAGCCAGAGATAGCGGAAGTCACGGTACTGGAAAGAAGCAAAGACACCACCCTTACCGGGTTTGACCGGAGAGATGCCGTCCTCAGTATCCTCCAAAGCAGACATAGCGCTTTCTGATTCAGAAGGCGCATCTTCCTTGTCGTTTCCTCGACCGAACAATGCCACTGATTTACCTCAGGCCGCGAAGGGCACCAAGCCATAGTACCACCACCAGGCTTAGCGAAAATGGTGTTGGGCACCCAATGAGGATTAAAGTCGGCGGATGCGAGAAGAGAACACGCCTACAGTCGCAATCATCAACGCAGCAGTGCCGCCCATCACCATTAGAGCCGTTGTGGCTGTAAACGCGTCCGCCAGGCCTCCACCACCCATAGACCCGAGCGGCATAAGACCTCTGTCCAGGTTGTAGACGCTCAGGACTCTTCCACGCAGGTCCTCTGGCGCTTGTGCAAGCAGCGCAACGTTGCCTGCAGTCATGAATATGGCCTGGCTTGCGCCGATGAAAAGCATCACGATGATGGGCAATGCTATACCAAGGCCGAGGTGGGGTGAGAGACCCAAGAGGAATACAGCGAACCCATATCCAAAAGATGACAGGAGAAACAGCATCCCCTTATGCCGGATGTCGTTGAACGAGGCTACGATGAGCCCGCCGGCCAGTGCGCCGATGCCGGCTACTGACAGGAGCAGGCCAAAGCCAAATGCACCTACCTTCAAAACTTCATCTGCCATGATGGGCATCAGGGTGTTGTAGGGCATCACAAAAGTGAACACCGCCAGTGCCACGATCATCACTACCAGGATGTTTTTATTGCCGACCACGTAGGAGATGCCTTCTTTCAGCTGTCCACCAGCGCTGCTGGTCTTGGTCACGCTCTTGGCTCTGGGCGCATCGAGCATAAGTGTGGTGACGATGACTACAGTGAATAGGATCACTGCTCCTGCGTAAGCGGACTTGGTGCTCATAAGCCATATCATTAGGCCTGCTATGCCGGGGGCAATAACACGCATGGAATTCATAGCTACCTGGTTGAGTGCAAAGGCGTTCATCATGTTTATCTTTGGCACCAGGCTGGGGATGAGGGCATTGCGTGCTGGCTGGTTGAACACCATGGATATGCCCATGAGGAATGAGAAGGCATAGATGTGCCAGACCCGGATGAGGTCTGTGAAGACCAGTGCTGTGAGGATCACGTAGCTACTCATCGTGACGGACTGGCATGCCATGAGCACGTACTTCTTGTTGAACCTGTCTGCTACCACACCGGAGGGCAGAGCCATGAAGAGTTGTGGCAGCGCGCGGAACAGGTTGACCAACCCCAGGGCGACTCCTGAACCCGTCAACTCCCAGATGAGCCAGTTACGGGCCACCTGCTCCATCCAGTTGGCGCCGGACCAACCAAGTTGGCCTATCCAGAGAAGGCGGAAGTCTGAATAGTGGAACGACGCGAAGGTCCCTGTGTACCTGGTAGGAGGGAAATAGTCGTTATCGCTTGTGTCGGTCGAATTCGCTGTGTCCGGAACGGGCTTAACGGCTTCATCGTTCGATTGAGAACGGTCGCCACGATTAAAAAGAGCCAAGCCGTTCTCCTTCCTACGCAATGCTTGAGCGCGATGGTACGCCGATTGTGTCGTCGGTACTGAAGGTGATGCCATTGCAGGGGCGTGGACCGTGAGTACCCTCGCTGGGCACCATTACAACACAGATTACCCGTAGGCCCGTAGGGCGTCAAATTGAAGGAAACACTCTCTTGTTTATGCCAAAAGGTTGTGCTAGCGTAGTCAATAGTGGAAAGGAGGTGAGAGCCTATGGCAAGTAGTAGCAGAATGTCCACGGCTCCATCTCTGGGGGGCCTGAAGTAACCTTCGGGGTACTTCCGCCCACAGAGATGGGTAAGCCGTAACAAGGGGGGCCATTATGGCCCCCCTTGTTTATTGTCCTTTGCTGACGCCTAGCTGGTATGTGCTTTGATGGCCTCTCGAAATCCTTCCATCGCTCCTTCAAGCACCCAGTCCTCAAGGCAGAAGGAGATCCGGAAGTACCCCGGCGACCCGAACCCTGTCCCTGGCGTAACCAACACTTTCCACTTCACCAACTCCTGGACGAAGGCAACATCGTCAGGGATCGGTGAAGCCGGGAACGCGTAAAATGCCCCCTCAGGTTTCACCAACTCGTATCCCATCCCAGTCAGCTCTTTGTAGAGGTAATCACGCTTCCGCTCGTACCATCCCACATCCACGCTTTCATCCAGCGCTTCTTTGACCAACAACTGCATCAACGCAGGAGCATTGACGAAGCCCAACACGCGATTGCAGTAAGTGAACGCATCTACAAGCGTAGCCACATCTGGGCAGGCAGGGTTCGCGGCAATGTAACCGATGCGCTCTCCGGGTAACGCCAGGTTCTTAGAGAATGACGTAGCTACGATTGATCGAAGATGCGCGTCGTATATCGGAGGCGTCTTTAGGCCATCGTAGGCAAGTTGGGCGTAGGGTTCGTCGCTGATGAGATAGATCGTGCTGTTGTGTTTGGCCTCGGTCTCAGCCAGGAGCTTGCCAAGCTGCTCCAGCAACGCTGCAGAGTACACCGCGCCTGAGGGGTTGTTGGGCGAGTTGACGAGAACCGCTTTTGTGCGAGCCGTCAGCAACGGTCGGAGCGCTTCGAGGTCAAGCTGGAATGAGGAATCCGTAGGGGCAATGCGAGTCTCGCCCCCGTGGTTCGTGATGTAGAAGGGGTATTCCGGGAAGTAGGGCGCAAAGATGATGACCTCATCGCCCGGATCCAGGATGGACTCAAAGATGACGTTCAGAGCCCCACCGGCGCCGCACGTCATAATGACATGGCCCGTAGCGAACGGCAGACCCACCTGCTTGGCAAGGTGAGCGGCGATGGCTCCACGGGTCTCCGGGAATCCGGCGTTGGGCATGTAGCGGTGCATCCCTGGAGGTGGGTCGGCCAGTATCCGCTGGAGCTCCTTAATCACAGATTCCGGAGGCTCCAGGATAGGGTTGCCCAGCGAAAGGTCAAAGACCTTGTCCGCGCCGTGCTCTTGCTTCATCTGAATGCCAAGCTCAAACATCTGGCGTATCCAGGACTGGCCTTCCATAGCCTTCTGAATCTTGGATGCGATGGTCATTGTTGGCTACCTCTGATAGCATCGGATTAGCCTCGCGGCATAGGACACCGGCGGACACCAGCGAGGCTGCACGGAGCATACGCGAGGGGGGTAGGGATGTCTAGCGGCGTGATAACCGGCCACAACCACACGAGTTTCACCGTGAGCGAACGTGAACGGTCTGTTGCCTTCTATACCGATGTCATCGGCTTCACTGTTGATCGTGTCTACGAGCTGGAAGGTGATGCGATAGAGAAGATAGTGGCCATGCCTGGTGCACAGTTGAAGATGGCTCATTTGACGCTGGGTGGCTTCCGACTGGAACTAATCCAGTATGTGGAACCCAAAGGTCAGCAGCCACCTCTCCCTACCTGTAATGTTGGCGTGGCCCACATAGCGTTCAATACGGATGACGTTCAGGCAACGTACCAAGCTCTCAAGGCCAAGGGCGTCACTTTCAAGGGTGAGCCGATGCGTGCCGCGCCAGACAGACCCCTGGCATGCTACTTCGTCGACCCTGACGGAATCACCCTGGAGTTGAACCAAACGACCGGCCAATGATGTAATATTTCTATCTGAGCAATCACAAATTACTAGCTAAAGTGTGGATGAATGCCAACTCTTTATGTGGTCGGTACGCCAATTGGGAACATGGAGGACATGTCCTCCCGTGCTTTGCGGGTATTACGTGACGTTGAAGTCATAGCTACCGAGGACACAAGAACTACGAAAAAACTACTAACTCACTACGATATACATACAAAGCTGACCAGCTTCCAGGAGCACAATGCACCAGCTAGGATTCCCCAGTTACTCGGCATTTTGGAAGAAAATGATGTCGCGTTGGTGACCGAGGCCGGCACACCCGGGGTCAGCGACCCCGGCGTCAGTCTTGTTGCCGCTGCGGGAAATGCGGGAGTGCCAGTTGTCAGCGTGCCCGGGCCGTCTTCGGTGACGGCAGCGGTGTCCATCTCTGGCTTCCCCGGCGAACGGTTCAACTTCATTGGCTTCCTGCCTCGCCGCAAGGGCGACCGCAAGCGGTTGTTTGAATCGCTCGCCAATGAGCAGCAGACCATCGTAGCGCTAGAGTCCCCCCATCGGATAAAAGCATCCCTAGCGGACATGGTGGAGGTCTGGCAGACCCGTCGAATCGCGGTGTGCCGTGAACTGACCAAGATCCATGAAGAGGTGTTTCGAGGAACATTACAAGCTGCGTTGGACTATTTTCAGGAACCACGTGGCGAATTCACCCTGGTCATTGAAGGCGCGACCTCCAAACCTCCGACGGACACTGAATCGACCAGGTCTTCGGCGAAGGAAGAGCTTTTGAGGCTGAAGTCGCAGGGGTTGGGCGCAAAAGAAGCGGTGGCCGTCGTGGTGAAGTCTACCGGGATGCCTCGCAAGGTGGTGTATGCCCTGTGGTTAGAAAATCAGGCCTAAACTCCACAGCTTCTGGCACTATACGTGGTACGAATCAAAAGTATCCATTCTTCGGGGCTGACGCATCTAGATTAATTCTGTACTATCCCCCACAAGCGATAACCAATACGGTCATTGCTCAATCGCCCACCTGAAGGAGACATCGATGATTCGTAGCACAGATAGAATTTTTACCATGCACGCTGGCACTCTGCCACGGCCAGCCGATATGCGGGAGCGGGTAATGGCGAAGAGTCGCGGCGAGGCCATCGATGAAGCGGCATTCACCAAAGACCTGCAACGGGTCATTGGCGAAAACGTCAAAAAGCAAATTGAGACGGGCATAGACAGTGTCAACGACGGTGAGTTGAGCAAATCCAGCTTCAGCAACTATATGAAGGAACGCCTTGGCGGCCTGGAATCACGGCCCTCAGACCCCAATGCCCCTCGGATGGGCGCCATCGGCGGTCGTGACCTGGCTGAATTCGCCGAGTACTTCGAAATCGGCGCCCGCCGCTCCGGGGCTGCTACGGGCCAGAACACGGCTGATCAAACGGTGTGTACCGGCCCCGTCACGTACATCGGCCAGAAGGACCTACAAGCTGACATCGATAACTTCAATGTCGGCCTCAAGGGATTCAAGCCCAACGAGACCTTCCTGCCGGCCATTACCCCCGGAACGGTGGAGCATTGGCTGAAGAATGAGTACTACAAGACTGCTGAAGAATTCCTCTTTGCAGTGGCGGATGCCCTCGCTGTCGAGTACAAAGCCATCGTGGATGCAGGATTCCTGCTTCAGATCGACGACCCGGACCTGCCCGATGCCTGGCAGATCCACCCTGATATGACTGTGCCTGAGTACAGGAAGTTTGCGCAGCTACGGGTGGACGCGCTGAACC
>JAPYRQ010000063.1:5017-11933 GCA_029936935.1 Dehalococcoidia bacterium | reverse complement strand
GCCTATCGTTGTACATCCGTCCGTTGAAGAAAAAGTGGGAGAGGCTATCGATGTGGGTGACGGTGTGTCCATGGAATTGCACGCCAAAGAAGTCGGTGGCCGTTTGCGATGCGCGCGGCGGCCCAACCTTCTCGTCGTGGGCGTAGCCTTCGCCTGACTCCACCATGTAGTGGAGCGGCTGAGCCGTCACGTCGGGCCCCGTGCCGTTGCTGAGGGTCCGTGAGCAGGTGACCGTGACGCCTTCCGATGCCAGGCCTGCAGCACGGAGGCGCGTCTCTGGTGTAATGTGATTCATAGTGCCAAGTTCGTCCTCCTCCCCCCAACGACTCCAGTTGCTCAGCGAGTTAAAATATTCAAGCACGTCTTCTTGCGTAGGCAGATCCGTCATAACGCCTCCTCTTATAGCAGGCCAGATTCTGAGATAGGCGCTCAGGATACGCTCGGGGCATCGCTACAGCAAGAAGGAGCCCCTTGTTCAATGAACAAGGGGCTCCTCAACCTTCGGGTATTAGGAGGGTCCGGAATTAGGTCTTTACGCCGGCCTTCACACCAGCCTCGATATATGCCTCGCCGATATTAGAACACGTCTCAACATTCCCATCAAAACGCACCTGGTACTCTACGAGGCGACCATCGGCCCAAATTTCAATAATCTCTGCTTTGCCCTTTGGGCCTTCGACCACCGCGACTTGTTCATCAGCCATCGTTAGTACTCCTATATTAAACCATCTGGCGAAATTCAGTTTCCTGTCCCAGGTTATCCGGCTAAAGTACTTCGTTCGAATTCAGAACCTCGCTTAGACAGCAACTGAACCGGCTATATTCTTTTTCAGGGCCATAGCCTTGGCTTCAGCTACTGCCTCGTCAATGGTGCCTTCTTGTTTGATTGATCTCCCGCTGTGATAAGCATAAGCGTGAGGGCGCCATGGTTCCTCAGGTTCTGTCCCTTCCGCCATGGCTCTGACAACCTTCAGCAGGCGCCTACGCACCGCAATGATCATGAAGTCCGAACTAGTCAGGTGCTCCTGAGTCCGGTCGGCTAGCGAACCCCACTGATCCTCCATCATTGCAATATCCTGTAATGGGAAACAACTCAAACCCGAATAGTTGAAGTACTTCTGCATATTGCGGTCGATCTGGTAATGATTATGTATGTTTTTCACTGGCTGAAAGGTGCCCGGAATCATCTCCGGGAAATACCATCCGTCAGTCTTGTAGGTCTCGATCTCGGATTTAGGGATCGGCTCGTAGCTCCATCGCATTCTGTAGAACATCAGTCTGTGGTTGTCGATCGGAACACGAATGTTGGTGGAATAAGTGTTGGGCCCAGCGGTGGTTCCTGCCACGGGGAAGATGGGCATCATCCAAGGAGAAACACTAGCGAATTTCGTTCCATCTGACCTTTCGCCTGCACGTACAAATAGGAGGCCAGAATCAGACTCTTCCACCCTACCCCAATTTTCTTTGTCTTGATCAGTCTGGCGTCGGGGACCTACGGCCTTCGGGAAGGGTTCATTCTCCGGTGTTGGCCGGTTGCGATTTTGGGACTGAATATTAACGTTGAACTGAGGAACCTGCGGCCCGCCATCTAGAACCGTATGGAGGAACGGCCCGTGGCCTGGGTCATAGTCGCCCTCCATGGCTTGCAAATAGTTGCACTCCATCAGGAATTTGTTCACGTAGCGGTGGTCTTCTGGCATATTGCACCACTCGAACTCAGGAAAGGGAGGCTTACTTTCTGCAGGTCCCATGTAGGTCCAAATCAGGCTGCCTGCCTCCACGCATGGATACGACGTAATGTGTATCTTTTCTTTGAAAGAGTCGCCCTCTGGTGCGTTCGGAATGTCCGTGCAGTTGCCATCAACATCAAACTTCCACCCGTGGTAGACGCAGCGAAGGCCACATTCTTCGTTTCGACCGTAAAACATAGGTGCGCCGCGGTGAGGACAGTACTTGTCCATCAACCCGACTTTTCCATCGGTGTCGCGGAAGGCGACCAAGGCCTCTCCCAGGAGGGTAATCTCAACAGGAGCACAGTCAGGTCCCGAAAGTTCCTCCGCCAGCAACGCTGGAATCCAGAAGCGGCGGAACACCTCGCCCATCGGTGAGCCCTTCTCAACGTTCGTTAACAGTTCGTTATCTTCCTTCGTCAGCATGACTTACAACCTCCTTGCATTCTGCTAAATTAAATCCATAATTATTCCACAGCCTATACACCGATTTGATTCATGTCAATGAAATCGATTGTTCCACAGGACTCCTTATTTTACCAACCATATGTATGAGAGGTTATGCCGTAGCCATCACCTCTATGCGAGCTACTGCCTTTGTGAAGATTAGTAGTTTGCTGTTCTCATCAACAGTAACTAACACTGTATCTCCTTGGTTAAACTCAGCGGAGAGAATACGATTGGCTAGAGGATTCTCCACGTACCGCTGTATAGCTCTCCGCAGGGGACGTGCGCCGAAGATTGGGTCATAGCCCTCATTGGCCAACCAGTCTCTCGCCCCTGGGCTCAACTCGATGTCAATCTTCTGCTCCACTAAGCGTTCTTGTACAGCCTTAGTCATCAGTTCAACAATCTGAAGGATGTCATCTCTGGTGAGTGGGTCAAAGATGATAGTCTCATCCAAACGGTTCAGGAACTCGGGCCGAAACGCTTTCTTTAGAGCGTCGTCCACGGATGCGCGGACATGATTCTTTTCCGACTCATAGTCCGCTTCACCGCGCTTGAACCCCAGGGCGTGATGCTTGCCGTACTCGCCGGTGCCAAGGTTGCTGGTCATGATGATCACCGTGTTCCGGAAGTCCACGTGGCGACCGTTCCCATCTGTGAGTCGCCCGTCCTCCAACAACTGTAGTAACAGGTTGAACACCTGCGGATGGGCTTTCTCAATCTCGTCGAAGAGCACCACGCGGAATGGGCGACGCCGCACCAACTCCGTCAGCTGACCACCCTCGTCGTAACCGACGTAACCGGGAGGTGAGCCGATGAGTCGCGAGACGGTGTGTGCTTCCATGTACTCAGACATATCGATGCGTATGAGGGCATCTTCATCGTCGAACAGGAACTGGGACAGCGTCCGCGCCAACTCGGTCTTGCCGACGCCCGTGGGCCCAAGGAACATGAATGCGCCGATGGGCCGCTTGGGGTCTTTGAGGCCTGCCCGCGCTCTGCGGATTGCCTCTGACACCACGGTGACTGCATGCTCCTGGCCGATGACCCTGCCGTGCAGGACGTCCTCCATGTGCAGCAGCTTCTCTGACTCTGTCTGGAGCAGCCGGTTCACGGGAACACCCGTCCACGCGGCGATGAGTGCGGCGATATCGTCTTCACTCACCACCATGTCGAGCTTCTCGTCGGCGAGCCAGCCGTCACGTTTGGTGGTGCACTCGTTCTCTATCTGCAAGCGCTCAGCTCGTATCTCCGAGGCGCTCTGGAAATCGGCACGCTGTGCAGCAGCTTCTTCCTTGTCCTGCAAATCAGCCAGCTTACGCTGCAGTTCTTTGATCTCCTCCGGCATGCTGGCCATCTGGAGGCGTAGCTTGGATGCAGCCTCGTCGATGAGATCCACAGCCTTATCGGGCAACTGCCGGTCCGTCACGTACCGCTTGCTGAGTCGCGCTGCTGCGACGAGGGCGCTATCGTCGATAGTCACCTTGTGATGGGCCTCATAGCGGGGCCGCAGCGACTTCAACATCAACACGGTGTCCTCTTCGGACGGCTCCTCCACCCACACAGGATGGAAGCGACGCTCCAATGCCGCGTCCCGCTCTATGTACTTGCGATACTCATCTGGCGTGGTTGCACCGATGACCTGCAACTCGCCGCGCGCGAGAGCGGGCTTCATCATATTGGAAGCGTCTATCGAGCCTTCTGCGCCGCCGGCACCAACTACGGTGTGCAGCTCGTCGATGAAGAGGATGACCTCACCTTTGGCAGCCATGACCTCGTCCATCACGGCCTTGAGCCGCTCCTCGAACTCGCCTCGGAACTTGGAGCCAGCCACCAAACCACCCATGTCCAACCGCAGCAGTCGCTTGTCCTTCAGCACATCAGGCACGTCACCGGACACAATGTACTGAGCCAAGCCCTCCACCACGGCGGTCTTGCCAACTCCAGCCTCGCCCAACAGGACAGGGTTGTTCTTGGTGCGGCGTGATAGTGTTTGGATAGTCTGCTTGACCACATCGTCGCGACCGACCACGGGGTCGAGTCGACCCTCCCTGGCAAGCTGCGTCAGGTCAACGCTGTACTTCTCCAATGAGCGATACCGGTTCTCCGCGCGGGGATCGTCCACCCGCTGGGAGCCACGCACCTTGGATAGGCCAGCGTAGATCTTCTCTGTATCAACATCGTGGGAACGCAACACTTCGGCTGAGTCGCCTGCCCGCTCCTGGCTTATTGCGATGAACAGGTGCTCCGTGCCGATGAACTCGTCCTTGAGTCGATCGGCTTCCGTCTTGGCGTCCTGCACCAATCGTGCCACACGCGGGGTCGCATACATCTGCGTGGGTTCGTACTGAAGCTTGGGCGTCCGTTCAAGGGCTGCTTCCAGGTCCGACTTCACCGATGCTACGTCCACATCCAGCTCCTGGAGCACCTGGCGTGGAACGCTGTCCTCCTGCTCCAATAACGCGAGGAAGACGTGCTCGACGTCCCATTGGGCGTGGCGGAAACGCCGCACCAACTCCTGGGAAAACCGAAGTGCTTCCTCTGCTGATTCTGTGAAATTGTCTGATTTCATTGTCATGATGCTCTCCTTGATGAGTGGGGTCCAGAGCTAGCTCTGGACCCTTCTGACCTGACAGTTAACCCTGTCCGGTCTCTCTAATGTTGTTCTTCTGTATTGAATCTTCTAGTCCTTTACGAGAGGTGGCAGGTAGGTTTTCTAGCCTTCTTCTGTAATTCGCTCAAGCTCTCCACGGAGTATTTCAACCATGCCCTCTAACTGTTGGATGCGTTCCGTCAATTTCAGAATCACATCGACCCCTGCCGCGTTCACGCCCATGTCGTACACCAGCGTCTTGATCCGGCGAAGTCGCTCGATGTCCCGCTGCGAGTAGAGTCGGATATTGCCGCCTGAACGCGATGGTTCTACCAGTTCGATGCGCTCGTAGTACCTCAAGGTTTGCGCGTTCACGCCCACCATTCGGGAAACCACGCTGATCACGAAACATGGCTCGTCCCATTCCGGTTGACTTCTACTTGTCATCCTGGCCTCCTGTCTCCTTACGCAGACTCTTGAGTTGCTCAAAGAGCCCTCGCTCCTCGTCCGTGAGGGATGTGGGCAACTCTGACTTGATGGTTACGTACAAGGTGCCCCGGTCTGTTGTCGAGCCCAGCTTGGGCATGCCCTGACCGCCAAGTCGAAACACGCGGCCGTTCTGCGATTCCGGCGGCAGCGTCAACGCTACCTGGCCCGTCATTGTGGGCACGACGACCTCTGTCCCCAAGACAATGTCATACAGCGGCACTGAGACTTCCGTGTACAGGTCCGCAGCCTTTCGCTGGAACTTGGGATGGGCCTGCACCTGCACGACGAGGACCACCTGCTGCCCGCCGGGGGTCACGCGAACCCGCGATCCGTTATCAACGCCTGCGGGAATGGCGACCTCGCCTCGAACAGGCTGGTAGGAGAAGCCCTGGCTGAGACACTCAGGACACGCTGCACCTTCTGCGATTCCGGTGCCGCCGCAACGCGTACATGCGGTCTGGCCTGTCACCTGGAGTGCGTGGGTGGTTCCTTTAAAGGCTTCATCCAGGGTTATTTCTATCTGTTGCTCCAATGGGGCCGGACGTTGCTGTCGCGGGCGTTCACTGCCTCGGCGACCACCGCCACCGAATATGTTTCCGAACATACTTCCGATGTCAGCGCCACCGAACATTCCGCCAAAGGGGTCTCCGCCCCCAGGCCCTCTGCGCCTTGACGTTGCGGCACCGGGGCCGTGCTGTTGCACCTGGCGCCAGTTATCGCCATAGCGGTCATACAACTTGCGAGATTCCGCGTTGGACAGCACCTCGTTCGCCTCATTGACCTCTTTGAAGCGATTTGCGCTATCGTCCTCCCCAGAGTTCACGTCCGGGTGGTATTTACGCGCAAGTCTCCGGTACGCCATGCGAATCTGCTTCTCATCGGCGTCACGGGGAATACCCAACAGTTCATAGTAGTTCTTGGCCATGTATACCTCTCTAAGCTGGATCATAGAACTTTATACGGTTTGTGTCAAGTTACTTGATTATAATTTCAACTAATCTATTAAAAGTGAATAATATCATGGGTAGAGTGGTTAGGAACAAACAACGCCGCCAGGCTTTTGCATTTGGCAGCACAACAACAGGAGGACAGCATGTTTTTACAACCTTGGAGCCCATTCAGAGAACTACGCCACTTCAACAGGGCGGCCCATCGACAGTGGAGGGGCTACCCCCGATACGCCGTTGAGTCGCCGAACCCAGACCACTGGTCTCTGGCGGTCGACGTCGTAGAAGGTGAGGACACACTTACCGTGACCACATCAATCCCCGGCATCAAGCCGGAGGACATTGAGGTCACCATCGAGGGCGAGATTCTTACCATAAAGGGCGAGACGGACACGGCCGAGGTCGTCGAGGGCGCAGAGCCCAAGGAAGAGGACTATCGACTGCGTGAGCGACGCACTGGACACTTCCTTCGCACGCTCCGGCTTCCAGACACCCTGGACACGGACAGCGCAGCTACGACTTACACGAACGGCGTGCTCACCATCGCCCTTCCGAAAACGGAAACCAAGAAGGCCAAGCGCCTCACCGTCGAAGGCTAGGCAGGGTGAAACCCTGCACCCTTCTCGCCCTATCGGGCACATAAGAATGGCAGCAACATAAAAAGAGGCCCCAATTACGGGGCCTCTTTTCTTTGCATCTATTTATTTTTT
>JAPYRQ010000063.1:0-4917 GCA_029936935.1 Dehalococcoidia bacterium | reverse complement strand
CCTATCCCAACCCACCATGGACTACCCGTCACAGCGAATAGCGCGCTGCCGAATCCCGCTCCCAATGCGACTCCCATACCGATGAACTTGGATTCTTGCTGATCCAATGCCGCCTCTTCATTATGTGCAAGGCCTCACCTGCCTACGCTCTTGGGACTCCGGAACCTGCGCCGGTAGTACCTCCGGTTGTGTCTACAGCAGCGCCGTCGCCGTCCCACCATGACGTGATTGCGTCCACTTCCACCATCTCCTCCGGCGTCAGTACCCAATCGGCAGCCTTGGCGTTTGCGGCGATGTACTCAGGTTTCTCTGCGCCGTTGATGATGGTGGTCACTTCCGGGTGCGACAGCAACCACGACAATGCCAGTTCGGCTACGGTATGGTCGCGCTCCTGGGCGAAACTCTCCAGCTTGAGCAGGAGGTTGTTAGACCGGTCCGTGGTGATCTTGTTCACGATGCCAGTCGGCACCAGGTCTGACCGTGTCCCAGCAGGAGCCGCCTGTCCTGGGCGGTACTGGCCCGTCAGGAACCCGCCAGCCAGGGGGAAGTAGGGGATGAAGCCCGTTTCATAGGCGTTACAGAAGGGTAGTATCTCCAACTCCACGTGCCGGAAGATCATGTTGTAGTGGTTCTGGGTGGATACGAACCAGGACAGGTTGTTGTCGCGCGCCACCTGCATGGCCTCCATCTGACGCCATGACGAGTAGTTACAGTTGCCCACGTAGCGTATCTTCCCTGCCTTCACCAGCTCATCCAACGGTTGCAGGATTTCCTCTGCGGGGATGTCTTTGGCCACATGGTGTATCTGATACAGCTCGATGTGGTCGGTCTTCAGCTTGGTCAAGCTCTCGTCAATCTTGCGCATGATGCGCTGACGTGGGGTCTCGTCGCCAAGGTTGGACAGGTTGAACTTGGTCGCCAGGATAAAGTCGTCGCGATGACCCTCGATGGCCACGCCGATCTGCACCTCGCTCTGCCCCTGAGCGTAGATGTCCGAGGTATCGATGTAGTTTACCCCCGACTCCCGCGCCTGATCCAGCACTCGCGTAGTCATGGCCTGGTCAGCCAGCGGCGGGCCGAAGGGGTAGCCGCCGATGCCGATGACCGACGGGTGAAGGTCTGATGAACCAAGTTTCCTATGTTCCATGTTGCACTTCCTCTGTGAGTTACTGAACGATGATGCTGGATACGATAACACCAAGTCGCCGAAAGATATCTTAGCCGCCGGGTGGAGCCTCAAGGGTGAACTCTATCGAATCGAGTCCGAAGTCCGTCTCTATCGTGAGGGATACAGGTTCCGAACTCACAACGCCATCGAGGATGAACGTGACGTACCCCGGCCCCACCGTCTTCAGGGGAAGCTGCTGGTCACCGAGCCACACTGTGTTCCCATCAAGCATCGAGCTGAATCCGTTTCCTGCCAGGGCGATGGGTGCACCCGGTTGGGCACGGAATATGGCCACCCCACGAAGGCCAGGCTTCGCAAGGTCATCGTCTATCTCTGAGAAGCTGACAATATTGGTTATTCCAACCTGCTGAGGCTCAAATGTCTCCACTATCAGGTCGTAACTGCCGGTGCCTATCCCCTGTACCTTGAGATACATAGTAAGGGTGTTTGTTGTAGTGAACTCGACACGGGAGGCAGCCCCACCATAGTTGTCACTGAAGGCAAATTCCTGATCAAAGGGGTCAAGGAGCGTTAGAACAGTATCTTGCAGGGTGCCCAGGCTTGTCTCAAAACCATACGAGACACCGGCCTGCATCTCCACCGCAAAAATGTCTACATCGCCTGCCTGCCCAAGCTGGGCTGACCCACTAAACGGAACTGTTACCTGTGTGGCAGTTGCGATGGTGTCACCATGGTCGTCCTCCGCCACGATTACTGAAGAAGCTACGGGGTCATCGCTGCCACAAGCGGCCAGCAACAGTGCTGACACCACCAAACCTGACAACAAGGTCTTCCGAACTGTTCCGGGAAACGCCATCAATTCCTCCGATAATAGTCATGTTACCTCCGGCGGAGACTAAAGCCCGTGTTGCCTACGCCAGTTGCTTGGCGATGAACGCTTTGACTACCTCGACCATCTTGTCGGTCTGCGGGCCGGGCTCGTTGGCAAAACCGTGTGGTTCGCCTTCAAACACCTCGTACTGCACGTCGGCACCAGCAGCCCGGTACGACGCCACGAAGCGTTCTGCGTGGGAGATGGGCACGTTCTCGTCGGCGGTGCCGTGGATGACCAGCGTCGGCAGCAACTCCACCTTCTCGCCACGGTCGAGCAGCTCCTGGGGGTTGCCCTCGTGCATAGCATCTTCGTTTAGGAAGTAGCCGAGGGAGTTCTCTACCAATCGCTCCGCGCCACGTTGCTGCGCCACTATGTAGCGTGCGTGGGAATCGATCACCGGCCAGCACACGGTCATCCATTGCAGACTGGCGTCGCCATCTAGCGGGTGGGCGCTGTATCGAGGGTCGTTCGGTCGCATAACCGCCAGGGGCAGCGTGTGGCCACCGCTGGAGTAGCCGATGCCTCCGACCACGTCAGCGTCGCCATTAAAGTCGGTTGCATGGGCTTTGAGCCATCGAACACCGTAGTTGGTGTCCTGCACCATTGCCGGATACGGGAACGCGGGTGCCGTCCGAAGGCCGATGGCCGCGATTACAAAGCCGCTTGCCGCCAACGGTCGACTGGTCACCGCGTTGTCGGTGTGGTCTTTGTCCGTCCAAGCGCCGCCGTGGACGCTTAGAAGCATGGGGAACGGCCCCTGTCCTTCCGGTTGGTAGATACGCACTTGTCGCGTGGTGCCATCCACCTCCAGGTACTGGATATCACGCTCAGTCACCTTGTAGGTAGCCGCAGGGTCGTACCGATACCCCTTCTGTGTCGCCATGATTCCTCTCCCTTCCGTTCACTGACATGCAAGTACGCCAAATTCTACACGTCTTGTGTCGCTGCGGCGAGGGGATATGGCCTGTATGTCGCTGCGGCGAAGGGGACTAAAGAGGCCTCTGGCCCTCAGGCCAGTCCCGAGCATACGCGCTGCGGCGAAGGGGACTAAAGCCCGTATTGCCTCCGGCGGGGACTAAAGCCAGTGTGGTTACCCCTCGGCTGACGAAGTCGGTGCGGATTCACGTCGAGCAGCCGCAATGACCTCCTTGCCATCCAGGTTCCGCACACTTGCATCGCGTCCGATGCCGAACACCACGAACCCTACGCCAATGCTGGCGCTAATGACCAACGCCGTGGTCGCTCCCATGAGCTGCGCCATGCCACCCATCTGAAGTCCACCAAGGGGCTGCGCAACCGTGTGGGTCATGCCCCAGAGGCCCATCACCCTTCCTCGATACTCGTCGGGCACCAGGGCGTGCAATGTCCCCTGCCCCGTGACGCTGAACATCTGGTTACTGGCAGAAGCCAGCCACTCCAGCGCCACCAACAGCCAGAAAAAGGGCGATACGGCAAAGAGGATGAGTGATAGGCCAAAGCTGCCAGCCCCGCCAATCATCAGCCACCCTCTGCGTCGGATCGAACCCAACGACCCGGCGACGAACGCCCCGGCGAGTCCGCCAACGCCTCCCGCAGAAGTGAGCACACTCAGATTAAAGCCTGTCGAATCACCCGTAAGCTTGTCCGTGAACACCGGCAGCAGCGTGACGTGGGCCATCCCGAAGATGGCGCTGGAGAAGCTGGTCATGATGAGGAGCATGAAGATGCGGTGGTTGGCTACGTACTGCATCCCCTGGGCGAGGCTCTGAAAGCCCCCACTGCTCCGCGCCCGTTGCACCGGGGCCATGTGAATCCTGAATAGGGCAATGCTGAAGGCGAAGTAGAGCACGCCGACCAGATACAGTGCTGCTGCTGCGCCCTCAAGCCCCATACCAACCTGGTCTATGAGCACTCCGGCAATGAGCGGGGCGAATATACGGGTGCCAGGGTGGATGGTGGCGTTGAGCCCCACGGCGCTCATCATGTCTTTGCGATCTATGAGGTTGGGGAAGATGGCCTGCCGTGAGGGTTGCTGGAACGCCTCGAATGCGCCCGTGCCAAAGACAACCGCCAGCACGTGCCACACCTCCAGGGAGCCTGATACCACCAAAGTGGCCAGGATGAAGTAGAGGGCAGTCATCCCCACGTTGGAGTACATGAGGAGCTTGCGTTGGTCTGCTTTGTCAGCCAGCACTCCGCCAATCAGGTTCATGGCGACTCCGGGGATAGCCCTTGCCAGTCCCAGCAGGCCGAGTTGGAGCGCTGACCCTGTAAGCTCAAAGATGAGCCACATCTGGGTCATGGTGGCCATCTGCTGGCCGGACACGGCAAAGGTATGACCGCCCCAGAACAACCGGAAATCCCGGTGCACCAGCGCAGTCAACAGCGGAAATGTATTGATCAGGCGAGCGAACATCCTCTGCCACTACCCCCAGGAGACGATGCCACCACTATACATCAGGGTAGTGAACAGGTTGGCCGCCGTGGAAGAATCTAGTAGAACCTGACGCTTAGGAACCGCCAGGTCATGTGGGTCGTGGGCTCGCCCTTGCTAGCCTTTGTACCAATCGAGTATCTGCTCACCCGTCCAGAACACCACGCCCGGATGCTGGCTGATGTAGTCGTAGATTGCCTCGAAGTACTTGATCCTGTGGGGCACGCCGCTCACGTACGGGTGCACGGCTATGGCCATGACCTTGGCCGTGTGCTCACCCTCCTGGTACAACCGATCAAATTGGTCTTTGGCCCTGTTCAACAGCTCATCGGCAGTGTGGTGCTGCACCAGCATCATGGGGATGTCGTTAATCTCAACGGAGTAGGGGATCATCGCCAGGGGGCCGTTAGCCGTCTGAATGGAGTGGGGTTGATCGTCGTCCACCCAGTCGCACACGTACTCAATGCCCTCAGCCGCCAGTATCTCCAGGGTGTCCCACGT
>JAPYRQ010000003.1 GCA_029936935.1 Dehalococcoidia bacterium | reverse complement strand
GGCTGCCACCAAAGAGCACCTTCTTCATGCCCAAGCTGCCGACGGGATTGGTGATGAATCTCCTGACCGGCGACATCTAGAAGCCAGAGCAAGGCCCTGGATCCATATTCCTGGCGGCTACCTAAGCAGGATGTTGAGAGATTGTTTTGACAGGCCTGATTTGTGTGGGTACGATGGCGCAAACAGCGATTATGAAGTAGGCAAGAATGTTTCAGTGGCCGTCACGGATGTTCTCTGTCGGCGCAGGTGCCGTTCAAAACCCTAACGGAGTTGATGAGGATATGGCGAACACAGGCGACCCACGAGTCCCCGCAGGCCAGTACTTGACCGATAAGTTCCCTGTCCTCACCTTCGGTTCCACTCCCAAGGTTGATATGGCGACCTGGCAGTTCAAGGTCTTCGGCCTTGTTGAAGAAGAGCTGACCTGGTCCTGGGATGAGTTCAAGGCGTTACCCGCAACAGCCATGACCAGTGACTTCCACTGTGTGACCCAATGGAGCCAACTGGACAACGCGTGGGAAGGCGTCACTATCCAGGACATTATGAAACTCATCAAGCCACTCTCGGAGGCCAGCCATGTCATGCTCCACTGCTACGGCGGCTACACCACCAATTTATCGCTGTTAGACCTCCAGCAGGACGACGTCATATTCGCCTACAAGCAGGAGGGCGAAGACCTGGGCGTTGACCACGGCGGCCCGCTGCGACTCATCGTTCCCAAGCTTTACGCGTGGAAAAGCGCAAAGTGGGTCAACGGCATAGAGTTCATGGCTCAGGATAAGCCCGGCTTCTGGGAACAACGCGGGTACCACATGGTCGGCGACCCTTGGAAGGAACAACGGTACGGTTAAGGTCGCATGACCCCAAAACCAGCCGACATCCCTGCATCGCGGCCTGCTCACGATGCTTTTTGGCTAGCTCGCCTCGAAAGTGAGGGAGTGAACGCCCTTATCGCAGGCACTCCGACTCCTTCTCCCTCATTCTCTCAATGCCTTCAGCAACTGAACGACGGGTTGTACTTTGAAGCCCATGAATCATTGGAAGCGATCTGGTTAGAAGCCCCCTACCCCATGAAGCTGTTCTACTACGCCCTCATCAAGACGGCTGTCGGGCTGCTCCAAATCGAGCGTCACAACGCCACTGCAGCAAAGACGCAGTTGACGGCTGCGCTCCGCCCACCTTGCGCCGTTGACACCAACGTTCATGGGAGTACAGACAAACTCGCTCAACCTGCAGCTCAAAGACAGGTTGGATTTGCTCCAGCGCGACAAAGATGTGAGTTGGCAAATGATGGGAGCCCTTCCAAGAGTGTCGTTCATAACGCTGTAGGGGTTGTGCACAAAATGAAAGAAGGCCCCGATCACGGGGCCTTCTTTTATATCAGGCAGGCAGACGCAGGGCGTCTGAGTCAGTGTGAATACGCTAGGCTGCTTGAACCTTCCGCATCTCTCGAGCTTTTGCTAATAGATGGGGAGCAACGGCTCGCTCAAATCCGCACTGCAAGCAGTGGAGAGCGTCGCCGGTACCATCGTTTTGCAAACGGATATCACCCCTGCACTTGGGACACGCCTTAAAATAGATCATCCTGGAACTCCTTTACCTTTTGGCCCTAAGGGCCTTGCATGTATATGAACGCTGTTACCTTGTATAACGTTCCATCTGCCAGGTTGGATGCATGAAATCCGTTTCGGATTCCGTCGCGATTTTCTGGTCAACATCCTTGCGGCATCAAGCAGTATAACTCTTGACACGCCGCGTATCAACTATTACTCTATTAATAACGCACTGGCAAGGAATAGGTTAGCTCTATGGCTCCAAAAGTCCGTCGCATCCGCATCATCCCGGGGATATCATTCCCTCTGGATATCGGTATGCAATCAGCAGCACAGCATGAACCCGCACAGCTACCTGAGCCAACAGACCCACCGCCTCAGGCCACACCAGAAGAGGATGAAGCCTCTCAGGGTGTCTACGTCATCAGCGTGACGGCCCGTATCCTGCACATGCATCCTCAGACGCTACGAAAGTATGAGCGCTTGGGGTTGGTTAACCCCTCCCGCAGCGGTGGACAGATCCGTTACTACTCAGATTTGGATATCAGCCGCCTGCGCATGATCAAGCACCTCGTTGAAGACCGGGGTATGAACCTGGCGGGTGTAGAGCTTGCACTGGAGATGGTGAACCGCCTCCAGCTCATGCAAAAGGTGATGGGCACACAGTTGGACGCAAACGGCCAGGAAGCCATGCAGCATCTTATGTCGTCCGTGCTGGAGCTGCTCCACTACAACGATCAGGATTCACGGCTGATGGAGCCGCCCACGCAAGTATAAGGAGGCCGGATTGAAAGAGTTCAGCGAAGAACCAACCGAGGGCGAAGAAGAAGCCCCTAGCGGCAGCCTTCTCCCAGGCCCTGAAGCCACAGAGATGGAACTGATGCAAGAGCGGCTTGAAGAGGCAGAGCGTGAGAAGGTGCAGTTCAAAGCCTTTGCCCAGCGTGGGCAGGCGGACTTCGCCAACTTCCGAAAGCGAACTGACGAGGAGAAGCTGGAGCTACTTGGCAGTGCCAAGTCACAGGTCATTCTTCGCATACTCCCTGCTCTGGACGACATTGAACGTGCGCTGGGCCAGACCACGGCAGCAGGTTCAGAAGCAGCCAATGGATGGCTGGAAGGCTTCAGACTCATCGAGCGGAAGCTGAGCAACATCCTTGAGGGCGAAGGGCTACAGCGCATCGAAGCTGAAGGCCTCGCATTCAACCCCTGGGAACATGAGATCGTATCCTACCTGGACGTACCGGGTCGCAAAGAGGGCGAAGTCCTTGAGGTCACTCGACAGGGTTACAAGATGAACGGGAAGGTGCTTCGGCCCTCCCAGGTAGTGGTTATAAAGGCCACAGAGGCCGAGAGCACGGAAGAACCATCAAAAGCAGAAAACAACTAACGTAGAACGTAGGACAAGGAGAGGCAACACATGGCAAAAGTATTAGGAATTGACCTGGGCACCACCAACTCGGTGATGTCCTATGTGGAGGGCGGGGTGCCCGTCATTCTGGAGAACGCTGAAGGTTCACGCCTGACGCCCTCCGTGGTGGCAATCAACCCAAAGACCAGTGAACGATACGTGGGGCTGGCAGCAAAACGCCAGGGCATCGTGAACCCGGAGCACACGGTCTTCTCCGCAAAGCGACTGATGGGTCGCAAGATCGACGATCCGGTGGTGGTTGAAGACATCAAACGCCTCCCGTACAAGATCGAGAAGGCGGACAACGGCGATGCCCACGTGTTCATGGGCGATAAGACCTATTCCCCGCCGGAGATCTCTTCAATGATCCTGCAGAAGATGAAGACAGACGCTGAAGCGAAGCTGGGTGAGACGATCACCGAGGCTGTGGTCACCGTTCCCGCATACTTCAACGATGCGCAGCGACAGGCCACCAAAGACGCCGGCAAGGTTGCTGGACTGGACGTGCTCCGTATCATCAACGAGCCCACGGCGGCGGCGTTGGCCTACGGCATGGACAAGCATAGTGAGGCGACTATCGCGGTGTTCGACCTTGGTGGCGGTACCTTCGACATCACAGTTCTACGGCTAGGCGATGGCGTCTTTGAGGTGCTTTCAACCGCTGGCGATACCCATCTTGGCGGCGACGACTTCGACCAGAAGGCGATGGAGTGGCTGGTGCAGGAGTTCAAGCAGGAGACTGCGATTGACCTGAGCACAGACCGCATGGCCCTGCAACGCCTCAAGGAGGCAGCCGAGAAGGCCAAAGTCGAACTATCCTCGGTAACACAGACGGAGATAAACCTTCCATTCGTATCGGCAGACTCCGCTGGCCCCAAGCACCTTGTCCGCACCCTGACCCGTGCGCAGCTTGAGGAGATGACGGAAGGCCTGCTGACCCGCGTGGACGGCCCATGCACCCAGGCGATCAAAGACGCCGGTATCTCTGTCAGCGATATCAACGAAGTCATCATGGTCGGCGGGATGACCCGTATGCCAGCGGTGATAGAGCGAGTGAAGGCTAAGTTCCAACAGGATCCCAACCACTCGGTCAACCCTGACGAAGCAGTTGCTGCAGGTGCGGCCCTCCAAGCTGCCGTTCTGAAAGGCGATGTGCAGGACATCCTGCTGCTGGACGTGACGCCATTGACCATGGGACTGGAGACTGAGGGTGGGGTGTCCCATGCCCTCATCACCAGGAACACCACTATCCCAACATCCAAGTCAGAAGTGTTCACCACCGCGTCAGAGAACCAGCCGAGCGTTGAGATTCACGTGCTCCAAGGGGAACGGCCAATGGCAGCGGACAACCGCTCCGTGGGCAAGTTCACTCTGGATGGCATTCTGCCTGCACAACGGGGCACACCGAAGATTGAAGTTACGTTCGACATCGACGCTAACGGCATCCTCAGCGTATCCGCGAAGGACCAGGCGACAGGAAAAGAGCAGAAGATCATCATCGAATCGAGTTCCGGCCTTTCCAAGGAGGAAATCGAGCAGATGGTGACGGACGCTGAACAGCACGCGTCTGAGGACCAGGAACGCAAGGAAGAGGTAGACCTCCGAAACGCGGCCAGCCAGTTGGGCTTCAGCGCCAAGAAGTTACTGGAGGAGCAGGCTGAACACATTCCTGAAGAGCTGAAGACGGAGATACAGACCAAGGGAGAAGCCCTTTCAGCAGGAGCACAGACCGAGGATGTTGCAACCCTCCGCACAATGATGGAAGAACTGAATGCCGTCATGCAGAAGGTGGGCGAGGCTGTCTACCAGCAGGCTGGCGGCCCCGGTGAAGGCGAACCCGGCGCAGAGGGCGCTCCAGGTGAGGGTGCTGCTGACGAGGACAAGCCCGACGACACTGTTGAGGGCGAGTTCCGCGAAGTATAAAGGGCGAAGCCCTTTACCCATATAACCTGACGGTTACCCAAGGCAGTTAGACACAAAGAGAGCCCCTGAATTCAGGGGCTCTCTTCTCTTTTGCGTTGTGCGTGTAGTGTTATCCTCTGAGCCCTATGTCTCCTAGATCGTAGGAATCGCCGTCTTCGCCAGGGGTGTTCTGTCGGAAGAACGCCTCCAATTCCTCGATGACGGCGTCCGGGTTCGGCAGTTCGTCATGCGTCACCTCCGTTTGCGTACCCAGGGCTTGATCGTACTTGTCTTCCAGCCCCTGGATATAGGTAACAGCCTCTACATCAGTGGCCATCGTTCTTAGCACTCGACGGTCGTACGGGCCGCAGCTCTCCTCCAGGTCAGCCAAGCTGATATCAAGGCCCAAAACCCTGGCAATCTGTTTAACCAGAGCCATGGAAACCCTTGGGTTGGGTGAAGTCTGAAGGTAGTGAGGCGCATGTCCCCACAGAGATGAATACTTGATGCCGCTCTTGGCGCATTCCTCCATGAGGGCGCTGGTAATGCCGGTAGGGCCCTGGTAGCCGGAAGGCTGAAGTGCGTCCTGCTCCATGAGTTCTTCAACATCGCTCACGTTAGCAGAGCCGGTGATTCGTGGGGCCCGTGTATGTGGTATCCCGTCCAGGAGGCTTCCCAACACGATGACCATCTCTACGTTGTGCTGGATTGCTACGTCTACGATAGTTGACGCGTAGGTCTTCCATTTGAGCTGAGGCTCCACGCCGGTGAAAAGCAAAATGTCTCGACCGCCGGTATCGTCCTGCCAGTACGAGAAGTCGTTGGTTGGCCAGATCACCTCACGCTCGCCGAAGTCGTTGTTTCCAACGTGCGGGCGTGTTCGCGTGAACACGTAGAACTCCTCGGCATCTATCGACGCAAACTTCCGAGTGTTCAGTTGTTTCGCCAGGTGTTTGATGGCGCCAGTCGCAGCTTCCTGGGCGTCTGGCCAACCGGAGAATGACACCACCATAATCGGTGATCTCAGCTCCGGGACTTCATCCACAATCAGGTGGTCCATTACCGTCTCTCCTTCGGCCCATTCAGCGAATGCAAAATAGTCGTTTCAATGTTTGACTCGGTTTATGAAACGGGGGTGTGGAGGGAGAAGTTCAATATTGCAGAAAAGGGAACACAGGAGCCACGAGCGTCGTTATTCCGCCTAATCGCTTGTGAGGAGGGGATGGTGAATAACTATAAGCCAGAGGCGTATGGCGAAACGTGGGCTGAAGTATACGACGAGTATTACGCTGATTCTCGGGCAATGCCCAAGTGGGACCTATGGTAACTACCCTGGCGGGTCTTGCCCAAAACGGCCCGGCTTTGGAACTTGGCATTGGTACTGGCCTAGTCGCTTTGCCTCTTGCGGCGGCAGGCGTAGAGGTACATGGCATTGAGGCATCGCCCGCCATGATAGCCAAAATGATGGACAAGAAAGGCGCTGGCGCAATCCCGGTAACACAAGGCGACTTTGCTGATGTGCCTGTAGCTGGTCAGTATCCATTGGTGTTCGTGGTTTTTAACACTAACGTGGCGAGTCGCCTGACAGATGGTGGTATTTTCGTTGTAAGTGCTTTCGTGCCGGATATGTCCAAGTTCAACCGCGGCCAATCGGTAGAAGCTAGACGAGTAGAAGAAGAGCAAGTGACGCTGGAAGTAAATCACCACAATTCAGTAACTCAGTTGGTCTCAAGCCAAAGCATGACTATCTCCAACCAAGGCACCAAGTTCTTGCCAGTGCAAATTCGCTATGTATGGCCATCGGAACTCGACTTAATGGCCCAATTAGCGGGGATGCACCTACGGGAGCGATGGGGTGATTGGGAAAAAGCTCCATTTACCTCACAGAGTCGTCTACACGTGTCCGTCTATGAGATGGCCTAAGAAAGAGATCTATCACAGGTGTTACCCTACCCTACGCCAGACCCGATAGGCCGTGGGCAGGGAAGATGGTGCGCTTAACCTCGGAAACGCTGTTCTCGGCATACGCACGCACCTGCGCTGCGACGTCAGGGGGCAGTGGTTCCTGCTCCGGGTCATCTAGTTGGTCGAGGTCGTGTTCGGCTCTCAACGACTCGGGAAGCTCTTGCGGCCACTCGTGGTCAAGCATCACTCCGTAGGCCTTCGTCCACGCGCGCATCACAGCTTCGATGTTGTACCCGCCACCGCCAAGAGCCAGCCACTTGCCAGGCGACAGCTGCGCTAGCTCCTGCACAACGCGGGCGTAGCCCTGCACGGTCAGGCGCAGGTGGGTGATAGGGTCAAGCACGTGGGTGTCTATGCCAAGCTGGGTGACCAACACATCAGGCTTGAAAGCCGTGACCAGGGGTGGCACAACCTCCCGGAAAGCCCAGAGGTACGTATCGTCGCCCGTGTGCGGGTAGAGGGGCACGTTGACGGCATATCCGCGCCCGGCCCCAACGCCCTCTTCCTGAACGAAGCCCGTGCCGGGGAAGAGGAACTCGCCCGATTCATGCAGCGATATAGTCAGCACCTGGTCGGTCTCGTAGAAGCCAGCCTGAACCCCATCGCCGTGGTGGCAGTCGATGTCCACATACGCCACGCGCGCACCTGCAGCAGTCATCTGCTTGATGGCGACCACCGGGTCATCGAAGATGCAGAAGCCAGAAGCGTGGTTCGGCATCGCATGGTGAAGCCCGCCGGAGAAGTTAACGGCTACCGAGCATCGACCGCTCAGAATTTCCTCGGTGGCGGCCAACGATGCGCCGGTGGTCCAGAGGGCGGAATCGTACATGCTGGCGTAGATTGGATTATCACCACCGGGGGTGAAGCCGTAGGTGGCAGCGTCGGACAGTCGTTGTCCCTGCGCAATAGCCTTCACAGCCTCGATGTAGTGCGCCGAATGGAAGGAGCGGAGTTCATCGATAGAGGCCTGGCGAGGGTCGGTAAGCCTGGCGTTATCGAGTTCAAACGCACCGTAGGCGTTCAGCAAGTCGTACGTGTAGCGAAGTCTGGCAGGAATAAAGACGTGGCTATCACTGAGGACGTGGCGGGTCAGTCGGTCATGGTACACAAACGCAGCGTTGTTGGTTGGATGGTTCATAGGAGCAGGATAGCGATAATAGGGGTTTCCGGGCAAGCGCGACGAATTTCGGACTAGACGGTCGCCAGCTATCAGTGTAGAGTAGAGGATACGTCCTTCCCTGAAGGGCGAGCCGACGCGGGGTGGAGCAGCGGCAGCTCGTTGGGCTCATAACCCAAAGGTCGGAGGTTCGAATCCTCCCCCCGCTACCACACAGCCACCACAGAAACAGCCCCTCACTCGAGGGGCTGTTGTCTTTGTTTGCTAATGAAATGCTAATTTAGTTCTCTATCAAAGCTACTATTAAGCATTTGGACGTGGTTCAAAATGACGTTTATTTAATATACCTATCAGCTTTAATTGTCAACCTTTAGTGAATTTACATTTAGTTAAAACGGTGATGAGATTGAATCTGTATTACCTAACAAATGGCCGTAATACGGAGGGACACTGAATAGCGCCCCTCCGTATTACGCATGTATCACCTGGGGAGAACTAGTTCAGCTTCAACGCGCGGGCCATATTCCCTCCAAGGATCTTGGCCTTGTCCTCGTCCGAGATACGCGTGCTATTGGTCACATCGCCCGGGGCGTTGGGGAGCCGCTGGAACTCAGGGTGGGGGTAGTCAGTACCTATGATGTAGTTATCCGCGCCGTAGGCTTCCACCATCTGATCCAAGGGCTCCAAGTTCTCCACGGCAGTGAAGCAGTGCTTCTTGATCAAATCGCTGGGCAGATTCTGCGTCCGGGAGCACGCGGGCTCTATATAGAAGGAGCGATCAGCGCCCAGCATGGCATAATTCATCCACCCTGCGCCGGCTTCAAACCAAAGGAACCGGAGGTTGGGGAAGTCATCCAACACGCCCCCCAGGGTAAGAGCAGCACAGGCTACAACGTAATCCAAGCCGAAGCCTAGGTATGTGCCGATGTGCAGGCGGTGATAGCGTTCATGCCCCACCATGGGGTACGGAGTGTTGTGATCAATCAAGTTGCCGCCACAGGGCTGTGGCGTGTCATGCATGACACAGGCTATATCCAGAGAGTTCACCGCTTCCCAGAAGGGGTAGAGCTCCGGTGCATCCAGGTTCTGATCCGCCCAGCTACCCTGCAGAGTGACTGCGCGGAGACCCTTGGCTGCGCCCCGTTCCATCTCTTTGATGGAAGCGTCAATGTCGTCCCAGGGGACCGTCATCAGTCCAATGAACTCCTCTGGATGCTCACTCTGCAACTTAGCGGCAGAATCGTTGTACAACTGCGCCAGGGCAGTGCGAAGCCACAGAGGTTTGGCAACTCCGAATATGGATGCGGATTGAAGAGTGGTAGGCAGTGCCGTCTGGGCTACCAGCACCTGCATGTCAAATCCAAGTCGCGCCATCTCCTTGAGACGGAACTCAATGTTGTCCGGGCTATCGCCGCCTGAGCCGCGTGCCGGGCCTTTGCTCTCAGCCCCTACGGATTTCCGGACGCCGTTGGGATCCATGAACCGCTGGGCCTCACGCCACATCATCTCTTTTGCCTGAGCAGCTTGAGTCCGGGGCAACAGGTCTCGCAAGTCGTTGTAGTCTACGGGGAGGGCTATATGCGTGTCCGCATCAATCTTCTTGACGCTGATTTCCGTGACCATGAACATACCTCCTCTATTTTTGGCTCTACCTTTTATGGACGAAATGTCATTTTTCTAAATAGGTATTTAATATATGCGCCAGGTGTTTGTCAATCCCATTTTGAAAGAACAGAGGAGGGAATTTCTCCACAAGCACACCGTCATGGTTCTTGTTGGTTGACTCTGACAGTAATAGATTTATCTGCCATGCTAAAATTGCATGCAAGCCTTGCAATACTTTATATGAGGATCATCAAATGCCTAGGATTCCAAAAGCCAGTTTTGACGAGCGGCGCAAGCACGTCATTGATGCCGCAATGATCTGCTTCTCTCGGAAGGGGTTCCATTTGTAGAGAGTTACTGTCTTCCGTAGCAGTATGTCCCTGTAACTAAAATGTACTCACAGGTGGGGGGGGGTTCTGAACGTCATTTAGCTTAAGTTCAGCTATGAAGAATCGGTAATATCCTTGCCGGAACAGGCCAACTCCAATCAATGATAAAAGAAATAAATGAATCCCCATTGACGGACTGGAAAGTGTCCACCACAGAAACAGCCCCTCTTTCAAGCGGCTGTCGTCTTTTGTCCTAGTGTGAGACGGTGGGCAGTAGGAAACAACACTGGAGGATTACGTGGCAGACGTTCGATGGGGCCTACTTTCCACAGCAGACATCAACAAAGATCTTATCCCCGCCATCCGTGCATCCGAGCGAGGGACGCTGGTGGCTGTAGCCAGTCGCACTCAGGAAACGGCAGACGCCTACGCCAGGAAGTGGGAAATACCCACGGCCTTCGGTAGCTACGAGGCCATGCTGGGTTCCGACCAAATCGACGCCGTATACATCGGCCTTCCCAACCACCTCCATGCAGAGTGGACGATCAAAGCATTGCAAAGCGGGAAGCACGTTCTCTGCGAGAAACCCGTCGCGTTGACCACAGATGAAGTCGACTCGATGATTGCCGCAAAGAACAAGTCAGGGCTGGTGTTAGCAGAAGCATTCATGTACAGACACCACCCTCAGACGAAGCTGGCAACCCAGTGGATCATGGATGGCCGCCTGGGTGATGTTTCCTTTGTCAGGGCCGTCCACACCTACAAGATGCTTCTCCGTGACGGAAACATACGCCTCACACCTGAGTTTGGTGGTGGTTCAATGTGGGATGTAGGAGTGTACCCGCTCAGCTTTGTCCAACTGATCATGGGCGGGCCGCCTGAGCGCGTTTCAGCCGAGCAGTTCGTCAGTGCCACCGGTGTGGACGAGGTGTTCACGGGGCAGCTCTTTTACGCCGATGGGAAGCTCGCCCAGATATCATCCAGCTTTATCAACCCATCGCACACGCTTGCAGAGGTGTTCGGCACGGAGGGTCGACTATCGCTGAACCGACCCTTCGTCAGGATGGATGCTGACCGTCAGATGTTCTTCCACGCCGCCGATGGGACATCGCAGGAAATCGATGTCCCGGAAACCCGACTGTATCTTGGCGAGGTTGAGGACATGAACGCCGCAATCCTTGATGGAACACCCAGCTTCCTGACTCTGGAGGAAAGCCGCAACCACGTGCGAACTACTGTGGCACTCTACGAAGCTGCTAGAACCGGCAAGATCGTTACGCTTTAACCAAAGGCTCATTCCTGCGTTAAGACGTTACCCAGCGTTCCGGTTTGGCCTGTCACGTCCCGGGTCACGGTGGCCTCAAATCCGGCTCTGTACACATACGTCTTACCAGGCTCCAGTTCTTCCGTGTACAGCACCTTCTCGTGCTCCGGGTAGCGGATGACCAGCGCATACCAATCGGCGCCCGCCAATACCACATCGGCGTAACCGGATTCGTCGGTTTGGGAGATGCCACCGCCGGCCAACACAACCTCGGCTCCCGCTACGGGGTTACCTTCGTCGTCAAGGACTTTAAGTCTGGCCGGTTGCCCCCCTAACATCGCAGAAGGCATCTGGCTTACCACGTCCTTTTCGTACTCCCCTGCCCTCTTGGGTGTCCTCCATTCCTCGCCGTATTTACGTTGGAGGTACTCTTCCGGTGGATTGGGCACCAGGAATTTCTCATTCACAAATTCGATCTCTTTTGGGTTAGTGAATAACTTGGCTGGGATCTGCGTCCTTGGATACACCCATACGTTTTCGTCTACGATGTAGTAGCAATCCCAGCCAGTCCTAACATGGTCCTTCATCATCGAAAAAGACCTGCTCTTAATGCCTTTGTTCTCATACACGAAATACCCGTTTTCTTTGAAAGTCGCTATTGCAGCATCCACCCCTTCCGAGGTGAGGCCGTTGGTGCCAATCACGGCGACGAGGTCAATATCATCGTCCCACGGAATAAACGCGTTGTCCCGAATTGCACCCAGACATGTTCCAGAAGCAAGCAGAAAGACTATCCCTAGCTTATCCAGGATTTTCTTGGCTTCCTTCAGCGCCTTTTCACCCGCGACTAGATCCATGGGCGGGTTGTACTTAAACGTGAAAAGTAACGCCTCTTCATCAGACCCGTTGCTCGTACTCATGATTTAATCCTTTTCTGGTACTTTTAGCGGTTTGAATCACGCGTTATCCCGTGATATTGATGCAACTATACATCGCTGACTCAAGTGGGAATACAGCCACTTCAGCAGGCTGACCTTCTCGCGGACCCTTGATCGCCATCGCCACGTAGCCCATCCGATACCTACGGCAAACACCAGAGGCAACCCTATGGCTTCAAGAATCAGGTGAGGTACCAGGCTGGCGTAGAACACACACGCAAATATTCCCTGGCGTTTCATCCATCTCGCTCTGGCAGCAGGTTCTTTGGCGATGTGCATGCCGTAGAAGCCACTGACCACGGTCAGGATGAAGAAGCCTGTAGCAACCCAACCAACTATCGGTCCCAACTGGTTGAACTTGAGCGCAACGTGAACAAAGACGGCTATAGCAACAAGGATGCTGACATTGGAGTGAGCCTCGACGGAGAGTCGATGCCCCCATCGTTTTGGCCACTTCCCCTGAAAGGTGTAGTAAGGCCCTGCCAGGAAAATCAGAAAGACAGCAATGACCCCGGTGGTAGGCAACATGTATTCAATACTTCCTTGGCATAAGGTGTCGGGAGTCCACTATACAGGACCGCGCTTGCAGCCCTGAGTTCGAATTGCTTATCAGTTCACGAAATTAGCCACTCGTTTCTATGTGAACTTTTCGGTTCTGAATTGTTGTATCGTTCGCAAGCTTAGAAGCCAGGGTGTCATCCACACCACTCTTGGGAAGTGCAATCGTGAGAAACAGTACTAACGAATCTACATCGTTGAATTTATTGATAATCGAGTAATGAACGTCCAAAGACAGTGCCGGATGGCGCTCCTTGCATATCTCGACCAATGCTTCCTCGTGGGAAAGGCCTGAAGACATTGAAGCGCTATACTGCTTTTCACACTTATTCCAATAGCGCATTCCTAATACTGCTTTAACCATGAGGAAAGCCGGAATGGCTAAAACAATGGCTACGATGCCTACGACTGTCTCCATGGTGTTTTCCTTCAGTCCAATCCTTTTTTGTTAAGTAGTACCAGGGTACCAATTATAAACAAAAGCGACCCCTCAAATGAGGAGCCGTTCGTCAGCTATATCACACTACAGAGAGCTACTTACCCCAAAGCTCTTTGGTAGCGATGCGGGCGCCCTCCGACAAGGCCTCAAACTTGGCCCAGCATATCTTGGCGTGCCCTACGCGGGAGCCGATGCCGCAGTCCGTTCCAGCCATGATGTTCTCTTTGCCCACGATGTTGGCGTAGCGAACCAGTCGCTGTGCAACCAACTCGGGGTGCTCGATGAAGTCGCTGGCGTGGCCGATGACGCCGGGGATGAGCACCTTGCCATCGGGCAGCTTCACGTCCTTCCAAACAGTCCATTCATGCTCGTGCATTGGGTTGGACGCCTCAATGGAGTAACCGATGGCGTTGACACTCAGAATCAAGTCAACCATGTCCTTCAGCGGCACATCGTACTTGTGGGGGCCCTTGTAGCTACCCCAGCACGTGTGGAAGCGCACCTTCTCCTCCGGGATATCGCCGATGGCCTGGTTCAATGCGTCCACGCGTAGGCCAGCGAACTTCTGATACTCCTTGACGCTCATATCCGGGTACATTTGCCAGGCGTCCGGCAGGTCAGGGTCGTCGATCTGGAGCAGGAACCCCGCATCCACAATGGCCTTGTACTCCACATGCAGGGCGTCCGCCAGAGCACCAAGGTACTCTTCGTCAGACTTGTAGTACTCGTTCTTGAGCCAGTGTTCCATCGTGCCGGGAGTGACGGCGGGGAGGAAGGTCTCCTCCGGGTTTGAGCCCTGAAGTCCTGCTTTGAAGTTATCGATGTCCGCCTGGATGGAGGTCTGCCCTGTGTAGGTGACCGGGCCGGTCACGAAGTAGGACGGGTTTGCCCCAAGGCCTGTGAAGCCTGTCTTGTTGGCGAAGTACTCACCAAACTCCTGGGTGTCACGACCGTTGATGCCGTAGGGAGCCGGGCCATCCGCAGGCTTGCGCTTCTCAATGCCTCCCATGCGCTCGCTGATGTAGCTGGTGAAGCTCAGCTTGCTAACCTCGCCGTCGTTGACACTGTCGATGCCCGATGCGATCTGCAGCTTGACGTTCTCTTTGATGGTGGCCTGAGCCATTTGGGTGAACTTGGCCTCGTCATAAGCCTGTCCGGTCTCCTTGGCGACGACCATTTCTCGCAGTTCGTTGGACCGGGGTAAGGTGCCGGCGTGCATCGTACGGATTCTATCTGTACTTCGAATCATTTTTGTTTCCTAATATCAAGTCTGTCGCCACCGGTGTCTGAAGCCCTGAGAACGTATACCCGTAGCACGGCACGTACAAGCCGCGTTTGCGAATACTTAGTATCGCGGAGGGTTGGGGTCCTGGTTTTCGGTAGTGATGTCCTTGAGTTTGTTGACAAAGTTGTCAGCCCCCCAGGTGGGCAGCAGCCACATCTCCGACTCCCGATCAGGTATCCGTGGTGATTTCACCTGATGGCCGGTGACCTTGCCCTTGGAGCCGAGTACCAGTGCAACAATCCCGGCGATAACACCGAGGAACGCCGTGAACAACCCCCAGGTGGCCATCAGGATGACGCCAGACACCACCAGACCCGCTCCTATGGACATGATCTTATGATCGGTCACGCGGAGTTGCTCAACCTCGGTCATGCCAAGAAGCGGTATTTCCCTGAAGGACTCGCTGCCCTCATCGTTTTCACAGCGGAGCAACCTATGGCTAGTCAGATAGAACGGAGGGTGTTGAAGCACAATCCGCTCTCCATCCATCAGGTGTTCATGAACGCCCATAGTCGCCTACCCTCGCCGGAATCCTGCCATGATATTCAAAGACCCACCGATGCTAGTCAGGGATGCAGGCGGTGACCATGATCTCCACCAACAGGTCCGGTCCCATGAGGGTGGCCTGGACGGTGGCCCTGGCGGGCTTGTTTCCTGTGAAATACTTGGCGTACTCCTCATTGAATGCAGGCCCGTTAGCAACGTCTGTGAGCCAGCAATTTGCCGTCAGGACATTGTCGAGTGAGCTGCCAGCTTCTTCCAGGATGATCTTGATGCGCTCCAGGACGTTGCGGGTCTGCTCACGGATATCCTTGCCCACCTCGTTGGTCACTGGGTCGCGACCCGTTTGGCCAGCGACGAACACCAGGTTTCCGAATCTGGTTGCGGGGGATAGGTTGGCGTTGGATTGACCTAATGCTGCTGGAATGATGATCTCTTTCTTTGGCATGTGATTCTCCTTTTCTTTATGGCTTTTATGCTTCTGGCCCTGCCGCTCTGGTAACGACATGGTCTCCATTCAGATATAACTCAGTGGTCATGAGCACCGCTTTGCTTAGCGTATTATGGATATAACAATAGCCTTCTGCGCCTACGGCAAGCTCCTCAAGTCCTTCAAGCGAGATATCGCCTTCGATATGAATCTCATTCACGATTTCCTTGAACCCACCACCTACTGTGCGCTCAAATACACCCTTCACCGTCATAGAGGACACGGAGATCGGTATCTCTCGCGTGATTGCCAGTCGAACGAACTGGTTCAGCAGGCATGTTGCCACGCCCGTGAGGAAATAGGTGATTGGGGACGGGCCTTTATCGTTGCCTCCGCGATCCTGTGGCTCATCCACGTAAAGCTCAAAATGTGGCTCAGCGGTCGGCTTGGCGCGATACGTCAGGTGTTCAATAGGCTCAATCTCCACTCGAAGAACACGGGGGAATGGGTCCGGAGACGGAACGTTAGCTCTAGCGTCCACGCCTTTCCTAACTATCTCCACCAGTGCTAAATCCACCGCCATAGCGCCCCCCAATCCAAAGCAAAGTCTGGGCCGTGATGATAGCAGAGCACGTCGCTCTCGTACAAGAATCTCCACGGGCGAGATTACACCTAACTGTTCATGCGCGGGCTAGTCCTGCGCGAAAAATACAGGTACCCTAGTACGCACACTGCAAGGGGTAGGTCTCATGACTACTACTGATAAGGGCGACCACAACCTGACATCAGAACTGGCGTCCGATGCCCTGGACTCCCGCCAACGATTGCTGGAAATCATCGCAGACTTTGACGCTGAGCAGATGTTCGGCCCAAGTTTGGATATTGTTAACCCTCCACTGTGGGAAATAGGCCACGTGGGCTGGTTCCAGGAACGCTGGGTCTCCCGCAACCTGGATAATGAAAACTCCCTTATCGCTAACGCCGATGAGTTGTACAACTCCTTCGAGGTGTCACACGACTCTCGATGGGAGCTTCCTCTACCCTCACGGGAGGGTTCACTTGAGTACATGCAGTCCGTCATGGACAAGGCTCTTGCACGACTGAAGCGACTGAACGGCGCCGAGCCCACGGAGGACGACGCCTACTTCTACCGGCTAGCCACCCTTCACGAGGACATGCACGGAGAGGCGCTGACCTACACACGCCAAACATTGGGCTATACACCTCCCACTATCACAGGCATCCGACCTAATTCGCCGCCAGCTCCCGACCACAACTTCGCGTATGGCGACGTGTCCGTCCCGGGAGGTTCGTTCATCCTTGGCGGCCAAATATCGGACAAGGTGCCCTTCGTCTTCGATAATGAGAAATGGGGCCATGTTGTAGAGATCGCCCCGTTCAAGATGGCCAACACGCCCGTTACCAACGAGCAGTACCAGAAGTTCGTCGATGGCGGCGGATACGCCCGGCAGAACCTGTGGTCGAAGGAAGGCTGGCTGTGGAAGGAACGGGAGGGTGCCCAACACCCGTGGTACTGGGTCTCCGGGCCTAACGGCACCTGGCAGTATCATTACTTCGATACGGTAGTGCCGCTGGAACCGCATCACCCCATCATCCACATCACCTGGTATGAAGCCACCGCCTACTGCGCTTGGGCAGGCCGTCGACTTCCCACAGAGGCTGAGTGGGAGATGGCAGCAAGCATCGTGCCGTCAGCCGATGGGAAATCAATCACGGGTGAAAAACGCATCTACCCGTGGGGGGATGAGGCGCCCACCGCAGAGCACGCCAACATGGACTCCATGGCCCTGGGCTGCATTGATGTCCGGGCCCTTGGTGCAGGCGACAGTGCTTTGGGGATGCGTCAGATGATGGGCAACGTGTGGGAGTGGTGCAGCGATGCTTTTGGACCCTACCCAGGGTTCATCATTGACCCGTACAAAGAGTACTCAGCGCCCTGGTTCTGGACACGCAAGGTGCTCCGCGGCGGGGCATGGGCCACGCGTTCACGACTGATACGCAACACTTGGAGGAATTTCTTCCCGCCAGACCGCAGAGATGTCCTGGCAGGATTCCGGACCTGCGCTCTCTAGGGGGAGAGGCACAAAGCAAACAGGGGTAGGCACTCAAACAATCATGCATATCCGGCTTATCTGTCCCGTACCGCGGGCATCTCGCCACGGTAACATGACTTCCGCATTGCGATGGTCGCGCATACTGAAGGCGCTTGGCCACCGCGTTGTGATTGAAGAGACGTACAAAGGTGCAAACTGCGATTTGCTGCTTGCTCTTCACGCATGGCGAAGTGCCGACTCGATAGAGCTGTTCAGCCAGCTCCACCCTGAGTTGCCCATTGTCTTGGCGCTTACGGGCACAGACATCTACCAGGACATTCATGAGAAGCCTGAGGCCCAGCGTTCTCTGGAACTGGCCACACGGATGATGATGCTACAGCCACTGGGCATGGAGCAGCTGCCAACCCACGTGCGCGACAAAGCACGAACCATCTTCCAATCAGCACGTCAGACACCAGGCGGGCACCAGCCATCGGGCAAGACGTTCAACGTTTCTGTGATCGGCCACCTTCGCCCCGTAAAGGACCCCATGCGCACAGCCCTGGCCGCTCGGTTGCTGCCGGAATCGTCGCAGCTACAGGTTCTGCACGTAGGTGGGGCCATGAACGCCGAACTTGAACAAACTGCCATGGATGAGACGGCGAACAATCCGCGCTATCGATGGTTGGGGGAAATGCCGAGGTGGAAAGCACGTCGCGTGATGGCCAAGAGCCAGGCCATGGTACTAACGTCGCTGGCCGAGGGCGGTGCCAACGTGGTTTCTGAAGCGCTGGCGGACTCGATTCCCGTCATCGCATCGCGCATCGCCGGCTCCGTAGGCATGCTGGGTGAAGACTACCCCGGCTACTATGAGGTAGAGAACGAACACGACCTTGCCCGCGTGCTTACTCGCATTGAGAACGAACCCGCGTTTCTCCAAGAGTTGAAACAATGGTGCACGGATCTATCAACACTGGTGAGCCCCGCCACAGAGCAATCCCTATGGAATGATCTGATTCAGGAAGTTATCCAGGCGAAAGCCCTATCTTTGACTACGGCCTAACCTCACCCCCTTCGTTTGACAGTCGACTTCGCACCCAACTACACTTCCGTTGCTCTCGCGGGCTCGTTGCCCAATAAAGGCTCTAGTGGCCTATCTTTTTGCGGAGGCTTTTCATGGAAGGCAGCGAAATCGTTGCAGATGCTCTAGGTCGTATCCAGAACACCATTCGGCGAGTGCTGGGTGGCATGACGCCGGATCAGTTGTACTATCGCCCTGACGAGAACGCCAACTCCACCGCGTGGGTCATCTGGCACCTCAGCAGAGTGCAGGACCACCACATGTCTGGCATGGCAGGCAAAGAGCAGCTGTGGACGGCGGACGGCTGGCATGCCAAGTTTAATATGGAACCAGACGTCAAGAACACGGGCACAGGCCACACGCCGGAAGACGTAGCCAAAGTCCGCCCAGCCGCAGATCTACTGCAGGCCTACCACGACGCAGTATACGAGCGCACCAAAGAGGTCTTGAGTGGCATGACAGCGGCGGATATGGACCGTGAACTTGATGAGCCGCAGTACAGCCCGCTACCGACTGTCGGCGTTCGGCTCGCCAGCATTATCAGTGACAACACCCAGCACGCTGGCCAAGCCGCGTACATTAAGGGCCTGGCACAAGGCAAGCGCTGGATGGGTGTCTAGCCAGGGCAGGACGAGTCCTGCACCTGAGAGCCTGCGGTTACCCTCAGGGCTCGGCCTGGACCCAGACTACCTGACGGATAGCTAAGACAGAATAAGATAATCAAAAGGCCCCTGAAATTCAGGGGCCTTTTCGTTTCACTTGGATAGGCATGGTAGTACTTAACCCCTAAGCACCTTTGTAATCCGCTCAACGCCCTCCAGAACCCGATCAACTGGAGATCGCATCAACGAGACACGCAAGTGACCCTCACCTGAATCGCCGAAGCCTGAACCGGGAGTGACGGTCACCAACGCTTCGTTCAGCAATCGCTCCGCCAGCTCCGTGGATGCTTCCCCGCCAGGGAATCGAGGGAAGAGGAACGTCGTCCCCTCCGTTATAGGGCAGTGGACTCCAGGCAAAGCGTTGAACATCGCTGCGACCTGCAATCGCAAGTCTCGGCACTCGTCACGCCATTGTTGAATATGGTCCTGCGGCCCTCGCAGCGCAGCCACTCCTGCAATCTGAGTGAAGGGCGGCACAAAGCTGGCTGTGTACTCCTGTACCCTCGACATCGGGTCGAGAAGCTCGCCAGGAGCCACCATGCAACCAAGTCGCCAACCAGACATGCCGTATGACTTGTTGAAGGTGAAGCTCGTTATCGTGCGTTCTTTCATACCGGGGAGTGTAGCCAGAGAAATGTGCTCGTTGGAGTCATAGACAAAGTACTCATACGTCTCGTCGCAAAGCACCAGTAAGTCTCGCTCTTGAGCGACTCGAGCCACATTCTCAAGTTCTGCGCGTGTGTACACTCGACCTGTAGGGTTTTGAGGGTTGTTGAAGATCAGTAGCTTGGTACGCTCTGTGGCGCACGCATCCAAAGCCTCGTAAGAGAGGTGATATTCCTCTTCCGCACTAAGGGAGACGGATATCGGCGTGGCCTCTGCCAACTCAATCTGCTGACGAAAGCTGCCCCAAACGGGCTCCACCAGCAGCACCTCATCACCTTGGCCAACGTAGGCATTCACCGCGTAGTAGAGGCCCTGTTGGCTGCCTGGCACCACCATGACGTCTCTACCGGGATCGGCTTGAATGTGGTTTATCGAAGAGAGCTTTTCAGCTATTGCAGTCCTGAACTCTGGAATACCTAGTGATGGAGCATGATTGGTATGACCGTCATGGAGGGCTTGCACACCGGCATCAATGATGTGTTTGGGAGTCACGTAATGCGGGCTTGAGGGGCCAAGGTCAATTACATCGATGCCCTCTAGAGCCAGATCGCGAGCGCGCTGGCCACCCATGCGGATTACGGGGGGTTGCACATTATTGATACGGGAGGCTGGCGACCACCTACTCATAGCACCTACCTATCAGATTTCTAGCTACACCCTTGGGTAACCGCCAGGATCAAAACAGCCTAAGGATGGCCGCCTGCGATGGCGGGGAGGTAGTGGACTTCGTCGTTCTCTCCAACGGGCTCATGGAGAGCGGTACCCACTACAACGCCGTTGATAATCACGGATACCCCAGCCCGGATGCGGTCGGTCTCGTCATCCACCAACCGTTCCCAGAACCCGGGGTAGACTGTGTCCAAGTTCCGTGTAATCTGCCGCACCGTTGACCCTGCGACGGTGACCGTTTCTGCGCCGCCGACAAGGTCACGGTACGGAGTTGGTATCCAAACAGTTGCCACAGGCTACTTGGTCTTTCCGTTCTTTTCCTGAAGCGCCTTTACAATCTTGTGCGGTGCCATAGGCAGGTCACGCATGCGGACGCCCACAGCTGCATAGATTGCGTTGGCCAGTGCGCCCAGCGGCGGCACCACAGAAATCTCAGCAACTCCGCGGACGCCAAAGGGATGATCCGGGTTAGCGTGTTCCACCAGAATGGTGTCAATCATAGGAAGATCAAGCATTGTTGGTACGCGGTAGTCCAAGTAGCTGGCGTTCAGCATTGCACCCTTGTCGCTAAAGAAATATTCCTCATTCAACGCCCAACCGATCCCCTGGACTGCGCCGCCCTGAACCTGACCCTCAACATAGTCGGGGTGGATCATGGTGCCCACGTCCTGGGCCGCTGTGTAACGGAGGATTTCTACCTTGCCTGTCTCTGGGTCAACTTCCACGTCGACCATGTGTGTCGTAAAGGAGGGGCCTGCGCCTCTGGGTGCTACCGATGCGGCCACAGAGATGGGACCACCGGTCTCCATCAACTTGCCGGTCATCTCCTTGAATGTCAGTTTCAGTTCCTTCTCCGCCTTGGAGAAGAAGACGCCATCGGCAAAGTCCACGTTCTCGGGTTCCGTCTCCCACAGTCGGGCAGCCCGAGCCTTTATTAGTTCGATGGCCTGGTTGGTGACTTCAAAGACCGCCCAGCCGTTACGCAGGGTGGTGCTGCTACCGGCGGTGAGGCCCTGGTAGCCGATGGAGTCAGTGTCCTTGATGCTTGGGTGGACGTCCTCTGCGGCGATGCCGAAAGCCTCGGCACACATCATTGCGATGGAAGTCCGTGAGCCACCGATGTCCGGTGAACCCTCGGCGAGGCTCACTGTGCCGTCGGCGTTGATGGCAATGGAGCAGCTTGCAGGCATGCCCGCGTTGCCCCAGTAGCCAGAAGCGACGCCACGGCCACGGTTGGGGCCACCAAGGTCAGACTTGTAGTGATCACTGGCCTTCAGCGCTTCCATGCACTCCAGGTTGCCCATCTCAGGGTGCTGGACGCCGTCTGCGCGTCGATCGCCCTCTTTTGCCGCATTCTTCATACGGAAATCGAGGGGATCCATGCCCACCAGTTCTGCCAGTTCGTCGATGACGGCTTCTGCAGGGAAGCAGGCCTGGGGTGTGCCGGGCGAGCGATAGGCCGCCGACTTCGGTTTGTTGACGACGACGTCGTAGCCATCGATCAACACGTTTTCAATGTTGTACGTGGTGAACATGCCCTGGGCACCTGCGCCCACGGCTGAACCTGGGAATGCACCTGCTTCAAAAACCAACTCTGCGTAAGCGGCAGTGATGCGACCGTCCTTTGTTGCGCCAACCTTGGCCTTCATTTGCGCTGCAGAAGCCGGTCCAGTGCCTTCAAAAACCTCTGTGCGAGTCATCGTCATCTTGACCGGGTGGCCTGTCTTCTTAGAAAGCATGGCAGCAGGAATTTCCAGATACACCGGTATCTTGCCGCCAAACCCGCCGCCGATCTCCATGGGGACCATTTTTATCTGAGAGACAGGGTGCTTCAAAATCTCAGCCATCAACTGGCGTTGGTTGAAAGTACCCTGGCTGCTGTTCCAGACCGTGATGTTGTCGTCGTTGTTCCAGTGAGCTGTAGCATTCTGAGCTTCAATATAGCCCTGGTGGACCCAGGAGGTGGTGTACTCACGTTCGACGATGAAATCGGCTTCCTTGAACCCGGCATCGATGTCGCCGAGCTTGAGCTGCGACTTACCGGCAATGTTGCTCTTCTCGCCGGAGTCTGTGCCGGGGTCAAAGCGAAATGCCATAATCTTGGTGGTTTGGTCAGGGTGGATCAGCGGCGCATCCGACTTCATGCCCTCCCGGCCGTTCAACACCGGAGTCAGTACTTCATAGTCCACTTCGATGAGGCCCAGAGCCTCTTCAGCGATGTGTTGGGTATCGGCAGCTACTGCAGCAACGGCGTGGCCCTTATAAAGTGCCTTGTCCCTGGCCATCACGTTGTCGCTGAGATGCATGTAGTTCAGGGAAGTCTCGCCTGCCTCAACCTCTATGTCCCGAGCAACGGCCATGTCCTTGCCTGTAACCACCGCATGGACGCCGGGGAGCGCAAGCGCTTTGGTGGCATCGATGCTTTTGATCTTGGCGTGGGCGTGGGGGCTTCGAAGAATCTTGCCCCACAGCATGCCTGTCGTGTGAAAGTCAATTCCGTAGACGGCTCTGCCAGTTACCTTGTCCGCACCATCGTGGCGAATGGGTGTGGTGCCAATGACCTTATACTTCTTCTTATCTGACGTCGTCATTACTTCTTCCCCCCTATGGTGTTGGCCGCAGCCACAACCGCCTTGACGATCTTGTCATAGCCCGTGCATCGGCAGAGGTTTCCGGCCAGCCAGTGGCGAATCCTCGCCTCGGACGGGTTAGGCTCTTTCTCAAGAAGAGCTTTAGAAGCAATGATAAATCCCGGCGTGCAGATACCGCACTGTAGGGCAGCGTTCTCCAGGAACGCCTGCTGGATGGGGTGCAGACCCTCGGGAGTGGCTACACCCTCGATTGTCAGGATTTCAGCGCCTTCCGCCTCTACGCCAAGGACCAGACAAGAATCTACGATGCGCCCGTCCATGTTGACGGTACACGCGCCGCAGTTGCCATCGTTGCAGCCCTCTTTGGTGCCGGTCAGGAGCAGGACGTCCCGCAGGACTTCCAACAAGCTCTGGTTGGTCTCACAGAGATACTCTGTGGCCTCACCGTTAAGTGTCGTTCGTACGTGGGTCTTCTCTGATGCCATGGTTATGCTCCCTTCGCGCGCTGGATAGCGCTCTGCAATGCTCGGCGAGTCAGCACACCAATGAGGTGCGTGCGGTACTCTGCCGTGCCGCGCATATCTGAGATTGGGGTGGCTGCGGACTGTGCTACTTCAGCTACCGCGTTGATGTTCTCTTCCGTTGCCTCTTTGCCGGCGAGGACGGCGCCTGCTGCTGCTGCATACACCGGTGTAGGTGCTACAGAGGCCAAGGCTATCCGGCAGGCAGTGACCTTGTTGCCGTCCATGACCACGGAGGCCCCGACGCCAACAACGGCGATGTCCATTTCATTCCGGGGGATGAAGCGCATGTAGCATGCCCCAAAATGGGCCGCAGGCGCAGGGATGCGAATCGCAACCAGGATTTCGCCAGATTGAATCACCGTGCGACCCGGTGCAGTACAGAAGTCTTCAACGGGCACTTCGCGACTGCCACCAGGACCAGTGATCTCAGCAACGGCGCTGTGGGCGATGAGGGCCGGGATGGTGTCACCGCTGGGTGCCGCGTTGCAGAGGTTTCCGCCAATGGAGCCTCGACCTTGAATCTGGATGCCACCAACCAGTGATGCAGCATCGATAAGGCCGGGGTAGGCACCGGCGACTTCGGCATTGCCGTACACGCGGTAGCAAGGGACTGCCGCTCCGATGCGCAATCCTGAACTAGCGTTGTATGTGAGCTCATTCAGCTCTGGGATGGCCTTCATATCAACCAGCCGGTCTAGCTGCCGTCTGCCGCCTCGCAGTTGAACGATGATGTCAGTACCACCCGCGAGGGGCCGCGCTGCATCACCTTTCTCCGCCAGGGACGTTACGGCTTCTTGTACGGTCTTGGCCGCTACATACTCAATTGGGCGCAATGGCATCCTCCCTTGATTCAAATAGTTTCCGGAAATGGAGCATGGCTCTTATTCCACTTACGAATGTCCATCATCAGTCACAGGAATTGATTAGTAAGGGCTATACGCGCCTGCGAGGGAATTCGTTAGGTGGCATGGTACCTATGTGGCCGTACCTGTGTCAACCAGCCAGGACCAGTCCTGGACCTATATGCCTGCGGTTACCAAACCTCGTCAAAATTATCAGAATCGGGTATTCAGGCGCTAATCCCACCATCAATCAGCCAGGCAACTCCGGTGATGTAGGCCGCCTCATCTGAGCACATCCACCGCACCAGGTTAGCTACCTCTTCAGGCTCGCCTATCCGCTGGATGTGTTGCTGAGACACAACCTCTTCCCTTTTGGCCGGGTTGTCCTGCCACCCAGCAGTCATCTCCGTCTCAACCCAACCAGGGCAAACCGCGTTGAACCTCAATCCCTCGCCCTTGTACTGTCGTGAGGTCGATTTGGTCAGACCCACTACGCCGTGCTTCACCGCTGCATATGCGGCGTTGTCGGAGCTGGACAATCCTGATGTCGATGCATTATTGATGATTACGCCAGACTCATTAGGGAGCATGTGGACAATCTCATGCTTCATACATCGCCAGACACTCTTCAAATACGTATCCGAGTAGTGGTCCCAATCCTCCTCCGACATCTCATGTATCCTAGCGGCATTTATAGAACCACCGGCGTTGTTGAAGGCGTAATCGATTTGCCCGAACTCTGCGATTGCCTTTGCCATCAGGTTCTCGACATCGGCCGGAACTGTTACATCGGTCCGAACGAAGATGACCTTTCCCGGCAGCGCTTCAGTCTCTGCGAGAAGTGCCGAGCCTCGATCCTCACGTCGACCTGATGCGACAACGTTTACGCCATGCCTAGCAAAATTGAGAACGCTCGCCCATCCGATCCCAGATGTGGCGCCGGTGACAACAGCGGTTTTTCCTTGCATTGATTGAGTCATACATACACGTCCTGATGAAGTTTGTGGCAGAGCCAACAGGCTTACACAGTGGGTTGCGTCAGTCAACGCCAACAATGCCGTAAACTACTCTGCGAAGGAGGACGTGATGCTGACGGTATTTGGCTCGGTCGTGGTTGCAATCATGATGCTGGCGTACTGGCTTGAGCCACGCTCTCGATGGTATATCCTGGCCTTCGCGCTGGCATCTGCGGGCACATCCGTCTACAGCGGCCTATCGGAGGTGTATCCCATCACTGTCATAGAGGCTATCTGGGCACTCGTCGCACTCCAGCGGTTTATCCAACGTACCCGGAGCGAGGCCCTGGCGTAACCAACGACCTTCCATTCTTCGGGCCGTGCTATCCTTCATACAAGGCGATTTTTTAGGAGCCCCATGCGGACGTTACAAGCCTGGTGTACCCAATGCACCTTTGAATTGGACAAAGAAGTTGACCTGAGAGGCAAAGAACTGGAAGAAGCAGCTGAAACCTTTCAGGTGGAGGTTGGGAAACGACACATGAAGGAATCCAATCCCAGCCACATTGTGCGCGTCCAGTACTCAGCAGATCTTCGCCTGGGTCCCGCTTAGCGGGAAGCCTGCTCCCTGACGGTTTATTATCGTTAATCAGCATGAACCATCCGGTTCAAAACGTTAGGTTGATACCATGTCATCAAAGCAACCCAAACGAGCAAAATTCTCCAACAAGCTGGTGTTCGGCCTCATTGGTCTGGCCGCGCTTAGCTGGCTCTTCTGGTTCGCTTCGCAAGATTAGCCAGGGCCTGGCAGAATGGGTCCAGGGCTAAGCCCTGGCGTGATACCATCCCCCCATGAATCTCGTGTTCAAACGTATTGCACAGTACATAGCGTGGTTTGCGGTCATGATTGGCGGTGTGGCGTGCCTAGTAGTGCCGCTGATCTATGGATTCAGCTACGGCGAGTGGTGGGGATTGCCGTTTTTGTTGGTGGGGGCACCGCCGCTCATATTCCTGACGTTCAAACTCGGCGCCAAGTGGGCCATTAACCTGCCTGGTTCCGACTAAAAAGGCAACGCATCCGTCTAGGAGTGACGCCATGGAGCACTGCGGTATATGTAATAAGGATTTTGAAGGCACGCTGGTAGCCCACCTGTCGTCGGCTCACCCCAAGGGAAACCCGTCAGGGACGAAAATGGATTGGTGGGTCATCCCTCTTTTAATCGCCGTGGTGGTAGCGGTAGGCTTCGTTTCTTACCTGTTGATCTCCGTTGGCCCCAAGCTTTCCTTCGCTGATTGACGGACTGCGACTTCGAATATGACTCGCTCAGGCTCTCCTCTTTTACCCCTCGGGTATTCATGTAACAACTTCGTAACATCTGCGTAATCTCCACGAAACATCTGTGCCGCAATATGGACTTTAATCGAAACTCGCTGGGATGCCCCCAGCACAGAACGGAGGAGTTCATGGATAGCGGCAATACAGCCTGGATGCTCGCAGCATCAGCCCTGGTCTTGTTCATGACGCCGGGATTGGCGTTTTTCTATGGTGGTCTGGTTCGATCACGGAACGTGGTCAGCACCATCATGTACAGCTTCATAGCCATGGCGGTTGTGAGCCTTGTATGGGTGCTTTGGGGGTACAGTCTGGCATTTGGCGAAGGCGGGAAGTTCATTGGCGACTTCAGTCACCTCGGCCTGAGTGGCTTAGATGTGATGAATGACGGCGATGAGTTGCTCTTTGTGGTATTCCAGATGATGTTCGCCATCATCACCCCCGCGCTGATTACCGGCGCAATCGTGGAACGGTTCAAGTTCACCACATACCTGGTCTTCCTGGTCCTGTGGGTCACCCTTGTGTACGTACCGATAGCACACTGGGTATGGGCTGGCGATGGTTGGCTCTTTGAGAAGGGTGCCCTGGACTTTGCCGGCGGCACAGTAGTCCACATCAACGCTGGTATTGCAGCACTTGTTGCGGCAGTCATGGTGGGCAGGCGCAAGAACGCAGCGTCTGAACCACACAACGTTCCCTATGTCGTCCTTGGCGCAGCCATCCTGTGGTTCGGTTGGTTCGGATTCAACGCAGGATCGGGTTTGGCGGCCAACGAGATTGCAGTGAACGCATTCCTGGTCACCAATATTTCTGCTGCTACAGCAGCGCTGACATGGGGAATCATTTCCCAGATTCAGACCGGACGCATGAGCGCAATTGGTGTGGCCTCCGGTGCGGTAGCTGGCTTGGTAGCAATAACCCCGGCTTCCGGTTTTGTAGGGGTCATGGGCGCAATAGCAATCGGCTTCGGCGCAGGAGCGCTCTGCTATGGCGCAGTCCTCCTCCGTGCCAAGCTCAAGTTTGACGATGCTTTGGAAGTCGTCGCAGTCCACGGAGTCGGAGGCCTCTGGGGCGCAATCGCAACAGGCATCTTTGCAGTCGGGGTCATTGGCGGCACGGATGGACTTATCGAGGGCAACCGCGGGATTATGGGAACACAGTTCATTGCCATCGGAGCAACCCTCGGTTACTCCCTCGTTGCGACAGCGGTTATCCTGAAGGTACTGGACATCATTCCTGGCCTGGGTCTGAGAGTCTCTGAGAATGATGAAGACCAGGGCCTTGACCTGACAGCCCACGGTGAACGCGCATATGTGAGCGACGGCGCGGATTAATATTCAACAATTCATCCTGATATAGTAAAAACGGGAAATTCCAAGAAGGAGTTAAGCAGATGATTTGCATAGAAGCAGTTGTTCGGCCGGAACGTATTGGCGCCGTCACCACTGCCCTTGAAGATGTAGGCGTCCCGGGGTTCTACTACTACAACGTGACAGGACAGGGTCGTCAGGCCGGCGTAGAGGTCTTCGTAGGCCGCGCAGGACAGACAGCCACCCGGTCTGCAGTACAGAAGACCTGCATCCGGACGGTAGTAGAGGATGGGATGAAGGACAAGGTCATTACCGCCATCATTGAAGCGTCCAAGAGCCCGGGCGAGGGTGCCATCGGTGACGGCAAGATCTTTATCACCGCCATGCTGGACCTTGCACGAGTACGCACCAACGAGCGAGGCGAGGCAGCACTCTAACCATCGCACAGTAATATTGTCAGGGGAGGAGGCCCGTCCCGATTCGTTGGGGCGGGCCTCCTTGTTATATACAATCCGCCTCTTGACGTTGGTTGGCCGTCTCCCTAGTCTACCCGTAGCAATCAACACTCCAAAGGAGCATTGCCCATGAAGGTCTTTGCCTTTGATCTGCTTCCGTACGGAGAACACCTCGGCCACTTGCGAGAGGGTACCGAATTGCCGTGGCCGCTACCCAAGAAGCACTTCGACCCCACGGTAGCCGCGCAGACATACGAAGAGCACCTGCAGGCGTGGACGTTGATGGACGAGTTGGGTTATGACGGCATCGGCTTTAACGAGCACCACACATCGCCCTATGGACTGATGAATTCTCCCAACATCATGGTGGCGGCGGCGGCACAGCGCACCAAGAACCTGAAGCTGCTGGTGTATGGCAACCTGCTCCCCATCCATGACCCGCTGCGACTCGCAGAAGAGCTGTCGATGGTGGACTGCCTTTCAGAGGGGCGGCTCATCTCCGGTTTCGCTCGAGGCATTCCGCGTGAGCACAACGTTTTCCAGGTGTCGATGAAGGACTCTCGAGCACGCTTTGAGGAGTCTTGGGAAATCATTAAAAGGGCATGGACAGAGGAGGTCTTCTCTTACGAAGGCAATTTCTGGACATACAAAGATGTTGCAATATGGCCTCGGCCGTACCAGCAGCCTCGACCGCCCGTATGGTTGCCGGTAACCGGTAGCAAAGAGACCATCCAGTTCGCGGGTAGGGAGAATTTCCCCATAACACCGGGGCTAGTGCCACACATGGGCGTACGACACGATATTGTGAACTACTACGCCAAATGCCTCGGTGAGAACGGGCATCAGATTACGCCCGATCATCTGATTCTTCCCGTCAATGCCTTTGTTGCTGATAGCAGAGCCGAAGCCGTGAAGCAGGCCGGCCCGTACTCGCTGTACTTCAGTCAGACGTTATTCAGCCACGGCAACATCACGGAGGCGTCTTTACAGCAAGCGCAGGGCTACATCAACTCAGACGCCTACGACTACGTACAACCTGAGAACCGAAAGTTCATGGCAGGCAACCGAGAGAGCTACAGGAACATGACCATTGAAGACGTGGAACGTAGCGAGGATCTGGCATGGGGACCGGCAAGCGAAGTCAGGGACAGGCTCATAGCAACGGCTGACGAGGTGGGCGCGAATACGTTGCTCATTAGCTTCAACAGAGGGGCGATGCCAGGTGATATGTTCATGGAGCAGCTTCGGAGGTTTGGTAAGGACGTCCTCCCGGCACTCCAAGCCCATGAGGTCAAGACAGTTCCTGTCTCTTAAAGGGTTCTAAAGAGAACAACAAAAAGAGGCGACTGCTTTATAGGCAGTCGCCTCTTTTTCTTTTGGCGCGGTTAGATGTTTACCTTACCGTCGTCCGCCGGCCTGCTGACTGAAGCAATCGCTACAGTAGACAGGACGGTCGCCGCGCGGCAGGAACGGGACTTGGGTGTCCTGACCGCACTGGGCGCAAACCGCGGGATACATCTGTCGCGGGCCGCGATCGTAACCACCACCACTGGCAGCACGTCGAGCCGAGCGGCAGGTGGGGCAGCGGCGGGGTTCGTTAGTGAATCCCTTCTGCGCGAAATACTCTTGCTCGCCTGCTTCGAATGTGAAATCTGCTCCACACTCTACACAAGTAAGTGTCTTATCCTCAAAAGCCATCGGTGACCTCCTTTCCTAAAAGAATAACCACGGGACCGGTCTCCGATGTATTGAGGTACGTTTGATTTCATAGCGCACATCTTCATTGGGATCGGACCACCACGCAGCAACAATAACACAAACGGTCAACGTATGCCAGTGAAATGAACCTTCCCACGTACAAATATGCTAGCATGCGCACACTACTATCATGCGTAATAACCGTATTGTTTGGGCAGGGTTTACCCTCACCACGCTCTTTGCAGGGGCGTTGGAGTTGCTGCGCTACCTCTTTTTTGACGATGGGCTTCCAGCTGGAGTAACCCATGGCATCGCTGGGGGCAGCGTTGGTGGGGCACTTCTGCTCTTCAGTCTGGGTATGTTTGAAGTTATGAATAGATCACAGAGCGAAACGCGAGAGTTGGTTGACCTCCATGTTGGAGCGGAGCGAAGAAACACACAGTTTGCCGCGCTATTCGATGCCTCGTTTGCAATGACCTCTGAGCTCTCCTCTGAAGCGGTGTTCCAACAGGTCATCGACCTGGCGAGGGAGGTCGCCACTGCCAGATACAGTGCACTGGCAGTGTTGGACGAGAACGGCCAGGTAGAGGCGTTCCTGACCTCCGGCATCACCACAGAAGAGCGCGCGCGACTTGGCCATCCTCCCTCCATGAAACGTGGGTTGCTAGCCGTACCGATGCAGACAGGCAATCTCCTACGGGTTCCGAGTATCGGCGAACACTCACGCTCCGTTGGTTTTCCCGAAGGACACCCTCCCATGGAGCGGTTTCTGGGTGTTCCTGTCGTCTCAAAGGGCAGGACGATCGGCCAGCTCTACCTCACCAATGAAGCGTCTGAACCAGAGTTCTCTCCGGAGGACGAGGAGATCATGGTGCTGTTCGCACGTCAGGCCGCTGTGGCCATCGAGAACGCACGACTCTACCGACAGGTACAGACACTAGCGATGTTGGAGGAGCGTGAACGCATCGCCAGAGACCTTCATGACAGCGTGATCCAGTCTCTCTACGCCCTGGGATTGCGTCTAGAAAACGTGGTCAGAACAACAACCGACATCCCCCATCAGGTTGCAGACCAACTATCGTATTCTGTGGACAAACTGGATGAGGTCATCCGAGACCTTAGAAACAACATCCTTGGCTTGAATCCTCAGGTATACTATGGGAAGCGGTTGAATCAGGGCATTGAGGATCTTCTCACAGAACTTCAGCTGAATGCCCTGCTGAACGTGAACTTGGCGATTACCGAAAACCTGGATGAACCACTCTCTTCGGCACATCGGATGGAGCTGCTCCAGGTGATGCGGGAGGCCATGACCAACATCCTGAAACATGCCCAAGCACAGAACGTCAGTGTGGAAGGCAGCAACATCAACGATCTCCTCAAACTTACGGTCAAGGACGATGGCAAGGGGTTTGACCCGCTCCAGCCGAGAAGCGAAGAACGGCAAGGGCTCAGAAACATGGATATTCGTGTCCAACGCGTAGGCGGATGGCTGGAAGTGGAAAGCGCATTGGGCACGGGAACATCGATATCAGTGAACATTCCAATAACAGAGGCGACGGCTCAGGGCTAGGAGGAAACCATGCGCGTCCTAATTGCAGACGACCATGAAGTTGTACGGGAAGGCCTACGCACTTTGCTTCAGCATCTCGGTGACATTGAGGTTGTAGCAGAGGCCGGCACCGTTCAAGAGAGCGTTGACGCAGCCAAGGCCCACCATCCGGATGTCGTCATCATGGATGTGCGGCTTGCAGACGGCAGTGGAGTCGAGGCGTGCAGGGCGATCCGGGATGAAAACCCTGACACCAAAGTAATCATGCTGACGGCGTTCCCCGACGATAGCGCGGTCATGGGCTCAATCATGGCTGGAGCAAGCGGCTACTTGTTGAAGCAGGCTCGCAGTAACGATCTAGTCGATGCTATCCGAAGGGTAGGCCGTGGAGAATCGCTGTTGGATCCCGCTGTCACCCAGGGTGTGATGGACAGGATTCGCACCATCAGTGACCAGAAATCCATCCCCAGCAATGCCCCCAGTGAACAGGAGATCAAGGTATTGAAGCTCATTGCAGACGGAATGACCAACAAGCAGATCGCTAGTACGCTCTTCCTCAGCGAGAAGACAGTCAAGAACTATGTCAGCGGCATTCTGGTGAAGCTTAACCTCAGCCGGAGAGCCGAAGCCGCAGCCTACTTTGTTCGACACTACGGCCCCAACGACGTGTAGGACAAAAAGTACGGGCCTGCAATGCAGAAGCATCACAGACCCGCAACCCAGGGGAGGGCCTTCTCTACGCGAGGGTGGTTAATGTTCTTCTTAAGAGTCTCTCCGGAACCGTTCGTTCAACAATTCACATTCTAGGGTTTGTACTATGGGTCCAATAGGGTAAAACGGTGTACACCTGAAGGGCCAAATGGCCCCTTCCTTGCTAGGTAACCTCTCACTACACAAGCTGAACTGAACCCGACTCATCAATCTCCACCGTGCCTAGAAGCTCGTCTGCCTTCGGGAACAGGTCACTTTCTTCCTTGGAAAAATGGTTCAGTAGCATCCCTGTGAGTTCTTTAGTAAGCATGGGCACGTTGTCCTCATCACGAGCGCCATCGATACGACTGAACAGTGCGGCGATTCGACTGTGCTCGGCTTCCATGACGGCCAACGGGCCATCATCACGGCCCAGGGCATGCTCCAACGCAGGGAACAGAACCTTCTCTTCCAGCTTGGCGTGGTTTTCCAATGCGGCGGCAATGGTGCGGACTGTAAGTTTCACATCAGTAATGGAGAGGCTGCCAATCTCAAGTTGTTGTTCAAGACGCCAGACATCCTCACTAATGGTCTTGTGCTCGGCCCTCAGATACTCACTAATCTTCATATGTTGCTCTTGAGCAAAGGCCTGTACTGCCATGGTGTTGCTCCCAGCACCCGATACACGGGCAATCTTTCAACCCCCCCAAAGAATCCAAGGGTGCCCTGGCCCAGGCCAGGGCACCCTTGGATTCTTTACTAGCGGGTACGTTGACCCTTTTCAGTCGTTTCTCCTGCGTCCGCTTCCAAGAACCACGGATCGTCGTCAGGCCCAATGATCTTCTCCACGGAGTGGATCAGGTGGTGAGGAATGTCGTTGTTGTTCCCCGTTCCTGGCGGGTCTATGCCCTCCTGGATGTCCATGGCCATCTTCAACAGTTGTTGCCTGTTCCTAATGATGGCCTGGTCACCCTGATAGAGGTGCTCTTTGGTCCGGTCAAAGATCTTGCCCATCGTCTCAATGATGGCGTAGTCCTGGTCTGCGAAAGGCCAGATGCCGGACAGGATGGTGTTCTTCTGTGCCCAGCGGTCCACGTTGAAGTCATTCTCTTCACGGTTCTTGCGAGTCTTGCCATCACTCTCCATGTATGTCCCAGCCATGGTGATGGTTCGGCGCTCCTGTCCGGTGATTGGCCTGTCCGTCCGGAACTGGATGCCGATGCGGTAGCAGTTCTCATCGTCCGTGGGCGGGTGAATCAAAACGGAGCCACCCTTGCCCGGGGATGCAATGAAGGTGCTGTAGGGCAGCACGTGGCAGTTAGTGCGGACGTGCTGGTTGCCGTTGTCCGTTGGCCGTGACGCGATGAGTCGATACCCATAGGAGGTATCCTGCACATCGATGCGGGCGTAACGGTACTTGGCTAGGTTGTATCGGACAAATGCCCCGGAAGGGTAAGTGTCCGGCTTGTCATACTCCAGGTCCACCGGGTGCATATCCTGGTAGTCCACGTGGAGCGTGCCCAGGTGGGTGGAGTCAATGTTCCCTTCCATGCTCTGCAACCAGTTGCAGTAGATGGGGACACGGAATGCATGCACGTTCTCTTGGGGGAGGTTGTTGAAGATGAAGTTGGGGTGCGGGGGCTCCTTCTCTTTGGGCCCCATGTAGGTCCAGATGACGCCTGCCGACTCAATGCAGGGATAGGCCTCAATTCTTACCTTGTCCTTGAAACCGCTTCCGGGCAGGTCTGAAGGCATGTCTGTGCATTCACCGTTCACATCAAACTTCCATCCGTGGTAGATACACATCAGGCCACATTCCTGGTTGATGCCGAAGAACATTGACGCGCCCCGATGTGGGCAAGCGTCAGCGACGAGGCCTACGACCCCATTGGTGTCACGGAACGCGACAAGCTGCTCGCCCAACAACCGAACACGTATGGCGTCACAGTCCGGATCTGGAAGCTCATCAGAGATCAGGAAAGGCTGCCAGTATCGGCGCATGACCTCTCCCATGGGGGTGCCCTTATCAGTCCTACAAATCAGATCATTCTCTTCTGGTGTCAGCATTGTTCTCTCCTTTGGTTAAGTTTTCCCTCCCCTGGGAAACTTGATCCAAATACGGTTTATGCGTTGACCTTGCCCATATCTCCGTGCTTCTTAAGAAGGTTATCGAAGTCAGGCTCCGGGTCCACAATGTTGATGGCTCTGACGGCAAAGACCTCCGGGTGCTGTGCCGCGTAAGGCTCCTGGCCTTCTTGAAGGTCACGAGCCAGCTTGAGCAACAACTGACGGCCGGCAATGATGGCCGTATCACTGGTGCCCAGGTGCTCCTTGGTGCGGTCGGCAATGGCGCCCATGCTGTCCGTCATAGCCATGTCCTGTTCACGAGTGCTTGGGATGCCAACGTAGTTCGTCGTGCGCTGCATCTCGCGATCGATGTTGTAGTCGTTCTGCGGTGTCCGTTCAGGGATCCAGGTATCGATGACGTAGCCGTCAGACAACGTATGCTTCACCTTGTGAAGATTCTGCGGGCTCTGGGTCTTGCGCAGGTGTATCTCTTCCTCTGTGAGAGGTCGGTCCGGGTTAGAGGCGTACTGGAAGACCATGTTGGTCTCGTCGTCCACAGGAACCCACCCGCGTCCGCCACGGGGCCACTGGTTGCCAGGGATAAGGCTGTACATGGGCACCATCAACTGGGTGCAGCGCCAGTAGTACTGGTTGTCATAGTCCCGGCGTGAACCGTAGATGAAGCCTGAATCGTTCTCCCGCACCGTGAGGCGAGGGGAACCGTCCCCTGCCATCCTGTTGAGAATGGCAATGGTGGCAGGTGCGGGGTCCAGGTCAAACCAGCGATGGTTGAAGGAGACGTGGGACGTATCAATCTCGCCTTCCATGGCCTGAAGGTAGTTGGACTGCTGGAGCCAGCGAGTCACTACCACGTGACCCTCGGGAACCGTGCACCACTCAAACTGCGGTAACTCCGGCTGAAGCTCCTTGGGCCCCATGTAGATCCAGACCACCGTGCCAGCCTCTTTGGCTGGATATGCGGTGATTTTCACCTTGCCCTTGAAGTTGCTCTCGGCGGGCTCTGACGGCATATCCGTGCAGTTGCCGTCCTTATCAAACTTCCAGCCGTGGTACACACAGCGGAGTCCGCACTCTTCGTTTCGACCGAAGAACATACCCGCGCGGCGATGCGGGCAGTAGAAGTTCATCACGCCAACGTCGCCGTTGGTGTCGCGATAGGCGACAAGGTTCTCACCCAACACCTTTATTCGCTGTGGGTCACCATCGTTATCAGGCAGGTCTGACGATAGCAACACTGGTTGCCAGAACCGCCGGAACAGCTCACCCATGGGCGTGCCGGGACCGGTTCGCGTGACTATCTCGTTGTCTGCTTGTGTCAGCATGTTTTCCCTTCTTTCCTTGTTCTCCCGCCGTACCTCTTTGGGTAGGGCATTATTGGCTTCGAAGTTTGTCGAACCTAAAACGTAGTCTTCGAGAGTGCTGAGTGCTCTACCATGAGCTTGTCGAAGTCGCCCTCATGGTCGACTACGTCGATGGCGCGCACCGCAAAGACTTCCGGGTGCTGTGGTGCGTATGGCTCCGTGCCTTCCTGGAGGTCTCGAGCCAGCTTAAGAAGAATTCTGCGGGCTGCGATGATCGCGGTGTCGCTTGTGCCAAGGTGCTCCTTGGTGCGGTCGGCGACGGCGCCCATGGTATCCGTCATAGCCATATCCTGCTCGCGTCCGCTAGCGATGCCTGTGTAGTTGTCATTACGCTGCATTTCGCGGTCAATGAGGTAGTCGTTCTCCGGCAGTCGGGCCGGAATGAAGGTGTCAATGATGTAGCCGTCATCAAGGGTGAACTTGCCATACTTCAGTCCTTCGGGGCTGGATCTCCTGTGCTCACGCTCTAGCTTGGTGAAAGGTCGTTCGGCATTGTAGGAGTACTGAATGACGGAGATATTCTCATCATCAATCGGCACCCAACCTCGGCCGCCACGGGGCCAGTCAGGGCTGGGAATCAGGCTGTACATGGGCAGAAGGAACTGGGTTATGCGCCAGTAGTACCCCTCATCCTCAACTGCGCGACGTGAGCCATAGGTGAAACCGTAGTTGGTCTCATTCACGGTCAGGTGTGGCGCGCCGTCCATGAGGTTCAGTTGCTTACCGTCTTTGTTCTCACGACGTGGGAGGGACTTAACGGAATCCGGTGCGTTCTTCATGTTGAACCAACGGTGGTTGAAGGACACGTGAGACGTGTCGATCTCGCCTTCCGCAGCCTGCATGCAGTTGGACTGCTGAATCCAGCGAGTCACCACACGGTTCTCAGAAGGCACCTTGGTCCATTCAAAATCGGGCAAAGCAGGCTTGCTCTCAGCAGGCCCCATGTAAATCCAGACGACGTCGCCAGCCTCTTCGGCCGGATACGCCGTGATTTTCACCTTGTCCTTGAAATTGCTCTCTGCCGGCTCTGACGGCATGTCCGTGCAGTTGCCGTCCTTGTCGAACTTCCAGCCGTGGTATACGCAGCGAAGTCCGCACTCTTCGTTTCGACCGAAGAACATACCCGCGCGGCGATGCGGGCAGTAGAAGTCCATCACGCCAACGTCTCCGTTGGTGTCGCGATAGGCCACAAGGTTCTCGCCAAGCAATCGAAGGCGAATGGGATCGCAGTCAGGCGCGGGCAACTCCGATGATAGGAGTGCGGGCTGCCAAAACCGCCGGAACACTTCCCCCATGGGAGTTCCGGGTCCTGTCTTGGTTAGTAATTCATTGTCAGTTTGTGTCAGCATTTCTTCTTCCTTCCCCTAGGTGTTTTGGTTTGAATCCTGCACAGGAGCAGCTACCCCGTTTCCAGGGTAGCTGCTCCACTAATCACAACTTGATTTAAGACCAGTACGCAAAGCCCATGGCGCAGCCGGTACCTGCAACGGATCGGTAGCAGGGAACGTAGTCAACCATGTGCATATCCAGCTCTTCAGCTGCACCTGCGGCGGCGAACCAGTTGCGGACTTCTGACGTTCCGGACTGCAAACGCTCCAACGGAAGCGCTCCGATGGCCTTGGTGTTCTTGCCCTCCAGAGCCTTGATGCAATTCTGGTCGATTTCTTCGTCGACGACGAAGTGGCTGAAGCCACCGGAACCAAGGACAGCGACCCTCAAATCATTGTCCCAGGACTCAACGGCCTTACGGACAGATTGACCCAGCTCCCAGCTACGGAGTGGCGTGGGCTGGTTGGGCGAGAAGTACGTGTTGATGTGAATGGGAACCGTCTGGGTGATCTTGTCGCCCATGAGCCTGTTCCAAACAAAACCGAACGCGTGGCTGATGGACTTGCCCTCGCCAATGGTTCGGGCATGCATTATGTCAAAATCGTCCGTGCTCAGAGACTCGATGATGTGCTTGCCGAGTTTCGCGTGCACCGGATATTCCTTTTCAGGCCTGCTGTAGTAGCCGTCAATGGCCTCCATGGCTGCATCGCGGTTGCCAAAGCTGCGTCGGGAGAAGGGCACCGTGTCGCCCCAGAAGACGCACATGGCGGGCATGAAGTCCGCTGAGAACACCTCTGACTGGTCATCGCCAAACATGACAATCACGTCAGGGTTTGCCTTCTCCATCACTTCTGCCAGTTTGCTGATGCCTGCCTGGTTGGCCTCATGCCGTGCCTGGAAGACCTCAGAAGTCAGTTGCTTTTCAATGCCTGGATGGGGCTCATCCAAGAGCTCCTCATAGGTGACGTGCTTCCCATCAGGAATGCGATAGAGGCCCGGGTTACGCTTGTCGCGCTCCGCATAAGTGTCCCACAAATCTCCGGGGACGCTCAGCTGTGGGCTGTGCGATGTCCCTATCCCTAAAACAATCTTCGCCATGTCCTTCTCCTTCAGTCGAGTACTCTCCAGGTGCCCTATATAGCACCTTCAACAGTTGGGGCGTTAGCTCTTACGAGTCGACCTATGAGGAGATTAGATGAGGGATGGCAAAGCCAACAGGGTAATTAGGCCCAGAGGTGCGGGGCCATGTGGCCCCTATATGAACAATATTTGGTGGGTCTGTAGGTGGCCATTAGGCAGGTCACTAGCTCACTTGCCGTATCCGCTAGGGAGCAGACACGTTAACCGGATTTGGCCAAACGAGCTTCAAAGGAGCCCCGCCAGCCGGGAGAGAGTGCCGGTATTTTGAGGGCACGTCGCGCGTCATCCATATTCTTCTGGTCAAAGTACAGTAGGTTGCAGACTTCACGGACACTCATGGCTTCAGGGCAAGCCTTGGTAAACTCCACTGCGTCTCCAGCGCTCACAGCGCCTTCCTCCACCACCCGGAGATAGAAGCCAATGCGACCGCTTGCCAAGAACTGCTTGGGGAACTCCGGTAGACCTATGACGTGGGCCAGTAGCCATAGTGCTCACTTGGGTACACGTATACAGCCCGGTGTGGCCCCCCGTGCGCCCGCAGGTCAGCTTGCCCATCGCCATCGAAATCCAACGCCCGTAACATGATGGGGCCGTCTACGGACCGTTTGAAGATGCCAGTGGATACCATCTTGCCGTCGATTTCGACGACCCCAGGTTTGGAGACGTTGACGGATAAGACCTTCATGACCAGGGCTCGCCCTGGACCCAGGCTATCTGTTGGCTACCATTGGACAGTCCGTTCATTCTTAGCCCTTCTACATCGCGAGAGCAATGCCCGCTAGTCATAGACGGTGCTGGCATAAGATTCAGGGTCTATGAAGACCTCAATGACGCTGGGGCCGTCAAGGTTCATGCCCCAAGCCAAAGCGTCTTGGAGCGATGCTTCATCAGTGACGGCGCGGCATGGCACTCCAAAGTAGTCGGGCGGCGATGTCGGTGGGTCTCCCAAGCGCGATCCAACAAGCCCGAACCCCTTGCCCTGTTGCTTGAGCTTTATGAGCCCCAGCCAGCCATCGTTCAGGGCAATGATGGGCAAGGGCAGGTTCAAGCGGCGCGCTACATTCAGCTCACCGACCGTCATCTGGAAGCAGCCATCGCCAACGACGCCGACTACTTGTTTATCGGGATGAGCGAGCTTGGCGGCAATAGCCCCAGGGATGCCGAAGCCCATGGACGACCAACCGTTGGTAGAGACGCATGTGCGCGGCACGTCTGTCCGCCACTGACTGGCAATCTGGTGTGTGTGCGCTCCAACATCGTAGGCCAACACACCATCTGCGGGGAGCCTCTCGCGTAGCGCGTCCAGTACCCGGTGCGCGCTCAGCATTGCTGTCTCCGGCCTCAGAGCGCTGTCGAGTTCTGCACGATGGGTAGCCCACGCTTCCATCGACCACCCGTTAGGCATAGGCGGCAACTCAGCCATGCCTTGAATTGCCGCGTCCATGTCACAGACATCGTTGAAGAGCATCTGGACGCCAGCGACATCGGCCTTTCCCGTAGCGATATGGATGACAGGGATGTCGCCAACCCATTCCTCGTAGTTGATCTCGATAGGGTCGTAGCCAACAGCAATGATCAGATCGGCTTCATTGATGAACCGCTGCACGTTGGTGCGTCGCGCGCGACCCAGCACGCCTGTCCAGTTAGGGTGACTCTCCGGCAACCAACCCTTGGCATGCATGGTGGAGATGAACGGGATGTTCTGGCGTTCCACAAAAGACAGGAGCGCGGCGGCGGCGTTGGTCCGCGTGAACCCCAACCCCGTCATCAGCAGAGGCCTACTGCTTATCGCCAACGCGGTTTTTACTACTGCTACGACATCGTCGCCGGCTTTAGTCTCTATCACATTTGCTAAAGTCGGGGCAGTGTAGGTGGAAGGAACGGCCTCCGCTTCTCCCACATCCTCCGGGAGGTCAAGGTGCACGGAGCCAGGCGTCTCAGCGCAGGCGATGCTCAATGCTTCTGCAAGGGTCGCTGCTACGTTATCGGCACGCAGGGGCAGTGATGCCTTGGTTATCGGCGCGTAGAGGGCATGGTGATCAATGCGCATCTGGATACGTCGATCAAGCCAGGGTGTGGGCACGTTGCACGTGATGGCGATGACCGGCGCGCCGTCCAGCCAGGCGCATCCTACGCCCGTAGCCATGTTGGTAGCGCCGGGGCCAAGGGTGGAGAGGCAAACACCGGGAATACCCGTGAGACTCCCAACGGCAGTGGCCATGAAGCCAGCCGAGGTCTCATTGGCGGTGAGCACGTAAGCAATCGACGTTTTCTCTAGAGCATTGATAAGGGGAAGGACAGGGCCGCTGGGAACGCCGAAGACCCATTTGACTCCAGCTTTCTCCAACGTCTGTGCGATTAAATCAACATTCTTCATTCAAAGCGAACTAGTCCGCCGACCCTCCGATACCACAGTCCTTGAGAAATCGATGCACCAGGAAGTTGAAGACGTCCGGCTTCTCAAAGTACATGGAGTGGCCACACTGGGGCACTTCAATCAACGACGCGTTGGGGAATAGCTTGCATGCCAACTCCAGAATCGCCGGAGGCTGAAGGACATCGTCCTCTCCACCAATGAAGCGTACGGGCATGGTCACGCGTGCGAGGTCTGATTCCTTCAATGCTGCCGTGCTGGGGGCGGACACCGCCGCCATGGTGGCGCCGCCAAGCCTCGCCTGGGTTGAGGCGTTGAAGCCGCTGATCTTCAGGTAAAGCTCTGTGCCAACAGGGTCGCGCTCACGGTAGCTTTGAGAGAGTACGCGTTCCGCCTGCGCGAGGCCGTCCGTTGCCTTGCGCGTCACTTCCTGCTGAGCAGCCAGTGCGCCTGTGGCCTCAAAGAATCCGGTAGTCGCAGCCATGACCAGGGCGTTCACCCGCCCCGGGGCATGCACAGCGAAACCGAGGCAGGTTCGTCCGCCCATCGACTGCGCGATAAGCGTAATTTTATCCAGCTTCAAGAAGTCCAGCAGCCCCTCAAGGTCGTCGACAAAAGCGGACCTACCCGGTCCTTCCTCCACGTCCTTGGACAAAGCGAACCCTCGATGGTCAAAGGTGATGACCTGGTACCACTGGGCAAAGTACTTCACCTGTTGCCACCAGATAGCGTGGTTGCCGCCGACGCCGTGGGCAAGGACCAACGGCGGGCCTTCACCCATCGTCTCGTAATACATCTCAAAACCGTTCACCTGGGCGAGTGGCATAACAGGCCTCCTCTTCAACAACGTGCGTTGAGGCGATTGAACATCAGTGGAGACGGGGTGTCAAGGTGAGGAGGCGGGTGCTAACTCATCCTGGACAGCGCCAACTGTGCCAACTCTTGCAGCGTACTGACCGGCATCATCGGCTCGATATCGGAGGGTTGAGCCGTGTGGAGGGACACGTAGAGGTCCCCGAAGCGATACATCACAATGCTCCCCAGGCCCTGCCCGTTGAACACCACAAATACGGAAATATCGCCGATGGGCGGATCCATGAACACCAAGCCCGGCGTCTCACCGAGGACCTTATCGAAGTGGGCCTGCGCAGCATCGGCGGATACGAAATCCATCACGCTGAACGTCATACCCTGTATGGGGTTCTCAGATTGAAATCCCGCTGTATACCACGTCTCAATCTCTGTCACCTGGGAAGGATCCACGCCTCCGGCCATTGCCTTTCCATCCCGGTATTCCACGGCCAGGGAACCGGCGCTATTTGCCGCGTTGTCTACATCTTCCGCGGTCAGGAGGGCAGCAACTCTTTCCTGGGTGAACGGCTCATATGTCCCTGACGCTATGACTCCGGTTGCGACCACCGGCGAAGGAGATTCTCCATTGTCCGATGATGTTGATGCGGGGACGGTGAACCCAATGACGGCCCACATTGCCAGACCTGACGCTATCCCAGCAGCCGACAGCGCCCGCACAGTTGGGTTCGTGTGCCTCAGGTAGGCCACAATTCCACCGAATATCAGCCCGGCTCCCAAGATTCCTAAGACTATCCATGCAACGGCTCCCCAGTCCATTCCTGCCTCCAATAAAGTTCGTATCCGAAGTATATGACAATTTCGCTCTGATTTTGGTTCCATCCGCCCGTGGGAACTACTCAAAAGACCGGGGATTAATTCTTTTGTATGAACCGGATTTCATCCTTCGCTCAATCAAAGGGAGGATGCCCGAGCTACGGAGAAATGGAATTATGGTGATGTTAGGGAACTCCGGTAGGTTAAAGGGGTTCCAGAGAACTTCAGGTAACACAAGGAGGTCACATGGTCACAGCAGAGAAGCAAGTCCTCACGGTTTCAGAGGCAGCAATGATGCTGAATGCTCACCCGAACTCAGTTCGACGATGGGCAGAGATCGGCCTCCTCCCGTATTTCAGGCTAGGACTTCGGGGAGATCGACGGTTCCATCGAGAAGACCTGGCGCGGTTAATGGAATCCTGGCAGCACACCACAGCCAAAACCGGTAATTGGTAAGTAGGAAAAGAGAGAAACGAAATGACAACAATAACGATGCCTAAAACAAAGGTCATGGTTGTTGAAGAGCCATTGGCCCTACACACCTACGCAACCAAGTGCTGGCAGGGTGTACGACTCTCAGACATCTTCCGGTTGAAGCTTGATAGAGAGCGAAACGACTGGCGCCAGTACATCAGTCGCTTTAATGGTTCCTCCGCCGCGTCTGACAAATAACTAGTGACCTAAAAGCTCATGATAAAAAGTGTGATGAACTATCGTCGCGCTTTTTCAATGGCAGCCAATAAACGCTCATCCCAAACCCCAGTGGCCGGCCCAATGAGGCATCGCCCAGTCGGGTGATACCTCAATCATCCATCAAGTCGATGTGACGCTAAACATGCTGTGGCATTCTGTTTCGAAGAAGCAGTAATTTACTGGGAGTGACCACCGATGACCGCAGACAACAGTGCCCACGGAATCACCGATCTCACCCCCATCATGGATTCCTATATGACCTCCCTCCGGGCAAACCCGGATTTTGGCTTCGTGTCTTTCCTGAAGGTTGCTCTCCGCAAAAACGATGCCATGAGTGAAGAACTGACGGACTGGCTTGTGGAGTCCTGGTGGGGGCTCATGTCTGAGGCTCAATCAACGCAACAACATGACCCCATTGGCCAGGCCACGAGTCAAGTGACCGGTAAATACACAGCCCCTGACGGAATCGATCAAGCGCTGTTGGCGCGACTGATGCAAATGAGAATGAACGAAACCACAGAGGAGCTTTCTTCCAGGCCCGGAGTTCCATCAAGGCTTCGGCCAAAAACAAGAGCGGATGGTTACCTGCGTCCGCGACCGTTGTCTGGCGGAGCTTAGTGGGCTATGGATGCCCTGATTCGTGGCCATTGGAGAAAAGGATTAATCCTTTTTGATGACTCGTAAATCATCCCTCGCTCATCCCCTAGGACGATGTTCCACCTCTCCCCAAAAGCTAATGTGTACTTGTAACGAGGACACGGAGGGGAATCATGGAAAACCACCAAACGTTCAGCATAGACGACCTGGTAAGGACAAAATTTTCCTACACGGGGAGCCGGACATCCAAGGTTGTTGCAGTTGGCACTCCGACCTTGAACACCCCAGCCATTGGCGACGTTAATCCGATGGAATGGCTGACAAACCCGGTTGGCCTGGATGTGACGCCGAGGTACCAGGTTTCCTGGGAAGAGGCTGGTAAGATCATCAGTCCCTTGAACAAGCTCCACGCACCCGCGTTGGCCTAACAACCACCGCGTCAATCAGCTAGCAATAGCCCTGCACGATGCCCCTTCATCGTTGCGGGGCTTTCGTTTGCCTTGCGCTAGAGGGCTCCGGATACTACGGCGATGGTCCCCGAGGCCAGAATCAGACCCAGTGCAATCCGACGGAACAGCGCCTCTTGAACCCACCGGTTGATGACGATGCCGCTGGTGACCCCCACCAACGTGGCAGGCAACAGCTGTGCGCTGAGCAGCAAATTCTCGCCGGTAAATAGGCCTGAGATGATGTATATGGGAATAGTGGCGATGTTCATGATGATGAAGTGGGCCACGATGTTCGCCCGGAATTCCTGGATGTCCACACTCTGGTTGGTGTAGAAGAAGATGACGGGCGGGCCGGACAACCCCGTGCTTGCGCTGAGGGTTCCGCTGACAAACCCAACAGGCACAGAAGCAACCCGCTCATTCCGTATGGGCCGTCTGAATCCGGCCATCATTGCCAGAGCCGCCACTACCACAACAATGCCTATGAGCACTCGCAAAGGTCCGGGGTCCAGTACCACTAGGATCAGCGTGCCCGCAGGGATACCCGTCACGCCCGACAACGGCAGCAACCACATCCGGTTAATGCGTAGGTGCTTGCGAGCATGGATGAGGATAAGCGTGCCGGTCATCAAGGTCTGCATCAACAACGCCGGGACTATGATCTGGGGGTCCACCAGGATGGTCATCGGAGGGACGGCCACAAGGGCGAAGCCAAAGCCGGTGGTGCCCTGAGTCAGCCCCGCAAAGAAAACGGCGGCCAACAGGGCTATGAGGATTAGAGGGTCATCAGGCATAACACGGCACCTTTAGGAGAATGTGGGCATCAAGGTTATCGGTCATTTCAGTCCTGGTGATGCATGACAAAGTGGTTCTTCTCGTTCCGATACACCACGTCCATCTTCATCTCACTGAGTTTCTGATTCATATCCAGGCTGATCAACAGCACCTGCACTCCGTCCTGCGTGAATATCAGGTCGTCGAACTCAGGGGTGTCCAGCTTGAAAGCGTAGTCGTCGTCAAACCAGATCACGCGCATGACCCGGTCTTCCGGGTGTTGCTCACGCCTGCGACCCTTAAGAAGGTCTTCCAAAGCAGCTTCGGTTACGGTGAAGAACATGGCTCCAGTATAAGCGCAGCTACGGAAATTCGGCAGGATTAGGAACACACAACTGCGGCGGTTTCAAGAAAGTGGGAAATGGCTCCCCGGGTAGGGATCGAACCTACGACAAATCGATTAACAGTCGATTGCTCTACCGCTGAGCTACCGGGGAACGAACCACGAGGCCACTGGCGTGACCTGCACGGTTATTCTAGCATCGCCAGGACGCCCAATACAAGGTGAAGCTAGCGCTTTCGCAGTGCTATGTACACTCCCAGCAACACCAAAGCGCCGCCAGCCACCGTGGCCACGGGTGGGGTTTCGTCCAGAATAGCCCAAGCCAACAGCGTTGCGCCGATCGGCTCCGCCATAACGGCCGTAGACACCAACGTTGCGGGCAGGTAGCCCAGCGACCAGTTTAAGGACGAGTGACCCACCAATTGGGGAACCAAACCAATGAACGCCAGATACCCGTACGTCTCCAGGCTAAACCCGGTCATTGATGTGTCTGTCACAAATACGACCACCAGCAGGATTATCGCCGCACCGCCGTAGACCGGGGTTATGTAACCGAAGAGGCTCAATCGTTCACGCAGGCTGCGCCCAGCAATGTAGTATCCCGCCACCGCAGCAGCTCCCAGAAACGCCAGGAAATCACCGTAAAGCCTGCGGTCTCCCAGATCCCAGTCGCCCACCGTTATGACAAGTCCACCAAACAACGCCATGCCGATGCCAAGCACAACCGCCGGCGATGAACGCTCTCGCAGGATCAGCCTTGAGCCGATAGCCACAAGTATCGGGTTGGAGGTCACGATGATGACTGAGCTGGCAACGGACGTATGCTCCAGCGACGTTATCCAGAAAGCAAAGTGCGCTGCCAGACATGCCGCAGAGACGGCAGCCAATCCCCACTGTTTCAACGTCAACGAGCAAAGGGCACTCCAGTCCGTGGCGAGGCCTATTGGCACCACGACGATTGACGCTAGCACCAGCCTGTAGGCGGCGATGGTCAGCGCAGGGGCATCGGCCAATCGAATGAGGACAGCAGCTGAAGAAACGGCGGAGACGCCCAACGCCAGCCCGGCGTAGACCATGAGGGCTGTTGGCCGCTTTTTGGTTTGAGTAAGTAATCGCATTAGTTCGGTTGACTCATGTAACGAGCAAGTTCGTCTCGGGGGAATATCGGCAAGGGGGAAAGTCCACTTGAAAATGCTAGCTTGAGTCCGGCGGTGGCTTCCGTCACCTTACCAATGAGGTGGGAATCGATACCCTCTTGATCCAGTGATGCCTGGACGTTTGCCACACCCCCCGGCTCGACAGCCATCAGAAGCGCGCCGGAAGCGAGCAATCCAAGCGGTTCCAGCTGCAACGCCGTACACACCGCCCGGGTCTCAGGAAATACATGAATCGCATCGGCGTCCAGTTCAACGCCAACGCTGGCAGCGGAAGCAAGCTCAGCCAAACCGGTAGCAAGGCCGCCTTCAGTTGGATCGTGCATCGCATGGATGCCGCCGGCAGAACAGGCAATCTGCGCCGCACGGACCACACTAATGCTAGGGGATTCCAACAATGCCGCTGCTGCATCAATCTCAGCATCGCTCATACCACCAGCGCGAAGCGCATCCGCGGCTTCACGCGCCAACAACGCTGTGCCCTCGATAGCGATCCCACTTGTGAGCAGCAGGACATCGCCGGGCAGTGCGCCTCCGGGCCAAACGACATCTGACTTCTTCGCCTCGCCAAGCATATGACCAGACACGATAGCTCTTGTCAGGCCGTAGGTTATCTCTGTGTGGCCTCCCACCAGAGCAACGCCCAACCCATCGCACGCCTCAGTGATCTGGTTGAATATCTCCTCGGCCAACTCAGGCTCAGCTCCCTCTGGCAACAGCACGGTGGCAAGGAACCACTTCGGTGTCGCGCCAAGGCAGGCGATGTCGTTGGCGTTGACCTGCACGGTGTACCAGCCGATGCGCTCAGCGGCGAAGGTCACAGGGTCTGACTTAGCAACCAGCACCGTATCGCCCATATCGATGACCGCTGCGTCAGCGCCCACGCGAGGGCCAAGCAACACTCGAGGATCCGTGGTGTTCGCTGTATTCAACAGCTTTCCCAGCAGGTCTGCTGGCAGCTTGCCAATGTCCAATGGTCCCTCCGCTGGCTCGCCGGCCTTGCTCAGTAGTTGTACTAGTGATTCAAAAGCAGATTTATACGGGTTCAGCTTGCGGCTCTAACTACCAGTCCGGCTTACCGGTTCCCCTTGATAGTTGAGCCAGCAAGTCAGGCGGGAGCTTGCCCTCGTCTCCGTATCAATACCGGCGAGCCGGTTGGGGCTATAATACCAGGGCCATCGAAGAAACACTGTTTTCAAAAGGAGCATTATGCCTAAAGAGCACTTGAACCCAAGCGGTATGCACACACCCACAGGGTATTCACACGTGGTCAAAGCTGGTGACACCATTTACGTCGCCGGTCAGGTGCCCATAGCGCCGGATGGGTCCGTAGTGGGGGAAGGCAACGCTGCAGCCCAGGCCGAACAGATATACCAGAACCTGCAGAACGCGCTGGCCTCCGTTGGCGCAAAGCTCAGCGATATTGTGAAGACAACCACCTACATCTTGAACCCAGACGACATTTACGCTGTACGAGCATCTCGGCTGCGCTACTTGAACGAGAACCCGCCAACCTCCACATTGCTGGTCATTTCCCGACTGGCCAGGCCCGAGTTCTTGATGGAAGTTGAAGCAATAGCGTACATCGGTTGATGCCCACCCAAGCTTGGAGCGCCCTGATAGCGATCCTGGTTACAGGGCTCTTCATATCGGCCTGCTCCAGCGGTTCGGAAGAGGTAGAGTCTCTGCCTTCTATTTCTGTTTTGACTCCGGCACCGCTGAACGAAGACTCATGGCTACCCACAGTGGGAAACTCCTGGCAATGGCAGATAAACACCGGCGACGTTGATACATCGTTCGATGTGGATGTCTACGATGTCGACTTGTTCGATGTGTCCGCTGAGCTCGTTTCCAGCCTCCACGCTCAAGGTCGAGATGTCATCTGCCACATGAGCGCTGGGAGTTGGGAGGAGTGGAGGTCTGACGCCGATGCGTTTCCGTCCGAAGTCCTTGGCGACGACTACGATGGCTGGGAAGGCGAGCGCTGGTTGGACATCCGGAACATCGATGCTCTTGCGCCTATCATGGGCGCGCGTCTCGACCTCTGTGCCGCCAAAGGGTTCGACGCCGTTGAGCCTGACAACATCGATGGCTACACCAACGACACGGGCTTTCCACTCACCTATGGCGACCAACTCCGATACAACATGTGGTTGGCTGCTGAGGCGCCCGATCGTAGCCTCTCGATAGGGTTAAAGAACGACTCCGATCAGGTAGATGACCTCATCGAGTACTTTGATTGGGCGCTGACAGAGGATTGCATTGCAGAGGGTTGGTGTGACGACTTTGCCGTTCTCCAGGAACGGCTCAAAGTCGTGTTCGCAGCAAAATACACGGACATGGGCGTTTCCCTTCAGGCCTGCGACGATTGAAGCCTAGTGGCTAGCAGTTGCCGTCTCCGCTTGTTGACTCTCAATCGCTGCAATTGCTGCGGCCTCAATGTCTGAAGTGGAATAGAGGGACATTCCCCATCGCCTCTGAGCGATGATAGGGTTAACACCAAAAACATATCTAAATATCAAGGGAATTGGGGGAATCCACGAATCGTGAGAGTGCCGGAACCCCCCAGTGTTTGGGAAATCTTCCAGACAACTTGTAGAGCAAAATTATAGTTCTTCCCCCTCAAAATTAGATGGCCTCCCTCTGTTGATAACGGCCTATTCCGCCTAGACTCAATGGATAGAAGAGAGCAGACCAACACACAACTGCGACAACCCAAGGGGTTGTGATGTAATGAGAAAGGCAACAATACTTCTGGTGGGCGATGATCAGAGCATCTTGAGGTCAGTGTCCGCGAACCTCCGCAGGCAGGAATACGAAGTAGTGACGGCCAGCGATGGCCTACATGCGCTAACGTTGATGGAAGAGACCATGGCTGACCTTCTGGTGTTGGACGTGACTATGCCGGGGATGAACGGGTTTGAGGTATGTCGTCGTGTGCGTGAGTGGTCTTCTGTGCCCATTATCATGCTCAGCGCCGTGCTGGAAGAGCAGGAGAAGGTCAAGTCTCTGCGATTAGGCGCAGACGATTATCTGGTGAAGCCATTGTGATCGAAGAACTGGTTGCGCGCATAGAGGCGGTATTACGTCGCACCAACCAGGCCGAGACCCTGCTCCCTGAGCCAACGTACGAGAGCGGAGACCTTCAGATCAACTTCGCCCTCCGTTTCGTCACGGTGGAAGGGAGCGAAGTGAAGTTGACGCCCACTGAGTACAGCTTGCTGACAGAGTTGGTTACCCATAAGGGCAAGGTCATGACACACAAGATGCTGTTGCAACAGGTCTGGTTATTGAATACGGCGAGGAAGTGGATTACCTGCGTGTGTTCGTGAACCGGTTGCGCCACAAGCTGAAGGATAATTCAAGCAACCCTCGGTACATTCGTACAGAGACGGGCGTAGGGTATCGTTTCATCGTGGATCAACTGCCGAAACCCTCTAGTACAGACACATCTACACCAAGCGCTGCCCTATCGCGTTAGGCCAGGTCAGCAATTGTTGCGCCATCGGCAGTACGGCCCTCTTCCGGCGCCCAGCGGGTAACCATAGCGTGAGAGCCTAATCGTTCTCGCACCGCTGTTCTCAACGCGCCCGTGCCCATGCCGTGGATGATACGCACCTGTGATGCGCCATCCAGCAGAGCTTTGTCCAGGAACGTCTCAAGTTGGATTAAGGCTTCATCCACGCGCATCCCTCTCATATCCAAGTCTGTTGATGGCACTTGAAGTAATTCGCCGCCGGGCTGGGTGCTACCCATGAATTCTTCCGGTATCTCAACTTTTGGTTTGGGCTTGCGTTTAACCGGAGACGGGGCAGTAGAAGCTCCTTCGGGGTCTCGATGCATAACGTGTTCCAGGGGCACTTGCGCTCGCAAGGAGCCTACCGCCACCTCAACCATTCCTCTACCATCCGGGTCAGAAATGACCTGTGCTATTCCGGGGAAACCCTGCACGCGCACTGAATCTCCCGCGGCAAGGTTCTGCAACCATGCTGCCCTATCGGCGCGCTTCGGCCTCCACGAGCGTGTGCGTAGCTGTTTACGTACGTTCTGCACGGACGCAACCGCCTGCTGAACCTCTGCCACAACTTCAACGGTAGGGGCCTGGGGTGTGGCATGAAGGACCTTCCCCGCTGCTTGAAGCTTGCCCATCAACTCCTGGGCCTGGGTCTGCAAGTCATGTCGAGCGACTTCAAGTTGCTCCACTTCCAGCGCCCGTAACCGCTCCAACTCCGCTTCTGCTTCACGTCGAAGTTCCTGGGCTTGAGCCAGAACCGCCTCACCCTCGGCACGCATATTGGCCGCCGCCTGACGCTCCTCCACCACTTCCGCCAGCAACTCGTCCACGCGCTGGTGTTCCGGCGAGAGCATGGACTGTGCACGCGCCACCACTTCCGGGGGCAAACCCGTCCTAGCAGCGATAGTCAGGGCATAACTCCGCCCAGGCAGACCGACCGCCAGACCGTAAGTGGGCTCAAAGGTGTCAGGGTCCAATTCCACGCTCGCATTGATCATTCCAGCGGTCTCCTGCACGTAGGCTGCAACACGTCGTAAGTGCGTGGTTGCCACCGTAGTCACTCCCACCTGCAGCAAGCTGTGCAGCACGGCCTCGGCAAGGGCAGCACCCTCCTCGGGGTCAGTGCTCGTCCCAAGTTCGTCCATGAGCACCAGCGACCGCGATGTGGCCTCCGATAGGATGGATTTCACGCTTTCCATATGGGAAGTGAACGTAGAGAGGGACTGTTCAATGCTCTGCTGGTCGCCGATGTCCGCGTACACGCGATCAAAGATAGGCAGCACAGTGCCTTCAGACGCAGGAACCTGCAGTCCGGTCTGATGCATCAGTGCCAGGAGTCCCAAGGTCTTGAGAGTCACGGTCTTTCCGCCGCCGTTGGGGCCTGTTATCAGTAGTACCCTTCTAGGGGTTCCTGCCACTCCGTCATCAGCGTCATCGCTCCTACTGGTTGAGCCGAGTTCCAAGGATAGGGGGACGACTTCGCCTCGCAGCAACGGATGCCTTGCCGCCACCAGCCGTATGTCCTGGGTATCAGCCCCCGCAGTAGCTGCTGGAATGGCACCTAAACGCTTAGCGTAGCGACCTTTCGCCAGGGCAAGGTCAAGTCTTGCGAGCAAATCGAGGGTCAACTCGACCTCATCAGCGTAGTCGCCAATGCTTGTAGAGAGTTCCCGGAGGATTCGTTCTTCTTCACGGCCTTCAGCGAGTTTGAGTTCCCGCCACTGGTTCCCCAGGGTCACCGCTGCAAGCGGCTCTACAAAGATGGTCTCGCCGCTGCCTGAGACGTCATGCACCAGGCCCGGCAACCTGTTGCGCATCTCCACTTTGACCGGCACCACCAATCGACCATTCCGTTCAGTAATCAGCGGTTCTTGAAGAACATTTCGTCCCCGGTCTGAGCGAATCATCCGTTGCAGCGTCTCTTCCAACCTGTTGTACGCGATTCGCCCTTGAGACCGATGCTCACGCAGGGCGGGGGAAGCCGCATCCTCTACCTCTCCGCTCTTGCTGATTGACCGTGCTATGTTGGTTTCCTGCAGATCCAAGTCCGGAATCCTACCTGCAACATCCGCCAACGCAGGACATTCTTTCAACCTGCGCTGAAAGGTGGCTCTAGCCATGCGCCCAGCCCGTAGCGTCTCTGCGATGGCACGCAGCTCAAGCCCGGTGAGGATGCCCTCTTTGGCTGCACGATGCGCCTCAAGTCGGACGTCTGCCGCCTCGTCCATATCCATGACGCCATCGGACTCAATGAAGAGCCTTGCCTCAGAGGTCTCCTGCTGTCGGCGGGCAACATCGTCATGGTTCGACGATGGCGTCAGCGCGAGGGCAGCTTCACGTCCAAGGGCGAAGGCCGAATGCCCGCCAAGTTGGGCCAGCACGGCCGGGAACTCCAGCAGTTCCAGTGACCGGGCGCTCAATGTCTGCGGCTTACTGTCTATAGGTGATGCCTCGTCTGTGGAATCAGAACCTATCGTTTCCACCAATACCTCTTGTTTGTTATCGACTTTCATTCTACACGAGCTACGCCAGAGGGATGCTGTTGGGGTCTTTGCAACCTTGGATAGCCTAATATCGTTGTATACCAGGAGCGTCTGGTTACCTTGACGGTGCGGAAGCATCTCCATAGAATGGCGCAATCGTTCAAATTCGTATTAGTACGGGGCAAAATAATCTGGGTAAGAAGGCTCATAGCAATCGGGTTGGGCGTCCTGATGATTCCCCTGCTGATCGTCACACTGTTGTCTTTGCGAGTGAACGATACGTTCCTTGAAGAGCAATTCTTTAAAGATCAGCTAGTAGAGGCGGATATCTACAACTTCCTCTATACGGACGCTCTCACAGTCGCTATCGATCAACAGATTGAAGAAGCCGGCGGCCTACCGCTGGACATCAATCTGACCACGGAAGAGATCGTCGAAGCAATCCAGGCAACGCTTCCGCCGGATTGGATTCAGACCGAAGTTGAGCTTGCCATTGACGACGCTGTCCCCTATTTGACTGGCGAGACCGATGACCTTTCGCTTACAGTCAGCCTTGCCGAGCGTGCTGATGTGGCGCTGGTAGTCATCCAAGAGCTTCTCAACAGTATCGACCTTCATGCCGCCCTCTTTGACGAAACTATCCCTCAAGCTGTTGAAGACAGATTAGGAACAGAGATTGACCTGGCACTGGGCATATCCCTCACGGCGAATCAAGCCGTTGAGTCCTTGGAGCGAGTGATCACTCCGGAACTCCTCCAATCGCTACAGACACAGGCCGCAAACGATGTTGGGCCCTACTTTATAGGTAAGAGCGACACATTCACCTTCACAATCCCCCTGGAGGATAAGGTTGTTGCAGTCCAGCAGGAGTTCAACCGTATTCTGGAGAATGTAGACCTCCAACCGTACATCCTGGATGAAGTCATTGATCCAGCCTTGGACGAATACCTCGTCGATGGGGTGGAGCTACCTCTCGGAGTCGTGATTACTAGGCCGGAAATACGTCAGGCAGTGGAAGCTGCCCTGACTCCGACATGGGTAGCCCAGCAGACTGACAATCTAGTGAACGGCATCATCCCGTATCTGACCGGCACAAGCGAAGGATTCATCGTGACGGTGCCTGTACAAGACAGAATAGGTGCTGCAGTTGATATCTTGACCGGCACTGTGACCCAGAAATACACCGCGCTTTTAGAAAGCCTACCTGCTTGTACCTCAGCCCAGATTATTCAGATAGCCCTGGGTGTCGCTGATCCCACGTCACTCCTGTGCACGATACACGGCCTGACCGTTGAGGCACTCCAAGACGGCCTGGGCATAGACCCTCTGGATTTCCTTGGTCAGAGCATCACAGATCAATTGCCTTCCTCCGTGACTTTCACAAAAGAGGATCTTCTGGCAACCATCAGTGGAACTGAGTCTGCTAAAACCCTGGATGATGTACGGATGGCTGTTAAAAACGGCTGGTCATTCAATGAAACTGATCTCCCCAAGGTTATGGATCAATCCTCACTGGATGACCTGGACTACATACGAGAGACCATCCGGGACGGCTGGAACTGGACAAAGGACGACCTCCTGGAACTCGTTTATGACGTTGACGACCTGAGCTATAGCGAGGACATAGAGGATTTTAACGATACCAGAGGCTATATTGACCGTGCCCGGTCATGGAGCCTAGGATTGCCGCTCTTGTCACTAGTCATGTTAGGCATGACCGGCTTCATTGGTGGCCGTAAGTGGATAACCAAGCTGGGTTGGGCCGCCGGTTCCCTGTTTGTTTCAGCGTTGTTGGTTTTTGTAGCCAGTGGACCTCTCTATGACTCTATTGCAAAAGATGAGTTGGAAAAAGAAAAGATTGAACGTGTTGCAGATGCTGAAGACCAGTTGGAGGCCATTGTTCTAGAAAAGGCCTACGATACCGGCCTCCAGGTAGGTGATGCATTCTTCGATGGTGTGAAGAGTCGAGCAATGATCTTGCTGCTCGTAGGCGGTGTGGTCATGGGTGGCTCCGTGGTGTTCTCGATCATTGGTGGAGGCGGGTCCCACATCAGGACACCCGGAAAAGAGAACATGCTACCACCTGAGCCGGAGTCAGTAGCTGACATGCTGAGAGAAGCTGAAGACAACCTGGGTGAAAAGGAAGACTCCCTGTTCCCCACCCAACCTACGGACGAAGGCGAAGACGAGTCTTCTGCGGATAGCAGCGAAGGCAATGCTACGTCAGACGACGCTGAGTCTTCAGAAGACGAGGGCAAGGACAAAGAGAAAAACTAGTGGAGAATCAGGCGGCGGGAGCCTCTTTTGCGGAGCCCGCCGCTATTCGCCACCCTTAGCCGCGTTCTGCTTCAACTCTGCTCTGGCAGCTGCCAACCGTGCTACCGGCACCCGGTAGGGAGAGCAGCTAACGTAATCCAGCGGCAGGGTGTTGAAGAACTCAATGCTCTTGGGGTCACCACCGTGCTCACCACAAACGCCCAACGAGATATCGCTGCGTGCCCCACGACCCAACGCACACGCCATTCGGATAAGTTGGCCGACACCCTCTTCATCCACAACCTGGAACGGGTTCTCTTTCAGAATCCCTGCTTCCTGATAGCGCATGAGGAACTTCGTCTCAACGTCGTCGCGGCTAAACCCGAACGTGTTCTGTGTCAGGTCATTGGTGCCAAAGCTAAAGAACTCAGCGGACTTGGCTATCTGGTCGGCAGTCAGCGCAGCTCTAGGCAGTTCAATCATCGTGCCAATGCTGTACGTCTGTGTGCTTCCTGTGGCATCCCTGTAAGTTTGTATGGTGGCCTCTAAAGTATCTCTCAGTGACTGGAATTCATTGGTATGGCTCACCAATGGAATCATGATTTCCGGGCACACCTGCAACCCTTCCGATGCAACCTGTGTGGCTGCGGTCATGATTGCCCGAACCTGCATGATGTAGATCTCCGGGTAGACCAGGCCAAGGCGACAACCCCGCATCCCGATCATTGGGTTGGTCTCACGCATTTCATTGACGGCACTAAGCAGATTCTCACGCTCTTTAAGCTCTTCGGGATCGGTGCCTTTGATGCGAAGCTCAATCACTTCAGCAAGCAACTCTTCATAGGGGGGAAGGAACTCATGCATCGGCGGGTCCAGCAAACGGATGACTACGGGCTTCCCCGCCATAGCGCGAAGGATTCCCTCAAAGTCGTCAATCTGGAGCTTCTCCAACTCGGCCAATGAACTCTCATAGCGCTTTTGTGCCTCTTCACCCTCTTGGATGGCAATGGTTGCATGAGCAGCAAGCATCATCTCTCGCACCAGTGCGAGACGCTCCGGCTCAAAGAACATGTGCTCCGTCCGACAGAGGCCAATCCCCTCCGCGCCAAAGGCAACGGCCATTTCCGCATCCCTTGGGTAATCTGCGTTGGCCCATACGCCCAGACGTTTGGTCTCGTCGGCCCACTCAAGAAGCGTCACAAGGTCGGAATCGTCGTTGACCGACGGTGCCAGGGTAGCGATTCCGCCGATGAATACTTCGCCAGTCGAGCCATCGATGCTGATCTCATCGCCTGCGTTGATAGTGACGTCGCCGCAACGGAGAACGCCTTCATCCGGCCGGACATCAAGCGTCTCTGCTCCTGCGACACAGGGCTTGCCCAACCCACGAGCTACCACAGCGGCGTGGCTGGTTGCGCCTCCTCTTGCGGTAAGCACACCGACGGAGGCAATAAGGCCGTGGACATCGTCAGGGCTGGTCTCTGGTCGGATAAGGATGACGCTAACTCCGAGTTTGCCCTGCGCTGCGGCTTCGTCGGCAGTGAAGACGGCCTTTCCAGTGGCTCCACCAGGCGATGCGCCCAGGCCAACTGTTATGAGTCGGTCGGCGTCCTTCGCCGCTTCTTTGGCGCTTTCATCAAGGCGTGGCAGAAGGAGTTGATAAATCTGCTCGGGTTCAACCCGCATCAGGGCTTCTTCCTTGGTTATCAGACCTTCTTCAAACATATCTACAGCCATCTTGATAGCAGACTTCGCGCTGCGTTTGGCCCCTCGAGTCTGTAGAAGGTAGAGCTTACCTTGCTCCACTGTAAACTCGACATCCTGGGCGTCACGATAGTGCTGCTCAAGTTGCATGGCCATCTGATCCAGTTGGGTATAGACCTCTGGCATTTGCTGTTGGAGTTGGGCTATCTTCTGAGGGGTGGCAATACCCGCCACAACATCTTCACCCTGGGCGTTTATCAGGTACTCTCCGTAGAGCTTCTTCTCCCCGGTGGAGGGGTCTCTGGTGAACAGTACGCCTGTGCCGCTTGTGTCATCCATGTTGCCAAAGACCATGGCGACGATGTTGACGGCGGTATACAGGTTATGAGGGATATTGTTGAAGTTACGATAGTCTATGGCTCTGCGCGTGTCCCAACTCTCGAACACTGCACGGATGGCCTGTTCCAACTGGAATTTAGGTGTGTCCGGGAAGTTTTCCCCGGTCTCGTTTTTGACCACTACTTTGTATTCATTAATGAGGCGCTGCAATGCTTCCGGCGACAGTTCCGAGGCCAGTTTGACGCCAGCCTCCTTCTCGATCGCCTCCCGAACTACATCGAAGTGCTTGGTTTCAATGCCAAGGACGACGTTGCCGAACATCTGGATGAAGCGTCGATAGAGGTCGAGGGCGAACCGTGGGTTCCCTGAACGCCGTGCGATGCCGTCAGCGACGCTCTGGTTCAAGCCAAGGTTCAAAACCGTGTCCATCATGCCGGGCATGGAGACCGAGGAGCCTGAACGAACGGAGACCAGAAGGGGATTGGAAGGGACTCCTAAGAACCGCCCGGTGGTGTGCTCCAGTTCCTGCATAGCCTCCAAGGTCTGGGCCCACATCTCATCGGCCATGGTCTTACTGGATTCATAGTAGGAGCGGCAGGCTTCTGTGGTGATAATGAAACCAGGGGGGACAGGAAGGTCAGCAGCGGTCATATCTGCCAGGCCCGCTCCTTTGCCACCTAGGAGGTTGCGCTGGCTACCGTCTGCCGATTGAAAAGAGTAGACCCACTGGGTCTGTTTGGTTGTATCACGAAGGGTCATAGCAACCACCTTGTCTTACAAATTCTGACTCGGTAGCCCTGCCCTGTTAATCCCAAAACTGCACCCCTTTACTCTTATGTGTCTCCTTTTAAAAAGCGAGACACGCTGGATTGGAGGGATGAATTCACGGAGGCTCAACCTCCGATATTCAATGCTAGTTACTGCCCACGCCACATGGGCACAAACGGAGTATAGCACACCTCTTTGAAGCTATGCCTATCGTGTTTTTACGAATTTCGACGCAGTTTCTGCCCCAAATCACGAGTGTAGATCAATCGTGGAAGCCCCGTTACTGCTAGAATACCCGTGGTCTGTTATACCGTCAGTTTTTGCCACTGCTAAAAGGCCTACGGACGCAATGTATTTATCACATCTAAGCCTCAAAAATTTCCGCAACTACGCGGACACGGAACTGGACCTCAGTCCAGGGTTGTCTGTTTTCCGTGGTGCCAATGCCCAGGGTAAGAGCAACCTTCTTGAAGCCATTTACCTCCTTGCACTCACAAAATCCACTCGCGCCGAGAACGAGCGTGACGTCATCAGGTTTGAAGCGGCGCAGGAGACTCCGTACACACGGCTTATCGGTACGGCACAGCGGAAGGACGGACAGCAGGTAGAGGTTCAGGTAGACATGGCCATCGCGCCGGGGCCGGCCGGCAGCCCGAACGGGGTGTATCAGAAGCGAATCCGGGTGAACGGCCTACCAAAACCCGCAGCCCAAGCCATTGGAGCGATTGCAGCGGTGCTCTTCTCTGCAGATGACCTCAGTCTTATTAGTGGCTCACCATCGAACCGGCGTAGGTACATGGACGTGCTCCTGTCTCAGGTGGACAGGGAGTACATCAAAGTCCTGCAGCGCTATCAGAAGGTCATGATTCAGCGAAACCAGCTACTCAAACGTATACGCGAGGGTCAGGCCGGGCAAGACGAGCTCATCTTCTGGAACGATGAACTCAGCCAACACGGCGCAAGCATCACCAACCGACGTCGCACAGCAATGGCGGCTTTGTCGCCGATGGCGTCAGAAGCATACGAATCCATGGCAGCGGAGGACGGAGCACTCGTCGTCACCTACGAACCTTCAATAGAGCAACAAGGCACACCGGAAGAGGTTGCCACCTACATCGCAGAGCGGCTCGTCTCTGTACGCACTCGCGAGGTACAGATGGCACAGACCCTGGTCGGCCCGCACAGGGACGAGCTACGGACGACCGTGGGCGATGTGAACGTCAGCCAGTATGGCTCTCGCGGGCAAATACGAACGGTGGCGTTGTCACTACGGTTGGCCGAGGCGGGCTATCTGACAGAAATCCTTGGCGAGGAGCCGATACTGCTGCTGGACGATGTCCTCTCAGAGCTTGATGAAGCGCGACAGCTTAAAGTGCTGGAAGCCGCATGCAACGCTGAGCAAGCCTTGGTGACGATGGTGGATGGCGAGCGGCAACCGGACGAATTACAGGACGCTGTAGCAACCTTCTGGATAGAGGCGGGAACGGTTACTCCAGAAGGGTAGATTGCCCGGATTCACCGCTTGCTTCCTGGGCTGCGCTCTCTTTGGGTTTTGGTGGACTGGCAAAAAGGTAGAGGGTTCCAGAAACACTCATCGAAATAAGCGTAATCGACCAGGCCATGGAATACCCGCCCCAGTGATCGATGATGTAGCCATACATCGGCGCACCAAGGCCCCCCGCCAGAATGGTAATCGGCAGGATGAATCCCCGAATCGACCCCAGGTGTTTCCGACCGAAGTAGCTGGGCCAAACGACATTCATGAAGTTCATGCCAGCCCCAGCTCCCATGCCCCACATGATGCTATGGATGAAGATGAAGTAGTTCTGACCATCCACAAAGAACAGCATGGGCAGGATGGATATTGACATGAAGGCGAGGCCCAGGGCACCGATAAACCGGGGTACAGCCCGTTCAATGACCATACCGAACACCAGGGCCATAATAAGGAATGTGAAGGGCTCAACAGCGATACCCACACTTATCACGCCGTCTGACAGGCCGTCAGCCTCAAATGACCCAACCCTGTGCAGCAACGTGCCCGATCCCACGAACTGGTTGATTCCAAAGGCCACTACCAGCATCCACATGACCCGGGTTCGCAATACCGTCCGCAGAGGCCAATCCACCTCTTGAGAAACAGTCGCATGGCCTCCAACCGATACGTTATCGCTGGAGGGCTCTTCAACAGCTCCATCCGGCTTCAGGCCCAGGTCTTCCGGTGTCCTTCGCATGAAGACGGCAAATAAAGGCACCATGACCGCCCACAAGCCAAGGCCAAACACCACCCAGGCTCCACGCCAACCGATGCTGTGGATTAAGGCTTGGGCTATGAAAATCCCGGCCACTGTCCCCAAAGGCGCACCAGCAGTTGCAATCGCCATAGCGCGGCCTCTACGAATGACGAACCACTTGGCAACAGGGACTGTGATGAGCAGGCTGCCGCCGGGGGCGCCGAACCCCATAAGTCCGGAAAGGCCGAACATCAAGTAAAGGATCCAGATACTATCCACAAAATAGAGGCCGATGAGAGTGGCTCCCGTATACACACCGGCAATGGCGCCCAACCACCGGGAGCCATGCTTGTCTATGAGCGGTCCCATGAACGGGCCGGTAAGTCCTGCAACGGCGATGCGGAAGGTCAAAGCCCACGCAATGGCACTACGGCTTACACCCAGATCCTCGCTTAAGGGGCCAACGAAGAAGGCTACAACCACAGCGTTCATCGGAGCAGCAACCACGTTGACCAAGAATGCTGTGGCAACGACTACCCAGCCGTAGAAGAAGTGGGGCGTATTGGGCCGCACGCTGTTGTCCGAGGTCATGGTTGGATCACATGAATCCGTGTAGTCATCTCACTGGTGCTGGGCACAGGTACATCCTTGTATCGTGGGATATATATCGGATCGTGCGACGTACTATTCGCGTTCAGGAATGGGCTTGTCCTCGACCTGATCAATGGACGCATCCCGCTTCAACACAGGCGATGACGCTCGTACGTTGTATGCAGCGCCGTTGTGGGCAGCAGCGGGCTCGGTGCCCTCTCTCAGATCGATGGCGGACTTCATCAGTATCCTGCGCGTTTCCATGATTGCAATGTCGTTGGGGTCAAGCTGCTCTTTGGTTCGATCGACAATAGCGCCCATGCTCTCTTCTAGCACCAACGCCAGTTCAAACTCGTTGGAGATTGTGGCCAGGGGGTTTGCCCCACTGGTTTTCCGCTCAATCATGTAGCCGTTTTCCTTGTTGCGTTTGCGCTTGTATGTGCCTTCATTGAGTTCAGGGTGGTTACCGCCTCCGGCCTTGCGGGTCTCAAGCTCTTCTTCAGTCATAGGCCTGTTCGGGTGGTAGGTAATGACATAGACCATCGTGTTCTTGTCGTCTACGGGAACCCACGCCAGACAGCCCAGCAATCCGTCGCCTTCTGGCTTTGGAGTGGTGTAGAAAGGCATCATCCACTGGTTGACCTGCCAGTCGTTAGTCTCCTGACCTTCATCGATAGAAGCGGCGACCATCAGGCCATAGTCAGTGGTCTTGATTGACACGGACTGGGATTTCTCTTTTTTACGAGTCCCTTCTATCCCCTGCACCAGGTGGTCGGCAGTAGTCTCAACCGTCGGCGGGTCACCGAAGAGCATGTCGTACAAGAAGGAGATGCGTGAACTGTCTATGCCACCCTCAAGGCCCTGGAGGTAGTTGCACTCCTGGACGAACTTGGAGATGTATCGATGGTCTTCCGGCAGTTGACCCCACTCAAACTCGGGACGTTCCGGGGACTCCTCTTTCGGACCCATATAAGCCCAGATGAGGCCGCCCCACTCCTGTACGCCGTATGTCACAGCCTTAATGGTCTTCATCAGGCTTTCAGCATCAGGCTCGTAGGGCATATCTAGGATGTTGCCCTCTACGTCAAACTTCCAGCCACATCGGCCGCAGCGAAGGCCGTTTTCCTCGTTGACGCCGTAGGAGAGGTCGACGCCGCGATGCGGACATGCCGCTTCAAGGATGCCAAGCCGCCCACTGGTGTCTCGAAACCCCACAATGTGCTCACCCAGTAACCTGGTACGAGCAGGTGCACCATCGGGATCAACTAGCTCTCGGGCATGGAATACAGGGACCCAGAATCTACGGAAGAGATCACCCATGGGCGTGTCTGGACCAATCTCTGTTACAAGCTTGTTTTCCTCTGGTGTAAGCAAGGTACTATCCTCCCCATAGCCACGTAACCACAAGGTAAAAACGGGCTGGAAACCACTATAGCATACCCAGCTACGCGAGGCAGCTAGCTTCCTGATTGCGACACTGTGCCGCTGACCCTATACTGTGGCAGGCCAATCCCAACCCCCTAATCCATTCTGTTTCAGGAGAGTGCGATGACGATATACCTAAGTAACGACGATGTAAGAAACCTACTTCCCATGAACGAATGCATCGAGTTGACGGAGAAGGTGTTCCGTGACGAGGCTGTAGGGCAGGCAATCAATCTTCCTCGCACACATCTGCCGCTTCCCAAAGGCATGCATAGGACAGTGTTCGGCATTGCCCACGGGTTCGGCGTCTATGGTATGAAGACTTACGGCAGCGATCGCAGGCCGAACGCGCCTACCAGGACACGCTACCTGGTCATGCTGTACGACCTGGAACTGGGCGGGTTGGAGGCCATTGTTGAAGCCAGAGACTTGGGCCAGATACGGACGGGTGCCGTCAGCGGCGTAGCCACCAAGTTCATGGCTCGTGAGGACGCCTCCACCATCGGCATCATCGGCTCAGGCTGGGAAGCCAGGGCGCAGATAACTGCGATGAACGAAGTCCGTACGATTTCCCATGTGAAGGCGTACAGTCGCTCCGCTGAGAAGCGGGAAGCCTTCGCTGCAGAAATGCGTGAGGTACATGGACTGGACGTGGTTGCGGTGAATTCCGCCGAAGAATGCGTCCGGGATGTGGACATCCTGATAACC
>JAPYRQ010000062.1 GCA_029936935.1 Dehalococcoidia bacterium | reverse complement strand
TCAATAAGCAGCTCGTTTCATCAATGTTGGCCCTTGGTGGCAAGGCCATCGGGCTTAGTGGCGTCGATGGCGGCATTCTGCAGGCGACAACCCTTGACCCGGAGCTGGGCTTCGTGGGGAAGATCGCGGCAGTGAACGCGACTCCTATCCAGGAATTGGTGGCGATGGGTTGGATTCCCATCATCGCCCCAGTGGCCACTGGGTGTATCGGTGAAGGGCAGGACAACGCGCCGCTCTACAACATCAACGGCGATGTAGCGGCAGGGGAGCTTGCATCGGCCCTTGGCGCAGAACGCCTCATATATCTGACAGACGTTGAAGGGGTCATGGACGTGGACAAGCGCACCATACCTCGGCTGACCCCAGGCCAAGCCCGTGGGTTGATAGAGAGTAAAATAGCCGCAGGTGGCATGATCCCTAAGCTTGAAGCGTGTCTGGACGCTCTACCGAACGTGGGCTCAGCGCAGATTCTGGACGGCAGGCGTCCCCATGCATTGATTGAATGTCTTGACGGTAAGGCCAACGGAACAAAGGTTGGGTAATACGAGGAGACCTGGATGACTTCCAATTTTGGTGGTTTTCCCAACATAGGTCAACCGGGACAGATGGGGCCCCTACAGATACCGTGGCGGCTTATTTCCATCTGGGGTGGCGGGCTTGGCCTTGTCGCAGGGGCCCTGCTGCTTGGCGCGTGGATCCTCAGCATCTTCACCAACTTCCTCTGGTTCGATAATCTTGGCTATGGGGACGTCTACAAGACCATCCTCGTACACCGCATTTGGCTCTTCTTGACCGGTTCGCTGATGTTCGCCGCCATAGCCGGATTCAACGTGTGGCTGACATACAGGTATGGCAGAGGCCCACAGGTTATTCCCATCCCTGAAGAGACCCTGGAACTATTACGCCCGTTGACCCTTGTAGGTGTCATCTTCGTCATCATCGTCGCGGCCTTGATATTCGGTGGCGTGGCGGGCAGTAGATGGCCGACGGTTCTGGGCTTCATGCACTCGACACCCTTTAACGTGACCGACCCTCATTTCGGTAAGGACATCTCCTTCTTCGTCTTCACCCTCCCATTGCATCATTTAGTGCAGGGTTGGCTCATGGGGGCGATGATCGTAACCACCCTGATGACAGTGGCCATGTACTTCATCCACTTCAGCCTCCGCGGCGCCGTCTTCTCCATGACCATACCGGTTCGTGTCCATAGCTCGGTGCTGGGTGCGTTGCTGTTCTTTATCTTTGGCTACGGGTACTGGCTGAGCATCTATGACCTGGTGTTCTCCACAGGCGGTGCTGTAGTCGGCGCAACGTACGCGGACGTGAACGCGAGCATACCCGCGCTTCGCATCCTGACAGTCATTGTTGTGGCCGGTGGGATATTACTTCTGGCAAACGCCTTCTGGTTCCGTGGTGTCCGGTTGATGGTGGGCATCGCCGGCCTCTGGCTTGGATCAATGATTATTCTTGTGTTCATCGTCCCCGCCAGCGTCCAGCGGTTCCAGGTGGAGCCGTCAGAGTTGGAGAAGGAGCGGGAGTTCATCACCAGGAACATTGAGGCGACTCGTGAGGCGTTCGGCTTGAACCGTATCGAGGAATCGCCCTATCAAATCAGCGAGACCCCCAGAATCACCGAAGAGATTGTGGTTTCCAACCCGGGAATCATCAACAACCTCAGGCTCTGGGACCACCGCCCCTTCCTGGATACGCTGAACCAGATCCAGTTCATCCGCCTGTACTACGATTTCCTGGACGTAGACGTTGATAGGTACACCGTGGATGGCGAGTACAAACAGCTTATGGTGAGCGCCAGGGAACTCTCGCCTGAACGACTACCGGAAGAGGCTCAGCGTTGGGTCAACCGTAAGTTGCAGTTCACCCACGGCTTTGGCGTTGTGGCCGCGCCAGTGACGGAGTTCACCGATGACGGCAAGCCGATCTTTGTCCTGAAGGACGTTCCGCCCGTTGGTGATATCCCCATCACCCGCCCTGAGGTCTACTACGGCGAAAACACTCGCGACTATGTAGTGGTGAACTCGTCGGTTGAAGAGTTCTCCTATCCAACGGAGACTGACATCCCCGTCTACGCCCGGTACGAGGGCAATGGCGGTGTGCCCATCAGTGGCTTCGTGCGCAAATTTGCCTACGGCTGGAAGTTCAGGGACATCAACCTGTTCATCAGCAGTGAGATCACTGAGGGCAGCCGAATCCAGTACAACCGCAACATCCAGGACAGGGTGAGTGAAGTTGCGCCTTTCCTGGTTTTGGACAGTGACCCGTACGTTGTAGTCGTTAACGGTGGATTGCAGTGGATACAGGACGCCTATACCGTCACAGACCTGTACCCCTACTCCACACCCTTTAACGGCGAGTTGGGGTCATTCAACTACATCCGCAACAGCGTCAAAATCGTCATGGACGCGTACCAGGGCGACCTGACCTTCTACATTATTGATGACACAGACCCGCTGGTGCAGACCTACGACAGGATGTTCCCGTCGCTTTTCACGCCGTTCGATGAGATTGGTGAACTGCGGGAGCACATCCGCTACCCGGAAGGGCTCTTTGAGACCCAGGCGCAGCAGTACCTGCAGTACCACATGACAGACACAACGGTCTTCTTTAACAAGGAAGACCAGTGGAGCATCCCACAGGAGACCTTCTTCGGCGCTCCCCAGAACATGGAGCCGTATTACCTGATAATGAAACTACCGGAACAAGAGGGGCAGGAGTTTGTATTGCTGCTGCCGTTCACACCGGCTGATCGTCCCAACATGGTCTCCTGGTTGGCGGCACGAAACGATGGTGAGCATTACGGGAAGTTAGTGAACTTCGTATTCCCCAGGGGCAAGCAGCTTGATGGCCCATTGCAGGTGGAAGCCCGTATCGACAACGACCCGGAGATATCCCAGCAATTCACATTGTGGGGCCAGGTAGGCTCCCAGGTGTTGCGAGGGAACCTGCTGGTGGTGCCGATGGCCAACACCATCTTGTACGTTGAGCCGGTGTTCCTTCAGGCAGATAGCCTGGCGTTCCCGGAGCTCAAACAGATCATCGTGGCGGACGCCGGCGAGGTGATTATGCGACCGACGCTGAAGGAAGCGCTGGAAGCGTTGACCGCTTCGGAAAAGAGCGCGCCGTCGCTTGATGAGCCATCGCAACCGGGCGACCCGGAGCCAACGCAGGCTGAGATACTACGTGACGCTATCGGTGACGCGGCAGGCGCGATCGATGCGTTGGACGAGGCATTGCAACAACTTAGAGAATCGCTTGAACAGTTGAACGAACTGGCAGAGGGAGAAACGCGGTGAACCAGTACATAGAGACAGAGAAGCAATACTATATGGGCACGGTACGCCGTCAGCCTGTAGTCATTGAACGCGGTCAGGGCACTCGTGTCTGGGACACGGACGGCAAAGAGTATCTGGACTTTACAGCCGGTTGGGCCGTGGATTGCCTGGGACACTCCGCACCAGTGATGGTGGAAGCCATCTCCAAGCAGGCCGCTACCTTGATACAGACATCAAACCAGTTCTACACGCTGCCCCAGCTTCAGCTGGTGGAGTGGCTGGTGAAGAACAGCTGCCTGGATAAGGTGTTCCTGTGCAACAGCGGCGCAGAGGCCAATGAGGGCGCCATCAAGCTGGCCCGCAAGTATGGCAGGGACAATCGGAACGGTGCTGTTGAGATTATCACCGCCGTTGATTCCTTCCATGGACGGACAACGGGTGCGCTGGCCGCTACAGGCAACGCCAACTATCAAGCCAACTTCCTACCACTGATGACCGGCTTCGTGCATGTGCCATTCGGCGACATCGACGCCATCAAGGCTGCTACCAACGAGGGCACCTGCGCCGTGATGCTTGAGCCTGTTCAGGGCGAGGGTGGGGTTATCTCGCCCCCTGAAGGTTATCTCAAGGCTGTCCGGGAGTGGTGCACGCAGCAGGGCATCCTACTCATCCTGGATGAGATTCAAACCGGCGTGGGTAGACTCGGCACCATGTGGGGCTACGAGCAGTTCGGTATTGAGCCTGACGTGATGACCATCGCCAAGGCTATGGGCGGCGGCGTACCAATTGGCGCATTCCTCTGCAAAGACGCATGCGATGTGCTTCGCCCCGGCGACCACGGCAGCACCTACGGCGGCAACGCCCTGACATGCGCGGCATCGTACGCTGTGCTTAACCACGTGAAGGAAGAAGGCCTGGTGGAGTACGGCAGGATTATGGGAGAGCGGTTGAAGGGCAAGCTGGAAGAGGTCAAAGCCCGCCATGAGACAGCCATCAAAGAAGTGCGTGGAATGGGCCTACTGCTTGCGGTAGAGTTCCATGAACCCATCTCCGGTGAGTTGGTTACGTCATGCAACGCGGCTGGATTGCTCCTCAACCCCGTACGACCTACTGCAGTGCGATTCATGCCTCCGCTGAACATATCGGAGTCGGAGGTCGACATCGCCGTGGACAGGTTTGAGCGTTCATTAGAGGACGCATTGGAACGGATAGCAAAAGCAAAATAGCAGGATTCATACCGTTCATCCTGAGCATGTCGAAGGATGGGGTAAACAGCAAACACGAAGAGGACAACGATGGCAAAGCAAAAAGTAGTACTGGCATACAGCGGCGGACTGGACACTTCAGTGGCCATTCCCTGGATCAAAGAACGCTATGACGCAGAGGTGATTACGCTCACGGCGGAGCTTGGCCAGGGTCGGGACCTGGAGGAGATACGGCAGAAAGCCCTCAACACCGGCGCTGAGAAGGCAATCGTCATGGACGGCCAGGAAGAGTTCGTCGAAAGGTTCGTCTGGCCTGCATTGCGCGCCGGCACCATCTATGAAGCCCAGTACCCCCTCGCGACTGCTTTGGCACGTCCCCTTATCGCTGAATATATGGCGAAGGTCGCGGTGGAAGAGGGTGCCGAGTACGTGGCCCACGGCTGCACAGGCAAAGGCAACGACCAGGTTCGGTTCGATGTAAGCGTTGCGGCTCTTGCGCCCCACCTTAAGGTCATTGCTCCCGCTCGAGAGTGGGGGATGAGTCGAGACCAGGAGATAGAGTACGCAGAGAAGCATGGCGTTCCGGTCCCGAACACCAAGGCCAACCCCTACTCCGTCGATGAGAACCTGTGGGGTCGGTCGATCGAGGCAGGGCTGCTAGAAGACCCGTGGAACGAGCCGCCGGAAGATGTTTATTTCATGACCAAGTCCGTGGTTGCCGCGCCCGACGCCCCGGCTTACCTGGAGATTGAGTTTGTGAACGGCACTCCCGTTGCAATCAATGGCGAGACCCTCGGCGGTCTGGCCATCGTCAACCACATCAACTCCATTGCCGGAGAGCATGGCGTAGGCCGCATTGATCACCTTGAAAACCGCCTGGTTGGTATCAAGTCGCGGGAGATATACGAAGCACCTGCAGGCGTTGTGCTCCACGATGCTCATCGTGCGTTGGAGACCCTGACGCTTGGCAAAGAGCAGATGCGGTTCAAGGAGATCGTAGGTCAACAGTACGCAGACCTGGTCTACAACGGCCTCTGGTTCTCCAAGCATCGTGAGGACCTGGACGCCTATGTGAACAGCACCCAGGAGTTCGTTTCCGGCACGGTGCGGGTGAAGCTGCACAAAGGCACCTGCTCCGTGGTTGGTCGCAAGTCGCCCTATGCCCTCTACGACTATGGCCTGGCCACCTACGACGAAGCTGATGTCTATGACCACCAGGCGTCCGTGGGCTTCATCAAGGTCTTCGGCCTACCCATCCGGACAGAAGCTCGACGCAAGGCAGGTCTATAACCCGCACCGCCGGAAGTTAAAAGAGCACCCAGGAGGCAGCGAATGGCAGAGAAAGCAAAGTACATATACATCGCAGCAATGGACGTCGACCCCGACAAAGAGGCTGCGTTCAACGAGGTCTATGACACGGAGCACATCCCCACCATCCTCAAGGTGCCCGGCGTGATTAGCGCCATCCGGTACGAGGTTGTGGAAGGTGAGCCGAAGTACATGGCTGTGTACGAAGTGGAAACCCCTGAACTGCCTGAGAGCGACATCTTCCGCGCAGCCACCAACGAAGGGCGATGGCCTGAAGAAATCAGGCCATTCACCCGGAACCGTTATCACGCGGTGTACAAGGTCATTGAGCCATCTAGCTAAGACTTAGGTGGAGGCTGTCATTCTGAGCACAGCGAAGAATCCGTAACAGTCAGTATGTCGCAGTACTACGTCTATATTATGAGCAGCTTTTCTCATACCATCCACACTGGCATGACCAATGACTTGGAAAGAAGAGTTTTCGAACATCGGCAGGAGATACCGAGGGGTTCTCCAAGCGATACGGATGCACGATCCTGGTTTACTATGAGGGGACCTCAGACGTGACAGCGGCCATCTCTCGCGAAAAGCAAATCAAAGGATGGCTCAGAAGTAAAAAGATCGCACTCATTGAAACTGAGAACCCGAATTGGAGCGATTTGAGTGTTGACTGGTTTGGAAAAGGGACGCATTCTTCAGTCAACCTTTCCAAGGATCTCCTTCAGAATGACAAAATTAAATAGGTACAAACCATGATCCATGAATCAAAAGACAATTACGGGCGCTATCTGGAAGAGTTCCAGGTGGGTGATGTCTATCGCCACTGGCCTGGCAAAACCATCACGGAGAGCGATAACAACCTCTTTTGCCTAATGACCATGAACCACAACCCTCTACACCTGGACGCCAATGTCATGTCGGAGCACCAGCACGGTCGCATCCTGGTCGCTGGGCCCCTGGTGTTGAGCCTTGCGGTAGGCATGAGCGTGTCTGACACTTCCGGCAGGGCCATCGCCAACCTTGAGTATGAAAAAGTTGTTCACGATGCGCCTGTCTTCGCCGATGACACCATCTACGCCGAGAGCGAGGTGCTGGAAGTTCGGGAATCCACGTCCAAGCCTGACCGCGGCATCGTGGCCATCGAGACTCGCGTGCACAACCAGCGCAACGAGCGTGTGCTCACGTATCGCCGTCGCTTCATGGCCCCGAAGAAGGGTGCGTAATGCCTGAAAAGTACACAGCACTGGGCTACACGGCCTCAATCCACTATGACCGGCGCCTCTACAAAGAGGACATCGCCGGGTCGATAGCCCATGCCCGCATGTTGGGACGCCAGAACATCATCACGCGTGGAGAGGCTGCGAAAATAACCGATGGCCTTGCGGTCGTACGAGAAGAAATCGCAGGTGACACCTTCCCCTGGAAGCTGGAGCTTGAAGACCTGCACATGAACATCGAATCGCGGTTGCATGAACTTATCGGCGATACCGCAGGAAAACTCCATACCGCGCGCTCCCGCAACGACCAGGTTGCCACCGATATGAGGCTCTTCGTTCGCGGCGTGGCGACTGAGACCATCGATCTGGCTCGGGGTTTGCAGCGTGCCCTTGTCGCCCAGGCTGAGCAGCATGTGCAGACGGCCATGCCCGGCTACACCCACGTGCAGCGCGCTCAACCCGTTGTGCTAGCCCATCACCTGCTGGCCTACGTCCAGATGCTTGACCGAGATGTTGAACGCTTCACCCAGGCCAGCGCCCGTGCAAACGTGCTTCCGCTGGGCAGTGGCGCGTTAGCTGGTTCGCCGTACCCGCTCGACCGCGAGTCCGTGGCGGTGGAGCTTGGCTTCGATGGCATCACGGAGAACAGTATGGACGCCGTCTCAGACCGCGACTTCGTTCTCGATTACCTCTCCGCTGCTGCCACTTGCATGGCCCACCTGTCGCGGCTCGGCGAAGAGTTCGTGTTGTGGTCGTCGGAGGAGTTCGGATTCCTGAAACTCGCAGAAGCAGACACCACCGGCAGCAGCATCATGCCGCAGAAGCGTAACCCTGACCTGGCTGAGCTGGCACGGGGTCGCACAGGGCGTGTCTACGGTCACCTGATGGCCATGCTCACGATCATCAAGGGTCTTCCGCTGACCTACAACCGCGACCTCCAGGAAGACAAAGAAGCCCTGTTCGATACGGTGGATACGCTGCTGCCAACCCTGACTGCGTTCACGCGCATGGTGGATGGCGCATCGTTCAACGTTGAGCGTATGGCGCAGGCGGCCGACGGTGGCGGGTATAGCCTGGCGACAGAGCTTGCCGACTACCTGGCTCGCAAAGGGGTTCCGTTCCGGCAGGCCCACGGCATCGTCGCAGACTTGACGCGTTACGCTGGTGAGTCCGGCAAGCGTTTCGATGCGATGACGCTGGAGGAGTACCGTCGTTTCTCTCCCAAGTTTGATAAAGACATCCTGGGCGTCAACGTGGCTTCTGCCCTCGGCGCCCGCGACGTCCCCGGCGGTACTGCACCATCACAGGTAGCGGCCGCATTGAAACGCGCCAAAGAACGGCTGGGCCTTTAGCGCAGGCGCGGCACCCGTTACCCTACCCCTTGTGTCCACGATGAACTACTAGTGAGGTATGCCCTGAGTGGCAAGTGAAGACAAAGATGAGAAATTCGGACGAGGCCTGTTTTACGGCTGGTGGGTGGTTGCCGGTGCGCTCATGCTGCAGATGCTGCAGGGCGCATTGTTGTTCCAGGCCTTTGGCGCATACTTCGTCCAACTCCAGGCGGAGTTCGGGTGGAGCAGGGCATCGCTCTCCTGGTCGTTCTCTCTTCTGCGTGTAGAGAGTGGGCTGCTGGGACCTTTCCAGGGATGGCTTATTGAACGGTTCGGGCCTCGTATGGTCCTGGCTGTGGGCCTTGTCATCTTCGCCCTGGGTTTCATGTACCTCAGCACTATAGATTCGCTGTTCACCTTCTATTTGGCCTTTGTCGTCATCGCCATCGGCTCCAGCTTGGGGGGGTTCCTCACCCTATTCGTCACTGTGGCTAACTGGTTTGAGAAACACAGAGCGACTGCTTTAGGCATTGCCGCAACAGGTGTAAGCATCGGTGGTATGGTCGTGCCACTTGTGGCCTATGCGTTGACTACATACGGCTGGCGTAGCACGGCATTCGCCTCTGGGTGGATCATCCTTGGCGTGGGTCTTCCTCTCGTCCCCCTCATGCGTTCAACTCCGGAGCACTACGGCCTCCTACCTGACGGGGCACCAAAGCCGGATACGATCGATGGCCAGCAAGCCCTCTCCGCTAACGATGGTGATTTCACCGCAAAAGAGGCCATGAAAACGCCGGCCTTCTGGCTCATCTCCTTTGGACATGGCAGCGCCCTGTTGGTTGTGGGTGCGCTAATGGTGCATCTCATTCCGCACCTTGTGGAGCGCATGGACATGTCCTTGGGTTCGGCAGCAATAGTGGTAACCGTCATGACTACCACGTCCATCTTCGGACAGGTGGGTGGCGGGTTTCTGGGCGATAGGATGGATAAACGCCTGATCTCCGCAACCTGCATGCTGGCCCATACCGTTGCACTCATCGGAATCGCTTTTGCGTCGTCTCTGTTCCTGATTTATGTCTTCGCGGTGATCCACGGCCTTGCCTGGGGTACACGAGGACCACTGATGGGAGCGATTCGTGCCGACTACTTTGGCCGGTCGTCGCTACCAACCATCATGGGATTCTCTTCATTGATCATCACCGTCGGCAACGTGGTGGGGCCCGTGTTTGCAGGTTTTATGGCGGACTGGCAGGGGGACTACCAGATGGGGTTTGTGATCCTGGCGGTACTCACAGGGCTGGGGACGGTCTTCTTCCTGGCATCAAAGAAACCGGAACCGCCGCCCCGGGTCATAGCCCAACGCATGACCGTCGACGAGGGTTAGTCCAGGCAAATAAAAAACACACCCAAGCTGCAATAGCCGGGGCGTGCTTTCTCTACGTTCTGGTGTTGGTTAGGTGGGTGTGCCGGAAAGGACGCCTGCCTCGATGTAGGCCTCTCCCATGCTGCTGAACGATGATGTTGCGCCACCAAAGTCTACTTCGTACTTCGGCTGTGCCTGACCGGAGCTAATAACCTCAAACAACCCGGCCTTGCCCTTTGGGCCCTCAATGGTGTGGAGCAGTGTCCTTGAATCCTTTGTAGTCATACGTGCCTCCCTTAATCTTCTAACTAGTTGGCCTAGGATATACAACTTGCCTCCGCTGTTCAATAGCTGCAGAGACATGACGTTAGAGAGAACTCAGTACGTCAACAAGAGAATACTCCATTGGATGGCTTGGAGAGACAGGGCCAAAAGACCCTAAAACGGGGCCATCCGTCCCACTTCACATGTTGGCAAAGCTGGACTCTACGGATACTATACGTCCACGGAATTGAGCGGGGGAGTGCCAGATACCAATGCACAAGCCCAATAATGAGCCCAATATGCAGGAGGATTGATTATGGATCAGGATGCCAAGAAGACAGCATTACGGATGATTCCTTACGGAATGTACGTACTGACTACCAAGAGCAAGGACGGCAAAGATGTAGGCGCAGCAACGGTGAACTGGGTCACCCAGACATCGTTCGCACCGCCTCTGGTCGCCGTGGGTGTCAAAGCTGACTCCGGCGCGCACCAGCACATCAAGGACACCGGCGTGTTTGCAATCAACGTGATCGGCACAGAGCAGAAGGACATGGCTTTCACGTTCTTCAAGCCCCTGGAGCGCGATGGCAACTCCATTGGTGGCGAGGAGTTTGAGGAATCAGCGGAGACCAAGAGTCCGCTGCTCCTATCCGCTCCCGCATGGTGGGACTGCAAGTTGGTGGGCGAAGTTGCCAAGGGCGATCACACCCTCTTCGTTGGCGAAGTCGTGGATGCCGGCGTACGTCGAGAGGACAAGGCCATCGTCATGGGTGACCACAACCTCTTCTACGGCGGCTAAAAGGGCGAAGCCCTTTACTCAGGTGACCTGACGGTTACCCAACTAGATGGACACAATAAAGGGGGCCACCCATTGGGTGGCCCTCTTCTTATTCAGCCTTGAATCGTGTGTTATGCCTTGGCGGGGGCTATCTCTCCAAGCATCTGGCCTGCATTGGTGTGGGACATGACCTCAAGCTCACCCTCGGTGAACCCATTGTCCAGCAGGTTCGTCATGAACATGCCCATGCCTTCCTCAACCCAGGGAGCGGTGCTCTGACCCAGGTCTGTGGATAGGATGGTGGATGCCGGGCCAATAGTGCGGATGTTCTCGTACACCGTTGACCACTCAACCTTCGCCGTGAATGGCTGAGTGAAGCATCGCTCAAACATCACGTCGTACTTGGCCAGCTCCTTCTGAGCGTCAATGGTCAGGAACGTGGCGGGGAACTCCGGGTGAGTGATGACGACACGGTTTACCTTGGCCTCTCGTGCTGCCTTCACCACCGGGATCATCTCCTCCGGGGCGATGTGGCCGGTGGCGAGGATCATGTCGTAGTCGGCGATGACTTCCATGCACTGTCGAGCGGCTTCCGTCACCTTGCCATCGACGACCACTTTCACCGGGCCGCCGGAGATACCCTTCTCCAGCATGGCTTTGGCAATGGTCATCCAGTAGGGCTGCGGCACGCCGGGAACAGGTTCGTTGGCGATGTTCTTGGCTTCGTTCTCCGCGTCTACCGTGGGAAACCAAACGACTTTGGTTCCAAGTCGACCGGCAACGTCCACGGCCTGGGGATTGAGTCCACCCATGGAGTTGTTCAGGCATAGGCCACCGAAGGCTTTCAGTGCAGGGAACATCTCGTTGATGAGATTGGCACGGTCTGCTGTGCAGATGTAGTGGGACTTCAGTACCACGCCCGCCATACCTGCAGCTACCGCGTGCTCTGCCAGCACGATGTCATTGAACTTCCTGGGTAGCACGTCCGGTGCACTGTGGATGTGCATATCGTACGCGCCCTTGATCAACTCTTTCACCATTGCTTGATCTGCCATGGTCTTCTCCTCCGCTGGGCCTCACTGGCCGATGTTGTTATCAGGAAATAGGTCAAAGGGATGGTAGCTATTGGCGAACACGACTGTCAACCGCCAGGGCGAGCCCAGAACCCATAAGGGCGAGGTTCTTAACCCAAGCTACCCGGCGAACAGGAAAGAGTCTGGGCTACATGGCCTGGCGGAGTGGCGCCTGAAGATCCGATGGATGGTATCCTGTACCGAGGGGGAGGTCATGACGATGAACGAAGCTGTTCAGGCCGTGTTGGACTACCATCGCGCTACCAACCACTCGGTGGAAAGCGTTCAGTCCAACAACCTTGCCCTTGATTTCTCCAACCTGCCTCGCACGTACAAACTCTATCGGAAGCTAGAGACTGTGTCGCTGCCGGAGGAGCCGGTTGCGTCCACACTCCCGGCATTGAGCGCCCTTTCTACAACTGCCGGTTCCACTGAGGAGTCCGTCCCTGACCTGGCAACCCTTGGGGTACTCCTCAAGCTCTCAGCGGGCATCACCAAGTGGCTGACGCTGCCTAACGGGAAGATGGCGTTCCGGGCTGCGGCCTGCACGGGCGCCATCTACCACAGGGAGTGGTCCGGGGGG
>JAPYRQ010000061.1 GCA_029936935.1 Dehalococcoidia bacterium | reverse complement strand
TATGCTGGGGGCTTTGCCGCTGCGCGGGGCTGGCCCCAGACCCTTTGTCAGAGGGGGATCCCTCTGACAAAGGGCGCCATGGGGTTATCTAAAGATTCTATCACTGTCTGGTGGGAGTATGGGTCCAGGGCTAGCCCTGGTTGACACTGGACATGCCATCGACGACACTTCCCTCAACAATTGCATACATTCCGGTCAGGTGCCCTCGGGTAAAAGCGAGGGAGAATAGGGAAGGCGGTGAAAGACCGCCGCGGTAGCGCCACTGTAATTCCCCTTGAATGGGGATAAGCCAGGAGACCTGCCTGACCCGGAGAGGTAGCCGCTTTTCGCAATAGGAGGCGTCACCTGCCGGGTAGGGAGTTCCTCCCTCTTGGTATGAGACACATGAACCTCCAGCGATTTACGCCGGAGGTTTTTCTTTTGTCTCGAGTCCTGGCAATAGGTGCAATACGCACCAACTGGCGCTCCAGCAATATCAGCGTGGTCACTCGACTTGCCGCTGCATCGGCTGTGTTTGGCGTGCTGCTGATCGCCGCTGCACTGGCGTCGCTGTCGATGGGGCCTGTCAGCATCCCCGCCACTCACGTCATGAGCATCATGTTGGAGCCTATCGGGCTGGACTTCGCTACGTATACCCGTACTGAAGAGCTTGTCATCGAGCAGCTTCGATTACCTCGCATAATCGTCGGCGCACTGGTGGGGATGGCGTTGGGGGTGGCCGGGGCAACCATGCAGGGCCTCTTCCGTAACCCCATGGCAGACCCCGGTATCATCGGTGTGTCGGCAGGCGGAGCGCTGGGAGCGGTGACCGCCATCGCACTGGGCATCACCGGAATCTTCTATCAAGCTTTGTCCGCATTCGCGTTCCTTGGCGCGATGGGCGCAGCATTTCTCGTATACGGCATCGCATCCATTGGGGGACGCTTCAACATGGCCACGCTGCTGCTGGCGGGAGTGGCGGTGAGCGCGTTCTTTGGGGCCATCGTCTCGGCCATCATGATCCTGGTACCAAGCAACGAATCACTGCGAGAGATCCTCTTCTGGCTGACCGGCGGGCTGGACTCCCGGTCATGGGAGCACGTCAGACTCGCGGCTCCACCGATCATCGGAGCTTCTGCCATCATCTTTGTGATGTCGCGCGATCTGAACCTGCTAATGCTCGGCGACGATGAAGCGAGATCAATGGGCGTACGCGTGGGTGCCATACGCCCGGGTTTGCTGGCGGCGGCATCGCTCATCACGGGCGTGGCGGTAGCAGTCAGCGGCACCATCGCCTTTGTGGGCCTTGTAGTACCGCACATGCTGCGACTTGTGGTTGGGCCGGACCATCGTGTGCTGATCCCGCTGAGCGCCGTTGGTGGCGCGCTTTTCATGGTCATTGCGGACACCATTGCGCGCACCGTTGTGCAGCCCGCCGAGTTCCGGGTGGGCATCATCACGGCATTTGTGGGCGCGCCGTTCTTCATTTTCCTGTTGATTCGAAACAAACGACATACCACGACATTTTAGGAGGCGATATGAATAGTTTGAAGTCTGTAGTAGTTCTAGTAGGTGTCTTGATGTTAGTGCTGGCAGCGTGTAGTTCAGGCTCGGCCGACGACTCAACGCCGTCGTCCGCAGCATCCACCGCACCGCTCTCAACCGTGTTGAACGGCGTACCGGGCATTGTCGACCCTACGAACACTGGTTGGCCGCGCACGGTCGAGGTGCTGAATGGCACCGTCACCATCGCCGCGAAGCCTGAGCGCATCCTGACGGTGTCGCTGGGCCACGACGAGGTCACGTACGCCATGGTGCCGGCGGGTCGCGTGGTGGCCACGGGAAGCTACACCAAGCTCGCCCAGCACTCCAACGTCGCGCACCTGGCAGACGCCGTGGGGGTTATCTCTCTTGAGGCTGAGCAGATCGTCGCGCAGAACCCGGACATTGTGGTGGCGAGCCCATTCACCAAGGCCGACTTTATTGATGCCCTGACGAATGTGGGCATCACGGTGATACAGACGAAGCTCCACAACGACCCTGATGGCAGGATTCAAGACATCATCCTACTGGGCTACGTGTATGGTGAAGTCGACCGTGCCCTTGAGCTCGCAGACGAAGTACAGGCCCGGTACGATGTGCTAAAGGAAGTCACATCAACCAAGCCGGTTAGCGACAGGCAACGTGTGCTCTCGCTGACATCGTACTCTGACAAGATATACACAGCGGGCGCAAATTCTACCGAGGGTGGCATCATCGAGGCAGCCGATGGTATCAACGTGGCTGCGTTGGCTGGCCTTGAAGGCAACCCGACCACCAGCCTTGAGGGCGTCATATCGATGAACCCGGAAGTGATATTCATTCCGCAGCCGCCGGAAAGCGGCGAGCCTTTTCGTGAGCAGTTGCTGTCAGACCCCGCGCTGGCGGAAATCCCTGCCATCAAGAACGGACGGGTGTATGTTGTACCCAACAAGTTCTTCACCACTCTCTCTTTCTGGAACCTGCGAGGCGCAGAAGACCTGGCGGTGTTGCTATGGGCCGACGATTTTGATGCTGGCGCGTTTGGTGGGTTCAGCTTCCCGGAATAGGATTCCCCGAACGATAGTTTTGGAGGCGGAACAAACGCTATGCAAGATAATCCTCTCTGATTGGGATAGGAATTTATACAACGTGGAAACTATGAATGAGACTAAAGCGAATAAGACCAAAACCGACGGATATATACCAGCTCTAGAGGCCCAAGGACTGGTCTACCAGGTGCAAGCAAAGCGCCTGTTGGATCGGGTGAGCGTTAAGGCACAGCGTGGGACTTTTGTTGGCCTTATCGGCCCCAACGGCGCGGGTAAATCGACGTTGCTGAAGACGGCGTCGGGGTTGCTGCGCGCCCAGGAGGGGTCGGTGTCGCTGGAGGGGATCGACCTCACGTCAACATCGACGAAGCAAGTCGCTCGCACCCTGGCGCAGGTATCACAGACGCCGCCGTATACCTACGGTTTCACGGGAGTCGAACTGGTGTTGATGGGGCGATATCCGCACATGGGTCGCTTCCAGGTGGAGGGTGCGGAAGACCGCCGCATCGCCGCGGAAGCTATGGAGCTTACTCAGACGGAAGAGTTTGCTGACAGGCTGGTGGAGACCCTTTCCGGTGGTGAGCGTCAGCGAGTGTTCATAGCCGCTGCACTGGCGCAGCAGCCGCATGTGCTCCTGCTGGACGAGCCTACATCCAACCTGGATATCCAGCACCAACTCAAGACGCTGGACATCGTGCAGGGTCTGGTGGAGCAAGGGATGACGGCTGTTGCGGCAATCCATGACCTATCGCTTGCAGCACGGTACTGCAGCAGCCTGGTACTGATGAGCGATGGGAAGGTGTTGGCGGAGGGGGATGCGGAGGATGTGCTGACATCGGCAAACATAGAGGCTGCGTTCGGTGTGCGGACCGTGGTGTTCCGCGACCCGTTCACAGGCACTTTGAGCGTGAGCTTACTGGATCAAGCGACGCCCAAGGAGTCAGTGTCTGCGGCAACTCGGGTGCACCTGGTCTGCGGTGGTGGGACTGGCGCTCGATTGATGTATGAGCTACAACGTGTGGGATTGACGGTGACGGCAGGGCCATTGGGCGGCGGTGACACCGACCGGTCTGCTGCCGACATTCTGGGAATCGAGTACGTGCCTGTGACCGCGTTCGGGCCCATCGAGAATGACGCGCGGTCGATGCACCTTGAGTTAGTGGAGATTGCGGACATCGTGGTGCTGTGCGACGTGCCGTTCGGGCCGAGCAACACAGCAATGTTGGGGGCGCTGTCGTCGGCGAGGAAACTGGTCATCATCGAAGGGACGTCGCTGATGGAGCGCGACTTCACTGGCGGCGCTGCGCTGCACTTCTTTGAAGGGCTGAGTCCAGTCGCACGACCAAAGGGCACGGGTGAAGCAGTGGTGGCTATTTTGAAGCTGGCATCGGACATTACACCTGAGAGGGCAGGGGAGGTCAAGGATGACTGAGGACAACGCTGAGAACGTCCATGAGCGGATAACAGGACCGAGGGTTAAAAAAGGTCTTGTGATCATCAATACCGGCGATGGCAAAGGCAAAACAACCGCCGCGCTAGGGGTGCTTTTCCGTGCGTGGGGCCGGGGTATGAAGGTGCGAATGTTTCAGTTCATCAAGAACACGGGGTCGCACTACGGTGAGCAGCGGGCGGCGGCCCAGATAGGTATTCCTATCCTTGCTCTGGGCGATGGGTTCACGTGGCTATCGAAAGACCTGGAGCAATCCGGGGCGCTGGCGGCGCAGCAGTGGGAGAACTGCAAGGAGGCACTGCTTTCCGGCGAGGACGACCTCATTGTTTTCGATGAGATGACCTACGCTCTCCAATTCGGCTGGGTGTCCACGGAAGAGGTCATTGCAATGCTGAAGCAGCGACCGGAAATGCTCCACGTCATTATCACCGGTCGGGGTGCTCCTCAGGAACTCATCGACTACGCCGACCTGGTTACAGAAATGACGGAGATCAAGCACCCTTACAAAGACCAGGGCATCAAGGCCCAGCCAGGCATCGAGTTTTGAAGGGAGCAGCCCTTCACCCCCAGGGCGTGCCCTGGACCCATATGACCTGACGGTTACCTAAGGAAGATTGAAGAAGATTAATAGGAGAATCCAAGTGGAACATCCAAAGCTAGAAAAAGTACTAGCAGGCATTACCCCTGCTGACGCAGATGCGATACATCGCGCGACGGAGCGGCAAGGCCAGCTGACCAAACCCCCTGGGAGTCTCGGTCGGTTGGAGTCGTTATCGGTGCAACTGGCGGGGATATTTGGCACCGAGAGGCCATCGCCGAAAGGGAAGACGGTCATCGTTGCCGCTGGCGACCACGGTGTTGTGGCTCAGGGCATCACCGGCTATCCGCAGGAGGTGACGGCGCAGATGGTGCTCAACTTCCTGGGCGGCGGTGCTGCGGTCTCAGTCATGGCGAGAAAAGCAGACGTGGAACTGGTCATCGTGGATGCTGGAGTTGCTTCAGACCTGCCAGATCATCCGGCACTGAAGGTCGTCGGCGCAGGCAAAGGTACAGCAGACATCTCCGTGGGGCCAGCAATGACGCGGGAGCAGGCTGAGCTGTGTGTGAACGCAGGGATTGGCTTTGCACTGGATGCCGCCGAGGTCGGATCCGACATCATAGGCACAGGAGACATGGGTATCGGTAACACCACGACTTCTAGTGCAATCGTGGCGGTTCTGACCGAGCGGTCGCCGTTGGAGACAACGGGCAGAGGGACGGGGCGCAACGCGAAAGAGATGGAGCACAAAACTGAAGTCGTTGAGCACGCGCTGATGGTCAATCAGCCCAATCGCAGCGATGGCCTGGATGTGCTGTCAAAAGTAGGCGGCTTCGAAATAGGCGTGCTTGCGGGGGTGATTCTCGGCGGCGCGTACGCCAAACGAGTAGTAGTTGTGGATGGCTTCATCTCGGGTGCTGCAGCCCTCATCGCCGGCAGTCTTTGCCCTCATGTCTACGACTACGTCATAGCGTCCCATCGGTCTGCCGAGAAAGGGCACAAACTGGCCCTGGCTCACATGAAGCTGAAGCCAGTGCTGGACCTGGGTATGCGACTCGGTGAGGGCACCGGCGGTGTGCTGGCCATGGGTATTGTGGAGGCGGCTGCTACGTGTCTGAGCGACATGGCGACATTTGCAGAGGCTGGCGTCTCCGACCGAGAGCCGGAGGGTGCCGAGTCTGAGGGTGTAGTAGAGGGCGCCCGTTGAGAAACCTACGGATGGCGATCGGCTTCCTGACCATCTTGCCTGTGGCCCCTGGCGGCGCAGTAGTGTCGATGGCCGGAGCGCGGGCGTTCTTCCCGCTGGTTGGATTGGCGCTTGGAGGGATTCTGTCGGGATTGGACCTGGCTATGCGAGATGTGCTGCCTCCCCTGGTGGTTGGCGCGCTGCTTGTCATAACGCTGGTTCTCCTGACTCGCGCCATCCACATCGAGGGGTTTCTGGACGCGTGCGATGGCCTCTTCGGCGGCTTCACGCGGGAACGACGCTTGGAGATACTGCACGATTCCCATGTGGGCGCCTTCGCGGTAGCTGGCGGGGCCAGCCTGCTGCTGCTGAAATGGTCGCTGCTCGTGGGATTGGTCGGCGATGAGCGCACGTTCCTCCTAATTCTGTTTCCATGCCTATCACGGTTCGGGATGCTGGCGACGATGGCAGCGTTCCCCTATGCGAGAGAACAGGGGATGGGCACAGCGTTCCAGACCGAGCGAGGTTGGTGGCAGGTAGGTTTTGGGTTGATTACCGTAGTGGTTGCGTCCGTACTGCTCATCGGAGGCGCAGGCGGGATTCTGCTAGGTGTAGCCCTGATAGTATCGCTGGCGTTCGGTCGGTGGGTCACAGGGTTGCTGGGCGGAATGACAGGCGATACCTACGGTGCGGTGAACGAGGTGGCTGAAGTAGCTGTCCTCATGACTGGTATCATCCTCCTCGATGTAGCCTTGGAGTTGTTCCAATCGCCGCTGTGGTAACACGTAGAATCGGCACGTTAGGTAAGGAGAATTTCGGTGGGTAAATGGTACCTGATCAGACACGGTGAATCAGAGTGGAACCGCGATGGCCGTATTCAAGGTCATGCCGATGTGGAACTGAGTGAGCTTGGACGCCGTCAGGTAGCGCTGCTCTCTGTACGAATGGCTGGTGAGAGTATCGATGCAGCGTATTCAAGCGATCTCTCTCGAGCGATGGACACGGCAACAGGGGCGCTTGGAGACAGCGGTGTGGCGCTGGTCGCAGACACGGACCTACGTGAGTTCTCCTACGGGGAATGGGAGGGCCTGACCATGCAGGAGGTGCAGGACCAGGATCCTGAGCTTTTTGCGGCGCGGTTCACCCGCGGCGACAACGCCTTCTCCGCACCGGGGGGTGAGACCTCAGTGGACATTCTGAAGCGGGTACAACGATTCCTTGAGGGTGTGGAAAAACGCCACTCGCCCGACGACAACCTGCTCATCGTTGGCCATGGTGGCTCGATGCGTGCCCTGGCTCTTTGCCTGCTTGGACTAACGGATGAGAGCTTCTGGAAGCTGCGGATTGGCAACACCAGCGTCTCCATCATCAGCAACCAATCACGCGGTCGGGTGTTGGAACTCTGGAACGATATGCATCATCTGGTAGGTATCGATGAAGGGTAAGGCCAGGGTGGTCATGGTGATGGGCACAGCCTCCGATGTTGGCAAGTCGGTGATTGCTACCGCGCTGTGCCGCATCCTGACCCAGGACGGATGGCAGGTAACTCCCTTCAAGGCTCAGAACATGTCTCTGAACTCTTTTGCCGTGCCTGATGGTGGAGAGATAGGTCGTGCTCAGGTCGTGCAGGCCGAGGCTGCTCGAGTCACACCCACGGTAGATATGAACCCTGTGCTACTAAAGCCCGTGACCGACCATCGCTCCCAGGTGGTTGTGCTCGGCGAACCGATGGCGACCAAGTCGGCTGCTGAGTACTACGAGCTGAAGTCGACGTTGTGGCCTGTGGTGACCGGTGCGTTGGATCGACTCCGAGACGAATACGACGTGGTGGTGGTTGAGGGTGCCGGTAGCCCTGCTGAGATCAACCTTAGGGAGCAGGAGATCGTCAACATGCGTGTCGCCAAGTACGCGGATGCTACCGTGATACTTGTCGGCGACATCGAGCGTGGCGGCGTATTTGCGTCGCTGATGGGGACGATGGCGCTGCTTGACGATGACGAGGCACCGTTGGTCAAAGGTTTCCTCATCAACAAGTTCCGCGGAGACCCCGGCCTACTGACATCGGGGCTGGAAATGCTGAGCGAACGGACGGGCATCCCTGTCCTGGGCGTTTTGCCCCACTTCACCCATATCCAGGTACCGCAGGAGGATTCGCTGGGCATTGATGCGGGAGTGGAGCATGCCGGGACGCCGGCGTTGGACATCGCGGTGATGCGCCTGCCCCACATGTCGAACTTCGATGACTTCGATCCGTTGAGAGCCGAACCTGGCGTAGCTGTGCGGTATGTGAGTGATAAGGAGAGGCTTGGCACCCCTGACCTGATGGTGATACCCGGCTCCAAGACGACGGTAGAAGACCTGGCGTGGCTGCGAGAACGAGGGCTGGATATGGCCATCATCGCGCAACGAGAGCGGGGAACGCCGGTCATCGGCATATGCGGAGGCTATCAGATGCTAGGCGAACGCATCCTCGATCCGGAAGGTGTGGAGTCGTTGCAGGATGAGGTCAAAGGGCTTGGATTACTGCCGGTGACCACCGTGTTTGGCGACACCAAGGCGACGCAGCAGGTAGAGGGCTCAGTAAGCGCGGCTACAGGGTTGCTGGCCTCCTGCGAGGGCGTGCATATCAAAGGATATGAGATACACATGGGGATTACGGGCGGTGGCGGTGTGTTTACCCTGGATTACCGGTCTGGCGCTGAGGTTGACGAACGAGACGGAGCTATAGACGTAGACGGGAAGACCATTGGCACGTATATACACGGGTTGTTCCACAACAGAGAGTTCCGTAGGGGCGTTCTTGGACAGCTTGCGACGTGGAAGGGCGTTGAGCTGCCTGCCGGTGACGAGGTGGACCTGGACGCTGAATACGACAAGCTGGCGGCGTTGGTGCGCGCAAACGTAGATATGGACGCGTTCTATCGCGTTGCCGGGTTGAGGGAATAGGTATGGCGAAGCAACTCACGCTGGTTCTTGGTGGCGTACGGGCAGGCAAGAGCAGCTATGCCCAACGCAAGGCGATGGAGGGTGGACGCGTCTTGTTCGTGGCCACTGCAGAGGCTGGCGATGATGAGATGGAAGCCCGCATCGCAGCCCATAAGAGCAGTCGTCCGGCTACATGGGGCACGCTGGAGGAGCCCATAGACCTGGTAACGGCGCTGGGCCCGATTGCTGACAGCTACGACACCGTGCTCATCGATTGCCTGACGTTGTGGGTGAGCAACTTGCTTATCGGTGGGCAGGAGATACCGACAAGTGCGCAGGAGTTGCTTGGTCTGTACAAAAAGGGAACCGCATCATGGATAGTCGTAAGCAATGAGGTAGGCCTTGGTGTGGTGCCTCCCACAGAGCTTGGTAGGGCATACGCCGACGAGCTTGGTCGTGTTAACCAGATGGTGGCTGCGGAAGCGGATGCAGTGGTACTTATGGTTGCCGGGATAAGCGTGAACGTGAAGGAGGATTCGTAGCTGGATAAATGTCACATGAGACGTCACGTAGATATGAATAGTGATGATGAGAGGCGGGGGCCGCTCCCCGCCTCTCTCTGTATCAAGATTTCCCGTTAGCCAACGTTGACTAGGATGTCATCGCCTTCAACCTTCAACTCAAAGGTAGGGGTCATTTCGGAAGGCACGCCAGTGCGTTGTCCGGATTTCAAGCTGTAGAAGTGGCTATGCCCGGGGCATTCCACGCAATCGTCTTCCAGAATACCCTCGTCGAGCGCCCAACCTTCGTGGGGGCAGTAGTTATTGACAGCAAAAAACTCGCCGTCCAGGTTTGCAATCAAGACTTCCACGTCTCCAACCTTGGTCATGGTCATCTCGCCTGGCTTCAAGTCGGACGTCTGGGCTACTTTTACAAAGTTCTCGGCCATTGGAGGCACCTCCGTTGATGCTAGCGAGGACAGGAGCGTCTCCGCCGCGCGCTCTACGATACCAATCGTTGTAGTTGTTGTCTATTGGGCCACTTTACCCAATGAGATAGTATTAAAGGTACCTAACGTACACGAGGAGCCAATGAACCGAAACGCTGCACGCATCGTCGATATCCAGGCAAATCGACTGGAACAAGCTACGGATGTGCTTTCGAGGACATTCAGCGATGATCCGATGCTTTCATACGTGATGGGCGACCATGATGGGGAACACGACCCTCGTGTGAGGCTCTTCTTCTCGTTCTCCTGCGACATACGACTCGTATTAGGATGGCCTCTGCTGGGAGTGGAGGAGAAGGGCGAACTCCTGGCAGTGATGGCGCTGACACCACCAGGAGCAAATCAATGGGCACCGTCGCTTGATGGTTCATACGCGGAGCTTAAGCGATTCATGGGCCCGGGACCGACCGCATGGTTTGACAGCTACGGCAAGTGGGTAGAGGAACAACGGCCCAGCGCCCTCCACTACTACGTGGGCGTCATAGGTACGGACATGGCAGCCCAGGGTCAGGGGTGCGGACGTCTGTTGTTGGATCGCGTTCAAGCAATGTCTGAAGCCGATCCGGTGTCTACTGGCGTGGGGCTAGATACGGATAGTGAACATAACGTATCGATGTACAAGCATTTTGGCTATGAGATAACGAACCACACAGATTTGGACGGCATGGGCGTGTGGGCAATGTTCCGGCCCAATGGCACATAGGGATGACAGGCTACAGCAACGCCATTCTCAAGTTGAGAGCCTAGTTGGATATCTGTCCGTATATTTATGCATCTAACCTTTTGTTCGCCGCTTCGTTTCAATATCCGTAACACAACAGCGGCGTGTGGAATCGACCCCAAATGGGACGATTCGCGTCAATACAGCTAGGGAGGACCGGAATCCATGATTATAGTAAATCTATTGAATATCAAACGAAAAACAAATGATACACAAAATATTCCTATGGAAAAACGAAGATTATTCAGTAAGGGCGCGATTCTAGGTTTAGGCCTCGCATTGGTGCTCACCGTAGCTGCATGTACCGGGTCCGGCGTGGCTGCCAATGCTGAAACCGATGGCCAGACGCCTGCGCTAGTGGCTGATAACAATGTTGTAGGTGGAATCGCTCTACCGATAAGCAACCAGGTTATCGAAAATCTGACCGCTGACGACATCGTAGCCGCGCAGGAAACTGTGCTGGGCAACATATACCAATCGTCCCTGGCTTCTGTTGTACAGATACGTGTGACCCAAAAACTATCCGCAACCGACTCCGAATCTGGCTTCAACTTTTTCGGCGGGCGTTCAGGTGGTACTGAGGACAGATTCCTTAGAGGCGAAGGCTCCGGGTTCGTTTGGGACACTGATGGCCATATCCTGACCAGTTACCACGTCATTGAGGATGCCGATACGGTCATTGTTGTGTTCTCAGATGGACTGGAAATGGAAGCGACCGTTGTAGGCGGCGATCCTGATTCTGATCTGGCTATCCTTCAAGTCGAAGTTACTGACAGGGTCTTGGTGCCTCTACCCAAGGGTGACACCGCCAACCTCCGAGTAGGCCAGATGGCGTTAGCCATAGGAAACCCCTTTGGACAGGACTTCACTCTGACCAGCGGAATCGTGAGTGCGTTAGGCAGGACGATTCGTAGCGGAAACAGCCTTTTCTCCATCCCCCAGGTGATTCAGACCGATGCCCCCATTAACCCGGGCAACTCCGGTGGGCCTTTGCTGGATAGGCAGGGCCAGGTGATTGGGATAAACACGCAGATCATCAGCCAGGGCGGCGGCAGTTCAGGCATCGGCTTTGCGGTACCAATCAACATTGCCAAGCGTGTAGCACCCGCGCTGATAGCAAACGGCAAGTACGAGTACTCATGGCTTGGAATCAGCGGCTCCACCACCACGAACGAGATTATTGAGCGAATGGAGCTGCCCGAGGGTACTCGAGGGGTCCAGGTCATCATCGTTGCCGACGACAGCCCCGCCAGCGATGCTGGGCTTGAGGGTAGCGATCGCGATGTAACGGTGGACGGCTTGGATCTGCGATTGGGCGGAGATGTGATCGTCGGCATCAACGGCGAGGCAACCCGCACCATGGACGACCTGGTGGCTTATTTGGTGGCGAACACCAGCCCCGGTGATGTGGTGATCATGGACATACTACGGGAAGGCGGCATATTCGATGTGCTGGAAGTCACGTTGCAACCGCGCCCTAACGACTAACCACTAATCTTATGTGTGACTGAGAGAAGCCGTTTCCTTTTAAAGGAGCGGCTTCTCTGCTTCGTTGGTGTCCTCATCTTGGGGCTTCCACGGCTCATCGTCATCGTCTGGCGCTTCGCCGAACCGGAGCGTTGTCCGTAGTCGATTAACAAGCTCCTCAACCTCTGTCCGGTCTGTCCGGTATCGGTAGAGGGAGTGTCGAAGGGCTTCCAGTCCTGCCTCCATCTCCGGCCAAACCACTTCCTGCACCCCTAGGCGTTGCAATCGCTCCCCCTCCTCGCGCCAACGAACCCTCGCTACAATGTCCAGGTCCGGCTTGAGGAGTAACGCCTGATGGGCTGTGACCCACGTGGACACCGGGTCACCTGTGCCAATGACCATGAGCCTTGCTGCTTGAATGCCTGCCGCCTTGAGGACTGCGTCGCTGTCGCTGCCTCCGTGGATCGCCAGGTGTCCCAGGTCTCTCCAGTGGGCTACCACGCCGGGATCAAGATCAATGACCACAAAGGGGATCTGATGCTCTTTCAATGACTCAACCACCAGGGCGCCGACTCGCCCCAGACCGCAGATGATGACATGATCTCGCAGGGGGTGTGGTCTTGCCTCGGAACCCTGCCCTCCCAATCGATATGGACGGAGGAGCACGAAGCGTCCGCTCATACTCGTAACTGCACGGGAACCGCTTGAAAGGATGCCCGGCGTCAATGCCATCGTCATCACTGCGGATACCACGGTGAGCGTAAGGAAGTCATCATCTACAACACCCACGCTCAGAGCTGTGGCCGCCAGAAGGAAGCTGAACTCTCCTATTTGCACCATGCCAAGGCCGGACAAAAGGGCGGTATGCGGGAGGAACTTGAAGGCTCTCACTACGGCTGTGGTGAATAGGAACTTGCCGAGAATCACCGCGGCGACTACAGCAATGACGGTGCCCGTGTGATCCCCAAGGTATGCCGGGTCTGTCAACATGCCCAAGGAGACGAAGAACATGGCAGCGAACGTGTCTTTGAGGGGAGTGATTTCCGAAAGGGCGCGGTGACCGAAGTCGGACTCACTGAGCAACACGCCTGCGACGAATGCGCCCAGCGCTGCTGAGAGGCCTGCTTTTTCCGTTACCGCCGCAGTGGAGAAGGTGATGGCCACCAGCGCAAGGATGAAAATCTCTCGCGAACCCAGCGTCGTG
>JAPYRQ010000060.1 GCA_029936935.1 Dehalococcoidia bacterium | reverse complement strand
GACAGGAGCAGACCCTTCTGCTGAGCACCCACATCCTGCCGGAAGTCAGCGCCACGTGCGATCGCGTCATCATCATCAATGAGGGAAACATCGTGGCGGAGGACACGCCGGACAACCTGGCCGTCAGGCTTCGGGGAACCGAGCAGGTACAGGCGGATATCAGGGGGCCGAGCGCGGATGTCATCAAGGCGATTCGGGATATTCCTGGCGTTACCAGCGCAAGGCATATTGAGACCGCTACAGGCTCTCGCTACAACATTGAGTCAACCTCTGGAAACGATGTCCGTGAAGCCGTTGCAACGATGGTAGTCAACAACAGTTGGGGCCTACTGCAATTGAGCGTTGTCCCAATGAGCCTTGAAGAGATATTCCTGGAACTGACCGGTGGTGAAGAACATGAGGACGCATAGGCTATGAAGAACGTATCATCCGTAGCCGTACCAAAAGTATCTATGTCAGGGATTGTCCCATTTCTTCTATCGACATGGCAGAATACGTGGGCAATTTTCTGGAAAGAGACTAAGACCTATTTCACATCCCCAATGGCATACATCATTGCAGGGGTGTTCCTGGCCATTACGGGCTATCTGTTTGTACAGAGCATAAGCACAACGTTCCCGGAGGCAAGCATTCGGGGTTGGCTTGAGCCCAGCACCACCGTCTTCGTCCTCTGGTCTCCCGCGTTGACCATGAGATTGTTGGCAGAGGAGCAGAAGCTGGGGACGCTGGAACTGCTTATGACCTCGCCTATCCGCGATTTCGAGATTGTGATAGGGAAGTTTTTTGCGGTATTGGTCATACTACTCGCAACGCTGTCACTCACGCTGTTTTACACGATGATGCTGTTCTGGTTCGGTGACCCGGACATAGGCCCGTTACTCAGCGGCTATTTGGGAATCATCCTCTTTGGGGCTGCAACCCTAGCTGTAGGAATGTTGGCCTCTTCCCTCACGAGTAACCAGGTGGTTGCCGCTGTAGTCAGCTTTGGATTCCTTCTGTTGATGGTACTTACGAACCAGGCGGCGGATATCACCACAGGTTTGTCCGCTCAGATACTGGAAGGGTTTTCGCTCAGCGGACATTTTGAGGATTTCTCTCGTGGAATCATAGACACCAATAACATTGTGTACTACTTCAGCGTGATTGCTACGTTCCTCTTCCTGACCATCCGGAACATTGAATCACGGCGGTGGAGATAGCATGGCCCAGGAAAACACACAGCAAACCAGTTCATGGGCTCGAATCAAGTCGGTTTTGTCGGCTGCAGCCCTTCTTCTTTCGATAATCGGTGCAGTCGCCCTGGTGGGCGGTGGAGCGCTTTGGCTCTGGGCTGATGACATCCGAGACTTCGGTCTTGGCGTCATGGGCGTCGGACTTGCCATCCTGATAGTCGCTGCCATCTTTTCTACGGTGAATATCAAGGACGCCCTTTCCGGGCAACGGGGACGATTCGCGATAAACGCCATCGTCATGATCGTAGCCTTCGTGGGCATCGTCGTATTCATCAACTTCATTAGCTATTTCAACGTGGGCCGCACGGACACTACTGCTTCCAAGCAGTTCTCCCTTGCCCTTCAGTCTGTCCAGGTGTTGGAGAACTTGAACCAGGATGTCCACGCCACGGCGTTCTTCATCCCCAACAAGGTTGAAACGGCAGCCGATAGGCTGTTGGCAGATGACCTGATGTTTGAGTTTGAGCGCCGGTCTGGCCGAGCGTTCACGTATGAGTTCATCGACCCAGAGAGTGACCCCTCAACGGCCGCACAGTTCCAGATGACCCAGTTCCCCGCAATCGTTTTCCAGGCGCGGGACACAGGGCAGGGTGTGGTGCTGAACGTACCGCCGTTGTCTGAGCAAGACCTGACAAGCATGTTGCTCATCGTCACCGGGGCTGAGCAGAAGCAGGTGTACTTCCTGACCGGTCACGGTGAGAGAGACATCATCAACTCTGACCCGGATGACCCCTCAGGCTTTGCTTTTGCCGCTCGAGGTGTTGTGAACGATAGCTATGGCGTTTCACCTCTGAACCTGGCGCAGACAGGCTCGGTGCCAGAGGATGCGGCTGTCGTGGTCATCGCTGGCCCCACTCGAAACATGGCTTTGGTTGAATTCGATGCGCTCGATTCCTGGATCAAAGATGGTGGTCGAGCGATATTCTTGCTTGACCCGCCGGTACCCAACAGCTTCCGCGCATTGCTGGAACCCTGGGGTCTTGCGGTTGGAGACACTACTTTGGTGGATGCCGGCAGTTCGCTGTTCGGTGATGCCAGAAGCCCTTTGATCCAGAGTGGCCAGTACATTGAGGGAATACCCATTACCCGCGACTTGGATACGACGCTCTTGCCACGATCCACGCCTATTGAGGTCGCACTTGCGCCGGAGAAGATCCCTCCGTGGGTTCAGTACACCCCGCTCGCCCAAACGACAACGTTGAGCTGGAAGACTTCAGACCCTACCCGTGACACCTTTGACCCGGAGGCAGGAGACGTTCTTGGGCCGTACGTGGTGGCCCTGACCGTCCATGCGTGTGGTGTTGTTGATGTGGAAGTGGATTGGACGCTAGTACCAGGTGGAAGAAGCCTTGGTTGCGCTGGCTCTGAGGGAACGAAGACGCCGACTACCCTGGTGGTGTTTGGTGACTCTGACTTTGCTGCAAACAGCTTTGCAGCCTACTCAACGAACCTGGACTTCTTCCTGAATTCCGTGAATTTTGCTACAGAGGATTTTGGTCTCATCTCTATCAGGCCAAAGCCCTTCGCTTTCCGAGAACTTGTTGTGACCAGCCAGGAGTTTGACTTCATCCGGTTCTCCAGCTGGTTCTTGCTGCCATCCGCTGTGGGCCTGACAAGCGTACTAGTATGGTGGCGGCGACGCTAACTCCCAAGAATAACTAAAGATACAGGACATCCATGAACACCCGTGCAACTGCAACACTGTTGGCCATACTGGCAATCATCGCTGGTCTCTGGTTCTTCGTTATCAAAGAAGGCGAAGAACCGCGAGAGGTGAGTGACGCGTTCTGGTTCTACAAAATCGAAGAAGAAGACATGGAGCTTATCTCCATCCGGACCGAGACAGGTCAACAGACATTCGCTTACAGGGAAGGGTTGGGATGGTATTTCGCTGGCGCACAGCAGCCACATGTGGACAGCGCCCGCTGGGGTGGCGTGACCCTGGTGTTGAGCGGCCCAAGAGCTAGACGTGTGTTGACCGAAGAACTTGGTGACCTCAACACCTATGGGCTGGAAACGCCTTCAACCGTACTTGAGCTTACTCTTAGAGGCGATAGAGTCCTCATAATGAAACTTGGCAACCTGACGCCGGATGGTACGGGATATTACGCAAACCAGGATGGGGACAGCAACCTCTACGTCATCGAATCTGTGTGGGGCCAGGTCCTGCGGCGTCTCGCGTTTGAACCGCCGTACCCGCAGTGGTTCTACAAATTCGATCCTGCCCGCGTCCTCTACCTTGGCGTCACCAACGGAACTGAGACGTCAGACTTTGTGAAGGACGGCGCCAACAACTGGCGGTTTGCCAACGCGGAACGATCACCGATAGACGCGCTCAGGTGGGCAGAGGTTGTGCCGTTGCTTGACGGACCTCCTTCACTGGGCATCCTCCAGGAACGGATAGATGATCTGGCTAACTATGGCCTGATTGAACCCAGGTCAACAGTCATCGTTGAATACCTGCCCCCTCAAGGCATTGAAGACGCAAACTGGGAACTGTTGCTGGAAGTTGGCAGCCAAACACCAGACGGCTCAGCCTACTACGCCAAAGCCGTTGGGCAGCCTGCGCTTTTGACCGTTGATGCTTCTTGGTACGAGACGATGGAGCGCCTGCTGAACGAGCCTCCTGTCGTCGAAGGTGCCCCGGTTAGTTAAGCACGGGCTCTTCGCAACGACGATGGGCCCTATCCCCTCACTTATCGTAATTTTGCCCCAACATTCTGCAGCTGCTTGGCTTGCGGCTACCTACACCCTCGCCTATACTCCACAGGTTCTACAGCACATTCAGAGGGAGAGTACATTGCGCGCTGAAATATTGGCCTTTGGCACGGAAATCCTCATGGGCGAGACGCAGGACACCAACTCAGCACACATCGCCGCCAGGCTTCCGGCCCTGGGCGTTGAACTGCACACTGTCACCGTCATGGCGGACGAAGTCGATGAAATGGTCGATACCCTGCATAGAGGGATGGCACGATCTGACGTTATAATCTGCACCGGCGGCCTTGGGCCTACCAAAGACGACATCACCCGCGATGCCATTGCTGCAGCCTTTGGTGAAACAATAGAGACAGACCTGAAGCTGGTTGCTGACCTGGAGACCTACTTCAAGGGGCGAGGTCAGGAGATGCCGCAAAGCAACACCAAGCAGGCTACCCGCATTCCCTCTGTGACCATCTTGCCCAACCCCATAGGCAGCGCACCGGGCTGGTGGGCTGAAAAGGATGGCACCATCATCATCGCCATGCCCGGAGTCCCTAATGAGATGGTGCGCATGTGGGAACAGGAAGCCGCACCGCGCCTCAAGGAACGTTCTCAGGGCACGGTCATCCTCTCTAGAACCTTCAAGACGATTGGTCTGGGCGAGGCTCTGGTGGGTGAGCAGGTCGGTGATCTGTTCGGGCAGGAGAACCCATATCTTGGTATCTACGCTCGCCAGGACGGCATCCACCTCCGCATCATATCCAAAGCACCCACGGAGATGGAAGCCCGTGCCCTCATGGAGCCCATGGAGGCAGAGATAGTCAAAACCCTTGGGCCAGCCATTTGGGGTGTCGACGATGAGACGCCGGAGGAACGAGTCGGCACGCTGTTGCAGCAAAAGGGCTTGACCATGGCGGCAATGGAATCGTGCACCGGCGGGCTACTGGCAAGCGTTATCACCGATGTCCCCGGCTCTTCGGCCTACTTCCGCGGGAGCCTGGTCACCTACGCCACAGAAGTGAAGTCCATCGCTGGCGTTGATGCTGACCTGATCAAGGAGCACGGCGTTGTTAGCTCCCAGGTCTCAGAGGCAATGGCAGAAGCCGTCCGTGACGGACTTGAAGCCGATGTTGGTATCGGAATCACAGGCGTTGCCGGACCAGGGCCACAGGACGGCATCGAAGCGGGAACCGTGTACGTCGGCGTCGCGATGAAAGGCATCACCCAGAGCACAGAGATGCGCTTTCCTCCCAATCGCCCCTTGGTCAAACGGCGGGCCGTTGTGCAGGCGTTGCTGCTGGTGTACAGGATGTTGCTGGAGACGCCCCGCTAGTATCACAGAAGCCTTTTCGTTGCGCGTATGCCCGCCCTCGCCGTATACTTTTTCGTGCGGGCGTATCTATATTTATGCCCTTATTACCGTGGAGGAAATCATGAAGGTCGGTATCCTGAACGTCACTGGCTACGCGGGGAGCGAGCTTGCTCGTATCCTGGCCAACCATCCTGAAGCTGAGCTGGTGAGCGTTACGGGACGAAGCGAAGCCGGTAAGCGCCTCTTTGAGGTGTTTCCCCACCTCCATGCCACTGACCTCCCAATCGTAGAAGACATTGAGGAGTCTGTAGACATTGTGTTCTCAGCCCTCCCACACAAAGCCAGTGCAGAGGCGTGTGGCCCCTTCTACAAGCGCGGCGTGAAGGTTGTGGACATCTCCGCCGACTTTCGACTCAAGAGTGTGCCCGAATACGAGGAGTGGTACGGCGTTCAACACCCGTTCCCTGAACTCATGGAGGACGCAGTCTACGGCCTCACTGAGCTGCATCGGGCAGAGGTCGCGGCATCCGGGCTGGTCGCCAACCCGGGGTGTTACCCCACTGGTGCCATCCTCGCCCTTGCCCCGGCGGTCAAAGCGGGCATCATCGACCCTGACGTCATCGTCGATGGCAAGTCGGGCGTCTCCGGCGCGGGACGTGGGCTTGGCATGACCACCCACTACTCGGAAGTGAACGAGAGCGTACGGGCGTACTCAATGGACGGCCACCGCCACCTGCCGGAGATATCCCAGGAATTGGGGCTGGTAGCCGGCCAGGAGGCTCGTGTGACATTTATGCCGCACCTGATTCCCATGACCAGGGGCATCCTGAGCAGCTGCTATGCATCGCTGAAGCCCGGCGCACTGCCAAGCGGCCAAGCCGGGATTGCTGCACTGCGTGAGGTGTACAACGACTTCTATCGTGACGAGGGTTTTGTGAAGGTTGTGGCCCAGCCGCCGCACACCAAGCACACCCTTGGCAACAACGACTGCGTTATCTACCCGACCATCGACCTGCGGACGGACCGACTCACCGTGGTCAGTGCCATCGATAACCTGGTGAAGGGCGCAGCGGGTCAGGCGGTTCAGAATATGAACGTGATGTTTGGGCTACCAGAGGCCACAGGCCTGCAAGCGCTGGCCCTCTACCCGTAGCCCAAGCTATACTGTTTGTAGTGCTTCGGAATGCCCTCATCGTCTAGCGGCCAAGGACGCCACCCTTTCAAGGTGGAGATCGCGGGTTCGAACCCCGCTGGGGGCACCACTTCCGCACTATTGATGTGGCAAAAGCCGCAGTACCCAGCACAGTCACAAACCCCGCTACCAACAGAGCCATCGGCGCGTCCGACACCTGGGCTAGACCACCCATCAGCAGTCCACCAATAGCGGTCACCCCCCACGTGAGTTGATGCAGGCTCATGACTCGCCCTCGAAACTCCTCGTCCACTACGCCTTGAACCATAGTGTTGTTGACCGTGAGGAACATCACGCTAAAGCCACCTACAATCGCCAGTGCCCCTACAGAGGCGGGAAACCAGGTGATTTGAGAGAAGACCATCAGGCTCAACCCCAACCCGGCTCCGGCAATCAGATGGATTCTTGCGGCGTTGTTGAGTGTGCCCACCCGTGCCAGTGTTGCCGCTCCCGTTAACCCACCCACACCAATGGATAGGAGCAACCACCCGTACCAGCTTACATCCCCGGATAGAACCTGATCGGCGAATACCGGGAGCAGCGTCTCGAAGGACATGCCAAACAGTCCTCCTACAATGCCCAGGCCGAGGAGATAGAGAATGATTCGGTTCTTGTTAGAGTACGCCAGTCCCTCTTTCAACCCTCGCCAAAGCCATCCCTTTGCAGGCGTGGGTTTCTGGGGCAGAGGCTTCATCATCAGGAGCATGGCCACCGTCAACACATATGCCATGCCGATGAGCAAGAACAGCGCTTCCAGCCCCCAGAAGTTGACGAGTGGCGCAAAGAACCCCGGGCCAATGATTGCCGAGCCTGCCGATAGGAACGAGTAGAGGGCGATTGCATTGACCAGGTGGTGTTCAGCAACAAGGTTTGGCAGCATCGCTTGACGCGAAGGTATATCGAAGGACAAAAGGATGCCGGTACACAGAGAGATTGCGATGAGGTGCCAGGGTTGGATCACATCTGTTGTGATGAGGGCACCGGTGAGCAGTGCCAACCCGGCAAACATCCCGCGTGTCACGGTAACAAGCCGCAAGCGGTTGACTCGATCCGCAACCACCCCGCCCCACAGTGACAGCAGAAGCACCGGCCCTACGCTGGAGGCCGTCACTACACCCAACATGAACGGCGAGTCCGTGAGGTCATGCATCAGCCAGAGTCGACCGTAGATCAACGCCCACATGCCGATGTTGGAGAAGGCACCCCCCAACCAGAACAGGCGGTATTCTCGGTACCCTAGCGAGGTCAGCAGCCGGGTTCGGGGAGTGTGTTCAGTCGGCGAGTTAGGTTGAGATGACATTACGAGTTGATATTCTCAGCGTGGGTATATGGTGTCAATCCAACTACCCAACTAAAGAGCGAAACGCTCACGCTCAAGCAACTCAACCCTGATGTTGCCTGGTACGTTAACGAAGGCGATCTTCAGCCCTGGCCTCAGTTGGTAGGGCTCAGCCACGAACTCTGCACCCTTCGCCTTCAACTCAGACGCCGCTTGCTCGATGTCGTCCACCTGCAGTCCGAAGTGGTCCAGGCCCACGTAGGGGATTGCGGGGCCGTCCGGCGTGTTCTCGTTGGCTTTTGCCAGGAATATTGTCAGACCGTTCAGGTCGATGTCGATACGCGACTGCCCATCGGTCTGCACCGATTCCAGGGTAGTTGCGCCGAACATCTTCTCGAAGTACTGCGCCGTCCCCATCGGGTCGCGACTCCGCAGGTGCATGTGGTCGTATTTGTAGGTTGTCATGAGGCCGCTCCTTGCCGGTTCGTTGGGGTTATTACTTCCACTCCCAGACCTTTCCGGAGAGCGGACCATCTTCCCTGACCTCAAACTCGGTGATTCCAGTGACGGTGCCGAGTCGAGAGAATGCAGGCGATGTTGACTCGAAGAAAATCGACCCCCTGTATGAGACAAAACCCTTACCGTCCGGCGTACCTATTCCCTGGCTGGTCCAGGAAATGATGCCGCCATCACTCGCTATGGATATGCCATGGGTCTCGGCAAAGAAGGTCCCGTTGGGCCTGGCAACAGCAGTGTAGGTGCCTGTCTCAACAGTCTCCACTCCAAGGAGCTTCCCGGTGCCCTGGTAGGATATCTCCATCCGAGGGCCCTGCCCGTCCGGCGGCAGCACACGCCATCCTACTTTGTTGCCTGTCACTTCATGTATCACATCGCCTAGCATAGGCACCTCCGCGTCTTGGTGGAGCGAGGCTAGCACGCCCCCATGGCTAGGGCAAGCGCTGCCGCTCTTGACACCCCATCCAGTGCTTCATAGACTGCTTACCAGATTATGTACAGCGGAGGCGAGCATGCTCTCACAGCACGATAACGACACACTCACCAAGGTTGGCCCTGGCACGCCGATGGGCGATTTAATGCGCGAGTACTGGATACCCGCATTGCTTTCTACTGAACTCCCAGAGCCTGATTGTGACCCGGTTCGAATTCGACTGTTGTGTGAGGATTTGATTGCCTTCCGCGACACCAACGGCGACCTTGGCCTCATCGATAACTACTGCCCGCATCGCCGCGCCAGCATGTTCTTCGGTCGTAACGAGGAATGCGGGTTGCGCTGCGTCTACCATGGGTGGAAGTTTGATGTGAACGGCAACTGTGTTGACATGCCGTCTGAGCCCGCCGAAAGCAACTTCAAAGACAAGGTGAAGATCACCGCGTACAAGCTCACGGAGCGTAACGGAATGATCTGGGCCTACATGGGCCCTCGCGCTGCACTGCCGCCCCTACCTGATATTGAGCCGAACATGATGGCTGAGAGCCTGGACGGCAACTCCGCTGGCCTGCGAGAGTGCAACTGGGTCCAGGCGATGGAGGGCGACATCGATACCGCCCACCTGAGTTTCTTGCACCTTGGTAAAATCGATGCTGAAGACGTGCCGCCAAAGACCTTTGACTTCTATCAGCAAGCTGACCGCGCCCCCCACTACAACGTGGTGGAGACCGATTACGGCACCATGTACGGCGCGTACCGACCAGCCGAAGATGACAGCTACTACTGGCGTATTGCCCAGTTCATGATGCCTTTCTACACCATCCCGCCGGAAGGCAGACTTGGCGAGAAGATTGGCGTCCGCTGCTGGGTGCCGGTAGACGACAACCATACGATGTTCACGAGCATGTCCATCCGCAACACCAACAGTTCAATGAACCGGCAGACAACCGATGGACAGCCAATGGCCGGCCTTAGCGCAGGATCAGGTAAGTTGCCGAACGGAACCGGATCGTTGGAGCGATGGCGCTTTGAGGCCAATAGGGAGAACGACTACCAAATCGATCGCGAGGCTCAGCGCACCAAGAGTTTTACTGGCGTCAGCGGCATCCACATGCAGGACCAGGCCATCACGGAGAGCATGGACCACATTGAGGACCGCACCCGTGAGCGACTTGGCACCAGTGACACCATGATCATCAAGACTCGACAGCGTCTCATTAACGCAGCCCGTGCGCTGCAGGAGGGCGTACCTGCCCCTGCCGTTGATAACCCGGAGGTCTACCAGGTTCGCTCCGGCGGCGTCATCCTCAAACGTGACCAGGACTGGCTTAAGGCCACGGAGGACCTGCGAAGGGCTTTCATGGTGCATCCGGGGATTGAAGATACAACCAAATAACTTCTAAAGCGTTGAACCAGGTAAGGCCCTTTCCCCTGGAGAGGGCCTTACTCATTGGGCGACTTTCTCAGGTATTAAAACCCAGAGACATGTGAGTGAGCATTCTACAATCGCTTAGCGTCGTAAATCGTGATGGCCGAACCATCATGGTTGCGCGTGCTTTGCGGACGTTCGCCCACAGTGCTGCATCCGTGGTGTTGGCCATTACCTGGATATCAGGGGATTCTCCCTTGCGGAGATCGGCCTGTTCCTCACTATCGGTGGCTTCGGTGCTGCTGCACGGGCGCTGACTACAGGCATGGTGGGAGACACCGTGGGGGGCGTCGCAAGATGTTGGTGGTGATCAGCCTCTTCGCCGCAGCCAGCGGACTCTCCTTGGCTCTTACACCTGCGTACCCAATCCTTGTGGTGATTGGCTTTATCGGGGGGTTCACCGCTATGGCGGGAGGCTCCGGTGCCACCGGCCCGCTGGAACAGGCGAGCCTCGCTTCAACGGCCAGCCAAAAAAAACGCACAGAGGCGTTTGCACTCCTTGGAATCATTGGGACGGCTGGGGTGGCGTTGGGGGCACTGCAGCGGGGATACCCAACCTCCTGCAGGGTGTCTTTGATGTCGAGGAAATCAGGGCATATCAGGTTCTCTTCTTCGCTACTCCGTTGTGAACCTGGTGGCCGCGGCTTTCTACGCCTCAATCTCGTCCGATGTAGAGATCAACGATGTCTCTACCCGTTGGGTGAACCCGTTCAAACTCAAATCCCGTCGACGTATCTTCACCATTGCTGGCCTCTTCAGCGTTGATAGCTTTGGCACCGGCCTCGTCGCCCAGAGCCTGGCCGCCCACTTTTTCTTCACCCGATTTGGGATAGAGCCCGGGTCTCTGGGTCTGATGTTCTTCGGCTCCGCTGTCCTGTCTGCCGTGTCTATGGGTGTCGCCGTGCGGCTGGCGCGAAGGGTAGGATTGGTGAATACCATGGTGTTTACCCACATCCCCTCCAGCATGGCGATGATTGCGATTCCTTTTGTGCCTTTCGCCTGGCTGGCGGTTTCACTGTGGCTTATCCGGTCCTTCTTTGGGCAGATGGACGTGCCAACCAGTCAGTCGTACACCATGTCCATCGTGGGGCCTGAGGAACGCTCGGCAATGGCCAGCGCCGGGAGCGTCGCCCGAAACAGTGGCACCGCTATGGGACCATCGGTTGCCTCCGTTTTCTGGACAACAGGCTCCAGCACAACCCCTTTAGTGGCAGGTGGTGTCATCAAGATCGTTTACGATCTGGTTCTGTGGAGGTTGTTCATAACCGTCAAACCACCGGAAGAGTCGAGCGAAGACTCCGCTAAACCCATCCAGGGCGCAGATCCGACCTCCTCATCAGGTCAGACGCCTACAGCGAAATAACCCATCGTTGAATTGCACCTTTACTTCTCGTGCATTCATGGCTTCACTCCACTACACTAGATACTCCTACGCATCCTGTAATGAAGGCACCTACCGTGAACGAATGGGCTATAGAAGCAAAAGGACTCGCCCGCTCTTTTAATGACGTGGAAGCGGTCAAGGGCATTGACCTCTCTATCCCCAAGGGACAGATATACGGCTTTCTTGGGCCGAACGGCGCGGGTAAGACGACGCTGATACGCATGCTTATCACCCTGCTGCTCCCCACAAAGGGAGAGGCCCGTGTTGCCGGATTTGACCTGAGGTCTGAGCCCAAACAGATTCGACTTCGTATTGGCGCAGCGCTTCAAGAGGCAACCCTTGACCCAAAGCAGACGGGCCTTGAGTTCCTTCGGTTGCAGGGATACCTCTACGGCTTATCGCGTCGGCAGGCGGACCAACGTATCGAGGAGCTTGGTTCGCTTGTGGATATCGGCGATGCTATCAAGCGGTTTATCAGCACTTACTCGGGCGGGATGAAACGACGACTCGATCTGGCTGCGGCTTTGATTCACAATCCGGAAATCCTGTTTCTCGACGAGCCGACCACAGGCCTCGACCCGATTAGCCGCAACCGTGTGTGGGAGGAAGTCCGGCGCATTAACCAGGAGCTGGGCGTTACCATTTTCCTGACAACCCAGTACCTGGAAGAGGCCGACTCCCTTGCCGATAAGGTAGGCATCATCAATCACGGATTGTTGGCTGTTGAAGGCACGCCCGCTGAACTGAAACGCTCCATGGGCTCTGACATCATCATCGCCGATGTTGGAACCGACACAGAATCTGCCATCGATGCCGTCAAAGCTCTGGATGCAGTTGGCCAGGTGGAATCCCACGGCACGGAACTCATGATCCGGGTCTCCAACGGCGCCGCGCACATCGGGCCAGTGGCCCTCGCACTGCATCAGCGAGGTGTGGAGGTCAAAGAGATCAAGATGCACACACCCACCCTGGATGATGTGTTCCTGAATGTTACAGGCGCGCGTTTTGAGGAAGTGGCTGCAGCCGAGGACGTTGAGAATGAGTAGCATCGTTAAAAAACAGCAGGAGATTCGTGCCAAACAATCAGGCTTCCACCGTGACGTTATGTCAGTTGCCGGTAGAGCGATGCGCTCCATTCCCAGGGACATGGAAGCTATCGTTCCCGCGTTAGTTTTTCCGGTGTTCTTCTTCTTTGTGACTATCGGAGCCCTGGAAAGCCTCATTGAGCAGGCACCGGGCATCGACTACAAGGCCTTTCAACTTCCTGTAGCCATCGTATTCGCGGTGACCGGAATATCGCGAGCAGTCACGCTGGTCACAGATATCCAAACGAGCTATTTCGACCGACTTACCCTCTCGCCGGTGAACCGACTGGCGCTATTGCTTGGGTTGATGGTCGCTGACTTTCTCCTGGTTGTTGCGCTGACCCTCCCGGTAGTCGTTCTCGGCTTCATCGTGGGCGTCGAGTTTGAGAGCGGCCCCTTCGGTGTGATGATTTTCATCCTGATTGCCGGAATATGGGGCCTCGCGTACACGGGATTCCCGTATGCAATCGCGCTCAAGACCGGGAGCCCCGCAGCGGTGAACAGTAGCTTCCTGCTCTTCATGCCTTTTGTGTTCCTGACCACCATCTACCTGCCCCAGGACCAGATGACCGGCTGGTTCGGTACCATCGTGGCCTA
>JAPYRQ010000059.1 GCA_029936935.1 Dehalococcoidia bacterium | reverse complement strand
ACTTTCGAGTCGAGGGCACCAGCATGGACCCTACACTTGTTCATGGGCAATATCTCTTAGTCAATAAACTGGTGTACGAACCGATACCTTTCAAAGGCGATGAGAATCCTGCTGATCAACGCTGGTTCATACCGCTTCACGCACCACAGCAGGCCGACGTCATTGTTTTCCACGAGCCCGCGCAAGATAGCGATTTGGTAAAGCGTGTTATTGGCGTCCCCGGTGATCTTGTTGAAATACGGCTTGGCGTGGTTTATGTCAACGGGATTGTTCTACCAGAACCCTACCTCGTCCGACGTGATACCAGTAATCATCCTCCGGAAGTCGTTCAGCAGGGGTTCTACTTCGTCCTCGGAGATAATAGGCCTGTCAGCTACGACTCCAGGGAGCTAGGGCCGATTCCCCTGGAGAATATCATCGGCAAAGCATGGTTCACCTACTGGCCACTATCGGAGATGGATATCCTCGGAGCGGACTTGGGGATGTTCCGGTAGCTACGGAATCGGTTGTGGTAATAAGGATTAATCGATAAACAAATGTATTTCAATTATTAATCATATGAAATACATTTCCAAAAACTGACAATTCCAGCAAATCTTGCTACAATCTTTTGGCGTGGGCCGTTAGCTCAGTTGGCAGAGCATCGGACTTTTAATCCGAGTGTCCAGGGTTCGAGCCCCTGACGGCCCACCAACAAACCCCTCAGGACCCTTCGGTAGCTACGATTTCACAGGTTCTAGCACGAAACTATTCTTCCCGTTCCTGCTCACCGCATCCAGGTGCATATGCCCCATTGTCCGATTTAACACGGAAGCTACCAGCAGCACATCCTGTCCATCGTATTGGAACACCATGTCTGTCATCCTGGCAGAACCAAGCTTAAATCCAAACCCTTCGCCTTCAGTCACCAGTCGCATCACATCCCCTTCGGTATGCCCCGCATCTATGCGACCTTTATAAAGCGCTTTCAATGCTGACTCAGTTACTTGAAACATGATATGGCAGTATACCAATGTACGGATCAAGAGGGTGAATGGATCCTGAAGTAGACAACGTTGGGGAACGGAGAGGGGACTAGCTCTGTACAATCTCCAGCAGGCGCCCAGCCAGTGTGGTAGATGCAAGGGACTTGAGAACATACCCGTCTGCGCCTGCGTCAACGCTTCGCTCGAGGTGCGAGCCCCCCGTACGCGCTGACAACCACCACCTTTATATCAGGGTACTTATCTTTTATTTGTCGTGTAGCTTCAAGTCCGTCCATTCCCGGCATAAGCAGGTCCATAGTGACCACATCTGGGTTTGCAGTGCTAAGAGCCTCTAAAGCTTCTTCTCCGGACGAGGCTTCACCGATTACCGTCAATCGAGGGTTTTTTCCCAGCAGGCGTCGCTGTACTTCTCTTACCTCAGGTTCATCTTCAACAAGGAATACCTTGACCACGTTCACAGCGCCTCCTGCCTTTGGCTCGCCAGTTGCGACTGAATGCTCCGCTTCAATTGCTCAAGAGTGAAAGGCTTGCTCAAACACATGTTTCCCGCGTCCGCCAAAAAGCTCTGCGTCTCGTCGTTGAGGCTATCTCCGGTGAGGAATATGATCCGGCTGGCAAGTACCGGGTCCACCTCCTGTAGCTTCCCGAAGAGCTCTTTTCCATTCATGCCTGGCATTCGCAGATCCAGGAGCAGCACGTCGTACGATTCCGCCTGAATCGCCTCCCAACCCTCTTCACCGGAGTGAGCTACATCCACGATTTGCCCTGACCTTCGAAGTGACTCGGCTAGAAGGTCTGTAATCAGCGGCTCATCGTCCACTACCAGGATGCGTTTACCCGTAATTCGGGGTAAGTTGTCATCCTGTGCTGAATCGACCTCTGGTGTTTCGATTACGGGCAAATCCACATGGAGCGTAGCACCCTGACCGAACTCACTCTCAGCCCAAATACTGCCTCCATGGGCCTGAACCCATCCGTAACACATACTCAAGCCCAAGCCGGTGCCTTTCCCTACCTCTTTCGTCGTGAAGAACGGATCGAATATCCTGCCCAAATGGTTCTGCTGTATTCCAGGCCCCGTGTCAGCAACGCTGAGGTGGATATTCCCTTCAGCGCTTTGGGCAGATAGTGTCAGGGCACTGCCGCCGCTATTCTCAACCATCGCCTGCTCTGCATTCATGATCAAGTTCAGGAACACCTGGGTCAGCTGGTGCTCATCACCAACGGTCAGGGGCATGTGCTCCTCTATTTCGGTTTTCACCTCAAAGTTGTTCATGCGCAGGGCATAGTCCCTGAGCGGCAGCGCCTGCGTCACCAAAGCCGGGACATCCACGGATCCGTGTTGGACTATCTGGTGATGGGAGAATGAAAGCAAGTCATCAACGATCTTTGCGGCCCGTTTTGCCTGCGAAACGATCTTGTCCACGTCCTATGCTGCAGGGTGTGGCAAATCCTCCATGTTCAATAGCTGGGCATAGCCGATTATGGCGCTCAGCGGGTTGTTGAGCTCATGGCACACACCGACCGCTAGCTCCCCCAAAGCCGCAAGCTGGCTCGTCTGCTGCAAGCGCTTCTCTGCGCTCCTACGCTCGGAGACATCGTGTAGCAGCACAATCCGGCCTACCACCCGCTGTCGGGCATCATGGAAGGGTGAGACCACCACATCGTAGGTGTTAGCTTCAGGACCCTCGTCGAATACGATGTCCGGGTAAGTCGTCGATTCTTCTACCTGAGTTTGGAGCATTGCGGCACCCACCGGCCACACTTCCTGAAGCGGAAGCCCGATACCCTGAAGTCCGGCATGACCCACAATGACCTTCGCCGACTCGTTGGCCGCCACGACGCGTTCCTGGTCGTCAAGAACGATAACTCCGCTGGTGATGTTTTCGAAAATCGCCTTTAACACGATTGGTGTTATGTCAAGAAGTCGGACGCGGTACACCGCCCACCAGAGGATCGCGATACTCACTAAGAAGGCAAATGGTGTGGGGTCAAGGTTTTTCACCGGTATGGCCTCGATGAAGAAGAGCCAGTTCGCAACCCATGGCACGATAGCTGACGCCAACATTGCCAGGGTTTGCTGCCAGAGAAGGCGATGTGAGTAGAAGATGGCTTCCGCAACAATGACAATGCCTATGAGCATCACCATATAGGAATACATAGTGTGCACCCAGAAGGCGTTACCGTAGGTAAGGTTCAGGAGTGAGAGGTCACCGCTGACGTCGAATTCAATAGTAGCCCAGATGAGGTTATGGGCCCCGTTAGTCCAGACCAGGGCAAGGATAGAAACAGGCATGGCCACCAGGAGCGGGATTGTCCTGGCATTAAGCCAATTGCCCCTACCGGTATATTGGATTGCAAAAGTCAGCCAGGCCGTCGGTATCGTGACGATTCCAATGTATTGCACCTTTCCCAGAGCAACTCTGAAATCGCCGGGTTCAACGAAAAGTGCAAAACCGTAAGCAACTTGCCAAATGACAGCGCCTGCCCCTAAAAGATGAGGGCGTATGCTCCGGGGGCGCAGCGCCAATTCCAAGCCAACAGCGTCAGCGTAGAAGTAGCTAAGCCCGCAAGGAGCAGTAGCACAGGATAGGGACTGTCATACCATTGAACCGATTGTTCCATCGTCAATCGCCTTTACAAAGCATTCATGCGATGATGACGCGCTGCGTGGGAATAGTATAAATCTTATCCAACATGAGAGTTGGAACATCCAACAGCAAACATTCACCCGACTATGGACGCCTATGGGAGAACACGTTGAAATTCGGATTATCCATGACCGGGATGCTCCAACAGCCAGCAGGCACAGACATGGTGGCGAGTCTGGCTGAAGCTGCGGGACTCGTTCGCCTGGCCAATGAGCTTGGCTTCAGCTACGTGTACGCAGGCCAGCACTACCTGAGCCACCCGTACCAGATGCTCCAACCCCTGCCCGTGATGGCTCGGTTGGCCGCAGAGGCACCCGGCATGGATCAGGTGTTCACCGCTGTCCTGCCCCTCTACAACCCCGTAGAGCTTGCGGAACAGGTGGCAACGCTTGATGTCATCACCAACGGCCACGCTGTCCTTGCAGTAGCACTTGGGTACCGAGAGGAAGAGCACCAGTCGTTCGGTGTCAGGCGTGAGGATAGGGTATCCCGCATGGTCGAGTCGCTAGAGGTCATGAAGCTGCTCTGGTCCGGAGAGAACGTCTCGTATGAAGGGAAGCACTTCCAGTTGTCTGACGTTCACATCGGCCTCAACCCTATCCAGCGACCAAGTCCACCCGTTTGGATCGCCGCCAGTGCTGACCGCGCTGTAGAGCGAGCCGGTCGCCTCGGTTACCCCTGGCTTATCAACCATGCTGACTACCCCACCGTGGAGCGACAGGTTGCTATGTACCGTGCTTCGCTCAAAGCCGCAGGCCATAGCGATGTCACTACCCTACCTGCCTTGCGGGAGTTCTTTGTGGCAGACACCAGGGAAGAGGCATTTCGTATATGCCAGCCGTTCCTTGCCGGAAAATACGACACCTACGCGCAGTGGGGTCAGGATAAGGCCTTGGACGGTGAGCAGTCCTTCACCAACAACTTTGAGGAGCTTGCCCGCGATCGGTTCATCGTTGGGAGCGTTGACGACGTGGTCGCTGACCTCAAGCGATACGAGGCCCTTGGCGTCACCCACATGGGCCTGCGGGTGCGATGGGCGGGTATGGGCGTTGAACCAACTGCAACCTGCATGCGACTCGTGGCCGAACGGGTCATGCCGCACTTCAAGTAAAGCAAAAAAAGGAGTACCTGATGAAATTCGGAGTAACCATGTTCCCTACGGAGTACGCCATTCGCCCGGACGAGCTTGCAAAGACTCTGGAGGAGCGGGGGTTCGAGTCGTACTGGGCGCCCGAGCACACGCACATCCCGGCCAGCCGCAACACGCCGTGGCCCGGCGGCTCGGATCTGCCTCGGGACTATTGGCACACCTATGACCCCTTTGTTGCCCTCACAGCAGCCGCAGCAGTCACCACTACGATGAAGCTCGCTACCGGCATCTGCCTCATCATCCAAAGAGACCCGCTGACCCTGGCCAAGGAGATCGCCAGCCTCGATCAACTCTCCGGCGGTCGCTTCATCTTCGGCATCGGCGGGGGTTGGAACGTGGAAGAGGTGGAGAACCATGGCACAGCGTTCAAGACGCGCTTCCGGCAGCTTCGAGAGAAGGTGTTGGCCATGAAGGAGCTATGGACCCAGGACGAAGCGGAGTTCCACGGCGATTTCGTGAACTTCGATAAGGTCTGGGCATATCCCAAGCCCCTCCAGCAGCCCCACCCTCCCGTAATCATGGGCGGCGACGCCCCCACGACCTTCGACCGAGTCATCGAGTTCTGCGATGGTTGGATGCCCATCCAGGGCAGGCCGTCGGCAGGCCCGGACTTGGCGGAGAAAATCGGTATCCTCAAGACACGGGTCGCTGAAGCTGGACGTGACCCCGCATCTATCTCCATATCTGTGTTTGCCGCCCAACCCAATCAAGAGAACGTCTCACGTCTTGGCGAAGCCGGCGTTGAACGCATGGTCTTCAGCCTCCCCGCTGCCGATAGGGAGACCGTCCTTCCCCTGATCGACGAGTACGCCAAGCTTATCGGGTAACACCAATTCAGGTGGTGTAGAATGTGGCCAGGATTAAGACTTGGTAGTTTGGTAACCGCAGGCAAATGGGTCCAGGGTGACACCCTGGTGGGTTCATTCCGACACATCGGGACTGGGGAGGCATTAATGCTGACGCAAGAAGAAAATCAACGGCTAGCCCACGTAGGCCCCGGCACAGCAATGGGAAGCCTGTTCCGGCGATACTGGATGCCCGCCATGCTGTCTTGGGAGCTCCCGGAAGCTGATTGCCCACCGATTCGACTGCGCCTGCTGGGCGAGGACATGGTCGCGTTTCGCGACAACAACGGCAATGTGGGCGTCCTCGACAACTACTGCCCCCATCGGCGAGCCAGCATGTTCTTCGGTCGCAACGAGGAATGTGGCCTACGCTGCGTCTACCACGGGTGGAAGTTCGATACCGAAGGCAACTGTGTAGACATGCCTTCAGAGCCCGCCGAAAGCAATTTCAAAGACAAAGTCAAAATCACCGCCTACCAGACCGTCGAGTTCGGTGAGGTGATTTGGGTCTATATGGGACCAAAGGAGTCCGCCCCGCCGGTTCCCAAGATGGAATGGACCCAGGTGCCGGACACGCATCGGGGTGTCAACAAGATTCTCCAATCCTGTGGCTGGCTTCAAGGGCTTGAGGGCGGCATTGATACCGTCCACAGCACCTTCCTGCACCGCAGATTGGCCGGCTTCGGCATCTCAGCCCGTGACCAGGCCATCAAAAAGTCAGCCGCTGCGACGTTGGAGATACAGCCCACCGACTTCGGCTATACCTACGCCGGAATCCGCCCGATGCCCGATGACGGGGGCAACTTCGTCCGTGGCTACCACTTCATCATGCCTTTCTATCAGCTTCGTGCCGCCCAGCTAGGCTCCGTCATCACAGGTCGAGGCGAAGTGAAGCCCATCATCTCAGGCCACGCGTGGGTGCCCGTCGACGACGAGAACACGATGGTTTGGAACTTCACCTACAGCTTCACCGATGTCCCGTTGACAGAGAAGGAGAGGCAGCAAGAAGGCAGTGGCAATGAGATGTACAAGGACATCGACCCGACGAACGGGTTCCGATCCATTGCCAACTCAGGAAACGACTACTTCCTTGACCGGGAGATGCAACGAACGAACAACTACACCGGCATTGATGGCATCAACACCCAGGATAGGGCAGTTCAGGAGAGTATGGGGCCTGTGTGTGACCGTACCCAGGAGCACCTGGGAACCACAGACAGGGCGATTATCATGACCCGAAAGATGATGCTAGAAGCCTCTCGGGTTGTGGAGGATGGCGCAGACCCTCCAGGTTTGGGCACGAACATCTATGACCTACGTGCGATTGAGAAGATTCTTCCATCCGATGTTGATTGGCGGACAGCCCTGCATAATGAGTTCTATCTGAAGGCCAATTACTCACCGGAGTACACACCCGCCTAGATCCGGTAACAGAACGTTCGTGAGAAGGGTGGTTCATATCAATGACATCAATTGGAATTGTGGGTTGCGGTGCGGTAGGCCAGGCGCTGCTTAAGGCCTCGGAAACAGGCACAATGACCCTTCCCATTGCAGGCATCACCAGCAGGACAGAAAAAACCGCTAAGGCGTTTCTCTCCACCCTCAAAAACCCACCTGCATATTGCTCACGTGAAGAACTCATCGTCAATGCCGATTTGATGGTGGAAGCCGCTGGGGGCAACGTAGTGCCTGACCTAGCCCGCGCGACCTTTGAGGCAGGCAAAGACCTCATGGCCATCAGCATCGGCGCGCTGTTAGATCATCCTGAGATTCTGGAGATGGCCAAGGAGCGAGGTTGCAAGCTCTATGCACCCTCCGGTGCGATAGCAGGGTTGGATGGCATCAAGTCGGCATCGTCCGGGCGTATCGACCACGTTACTATGACCACGCGCAAGCCGCTAAAGGCGTTGGAAGGTTCGCCCTATCTCGTCGATAGAGGCATTTCAGTCCTTGGCTTCACAGAGGAGCAGGAGATATTCTCCGGCACAGCTCGAGAGGCCTGCAAAGGGTTTCCGGCAAACGTCAACGTCTCCGCGGCAGTCAGCTTTGCCGGCATTGGCCCTGACAAGACCCGTATCCGCATCTTCGCCGTCCCTGGTCTGGAGCGTAACTGCCACGACATCCTGGTAGAAGGCGAGTTTGGCAAGCTGCATATCGAAATCGAGAACATCCCCACAGAAAACCCACGTACTGGCAGGCTCACCGTGATGTCCATCATCACCACGCTTCAGGGCATTGAGAACCCGCTGCAGATAGGGACCTAGGAAGCGTGCACCTTAATAGGTGACACCGGCCCCAGGGTCTGCTTCTTGACCTGTTCAATGGCCTCTGCAGTGGAAAGGTCCCCCGCTATGCTCAAACGCGCGGTGTGCACTCTGAAACCCTCTGGGTTATGCGGCCCCGCGGGCTCCTGACCCTCCATCAGCTCGCGTGCGGCATTGAGCAACCTGCGTCTCACGTGCATAATCGGCTCATCTGATGTCACCAGGTGCTCCAACGAGCGATCAGCTCTGGGGCCCCACTGGTCCTCCACCAACGCCAGGTCCTGGATGGGGAAGGACTTGATGCCGCTGTAGGAATAGTTCTTCTGTGCCACCCGATCTATCAGATACTCGTTGTCCTTATTCTCCACGGCCATGAACGAGCCAGGTATCTGTTCCGGGAATGTGAAGTTTCCGTACTTGTCCTCTTCCACCTGTTTCTGCACGAAAGGCTCATAGCTCCAGCGAAAGCGGTACATGTAGCAGCTTTCATCATCGATGGGTATACGCATGTTGCTGGAGAACACCCCCGCACCCGCGATGCCCGCGGAACTGAAGCAAGGCATATAGAACTGGCTTGCGGAGACCGTCTGCGTGCCATCAGCCTCCGGAGTCACCGCTACCTGCAACATACCGTAGTCGGTATCGTCGAAGGCCACGTACTTCATGCGAAGAAAGCTCTTGTTCCCCAACAACGCTCCCAGTGCAGGAGCAGCGTTCTCGATTGCGCCAGGGACGTTGAGGTCACGCGTGGTGTGCAGGAACACCGCATGGCTGGGGTCATAGTCGCCCTCAATGGCCTGGAAGAAGTTGCACCTCAGGTGATACTTGCGCACGTACGTCTGGTCAGGCCCGAAATCCATCCAGTCGAAGGCTGGCTTAGGGGGCATCTTGTCTTTCGGCCCCAGGTAGGCCCAGATCATTCCGGCGGCATCGAAGGCCGGGTACGCCTTGATGGTGACTTTGTCCTTGTACGTTTCACCCTCCGGCGAGTTCGGCAACTCTGTGCAGACGCCGTTCACGTCGAATTTCCAGCCATGGTAGACGCAGCGCAAGCCGCATTCCTCGTTGCGACCGAAGAACATGGGCGCGCCTCGGTGCGGGCAGTAGGCGTCAATGAGACCGGGATTGCCATCGCTGTCACGGAAGGCGATGAGATCCTCGGCCATCAGCTTGACCCGTGCTGGCGTGCAATCCGCTCCGGGTATTTCTTCCGAGAGGCAGGCAGGAACCCAGAACCTCCGGAATAACTCTCCCATAGGAGTTCCGGGGCCTGTCTGGGTCAACATGTCATTTTCTTCTAAGGTCAGCAGTGCAATCCTCCTCGCGTGGCTCCTTCCCCGAAGCCCAAAATGCTAGGCAAGACAGTACAGGGCCGTAGATAGAACGTGTCAAGGGCCGTTTGGGGCCAGTTGCTACTCCTGGAGGCTAAACGCTTCCTCTGCCATATCGACGATGCCTCGACTGATCGACAGCGATGCGGTGGCCCCCGGCGATGGCGCGTTGCGCACGTGGATAGCGTTATCTGTCTGGCTGATGCGGAAGTCATCGACGAGGAAGCCGTTGCGCTCGACAGCCTGAGCCCGGACGCCAGCACCCCCGCCAGTGAGGTGGTGCTTCTCGATCTCCGGAATCAGACGCTGGAGCGACTTGGTGAATGTCCCTTTGCTGAAGGAGCGATAGTACTCCTGGTACGCCGTCTTCCAGTGCTTGGCGGCCATGATCCAGAAACCCTTGTAGGCCAGTGTGCCCATCATTTCTTTCACGTTGATCTTGAACTTGGTGTATCCCTCTTGAGCAAAGGCCAGCACCGCGTTCGGCCCCGCTTCAACATCGCCGTGGATACCCCGAGTGAAATGGACACCAAGGAACGGGAAACGCGGGTCCGGCACGGGGTAGATGAGACCCTTCACCATCGCCTGACCTTCCGGCGAAAGGGTGAAGTACTCGCCCCTGAACGGGATGATGCGAAGGTTATAAGGCACACCCATCTTGTGAGCTATAGAGTGGGCGTACAGGCCTGCGCAGTTGACCATGTACTTGGCGCTGACATCGCCCTGACTCGTCACCAGCGTAACGCGGCCATTGCTTTCCTTCTTGATGTCCTCCACCTTGTGGTCCGTCAATATCTCGCCGCCGTTCTCCTTGAACTTGCGACCGTACGCCTCCGTGACCTCGGTGTAATCGATAATGCCCGTATTCGGCGACCATAGCGCCTTGATGCCTGCCGCGTGGGGCTCAATCTCCTTCAAACGCTCAGTGCCTATCATCTCCAACCCAGGGACGCCGTTCGCTTTCCCTCGCTCGAACAGGTCGTCGAGGCGGCCAAGCTCGTCCTCACGGGTGGCCACGATGACCTTACCACAAAGGTCGTACTTTATGCCGTTCTCGTCGCAGAACGCCAGTAGCGAGGCTACGCCCGTCACACAGTTCTGGGCCTTCAGCGAGCCTGGTTTGTAGTAGATGCCGGTGTGGATGACGCCACTGTTGTGGCCCGTCTGATGAGCCGCTAGGGCCTTTTCCTTCTCCACCACGCCCACGGTGAGCTTGGGGAAGCGGTGCGTCAGTTCCATAGCCGTGGCGATGCCCAATATGCCGCCGCCAACGACTGCTATGTCATACGTGTGGTCTGCCATGTTAATACAACCTTTATGTCAATTGCTGGTCCGATGTTTTGTAGCCGGAGCGTATCAGCCGCTAGCTGGGCCGTCAACAAACCAGCTAGGCCGCGGCCGAAGTCAACGCGGAATGGCGATAGCAGCCTGCCTCACAGGCCAGCGACTTGCTCCTTGTACCACTGGAGAGCACCAGGATGCTGGAACCCGTGGCCATGCGCAGCGATGGCTGAAAGTTCTCGTGAGCGCCACTGCCTATGGTAATAGTCATATCCCGGTTGCCGCCGTAGGTGATGCTGGGATCACTGACCAGGTGTAGGCCGGTCTCCCAGAAGGCTTTAACCTGATGATGTTCGCCCGAAAGCTAGAGCCTGGGCCCTGCGGAGTGCCTTCCATGAATCCCCTTTGCTATGGTCCAGCGCATGGTATGAGTAGCCATACATAGCGTCAAGCAAAGGGACAGGAATACGACGAGGCGCGTCTCTCACACAAAAACAAACTGGGTGACACGGAATTCCGTGTCACCCAGTTCTCAGTCTCTATTGAACGCTGTGGTCAGTGCTACTTCAGAACAGCCTTAATCTGCTGGAAGCTGCTGTATGTTCCCAGCGGTACGCCGGACCACTCGTAAGATGCGACGACGTCGGGGTTGTAGACGATGTCGTCAGGAATCCAGAAGATGGGTATGCCGATGTGCAGCGGGAATATCACGTCTCCCACCTGCCGCAACCCATCCAGGGCCCTCACCGGATCAACCGTGTTCCGTTGGGCCAGGATTGCCACCTCAAGTTCTGGGAACTCGGGGCCGCCCCGTGGCGCCGAGCCAGCCCAGTTGTGGACGCGGAAGGCCTGGGTCTCCACGATGTTGCTGGTCATCCATCCCGCCATACGGTTATTAAGTTTCACATCAAAGGACCTGCCCCATGCCCGGCTGGTAGTGCTATCTGTCAGATCAAGAGTGGCCTTGACCCCGATTTCCTGCCAGAACCCAACGAACGTCTCGGCAAAGTCCCCCGCCTCAGGGAACCCTCCGACGGCGGTACCATCAATCTTAAATTCCAGGGGGTTGCTGGTGCTATAGCCCGCCTCGGCCAGCAGGGCCCGGGCTGCTGCCGGGTCGTACCCGTACTGATCCTGGAAGTTCTGGTCCCATGCTGGGTTCCAGTAGGAGGCTGTGGGTATCATATGGATGTTGTGGACTTCAATACCCTCGCCGCCGAAGAAGGCGTTGTTGAGGGAAGCCCGGTTGATGGCCTTGCTCAGGGCTCTGCGCACTTTGACGTCAAGGAAGACTGAGTCACAGTGGGCATATCCGCAGGCGGTGCCTTGCGCTTCATAGTTTGCGTACTTCTTATCGAGTTGCATCCCACCGAACAACAAGGTCCGCTCTCGGGCCAGTATCTTGGCCCGGGCCACCTTCAGGCCCTCAGCCACCGCTTGTTGTTGCTGATCCCGCGGGAGCTGGCCCATGTGGATCTCTGCCGTCAGCAGTCCCGCCAGGCGGGTGGACGCCTCACTGATAAAACGCATCTCTATCTCTTCGAACTGCCCCTGGTTCTCCCAGTGCTCGTAGGGGACGCGCTTCATTCGGAAGAATTGGCCCTGGAACCGGTCATCATACTCGTAGAAGCCCGTTCCCGCCGGCAGCCTGCTGGATAGGTCTGGGTTACCACCCAGTGCAGCCATATCCTTGGCGCTATAGGGCTCCATGGAAATGGTGTTCCGCTCAGAGATGTTGGGGATCAGCTCCGGGTTGGGTACGTCTGTACGGAAGACGATCTCGTAGTCGTTGACCACTTCAACGACGACCTTGCGATATTGGGTCCTATGGGTGTGGACGGAGTCCTCCGCAGAAGAATTAGCGTGGGTAGCCACCACGTCCGCCGCAGAAAACTCGCCGTTGTCGCCATGGAACCGGACTCCCTTCCGGAGAATAAAGCGAAGGGACGTTCCATCCGGCTCAACACTGAACTTCGTTGCCAACTGTGGCACAAACTCCCCGGTGAGGGCGTCAACGCCAATGAGTGATTCATACATGGGTCGCATGTAATAGGGAGTCCGGGGGTTTTCAAGCTTCCAGGGGTTGTTGGACTCCACGGAAGGAATTGCGTCGGAGATGACCAATTTCTCCACTGTCGGCTTTGCGTCTGGAGCTGGGGCAACCGCGGTGGGCACTGCGGTCGCGGTGGTTGATGATGCTCCGGTTGCACCGTCGTCGCCATCACTACTGCAAGCTGCCATCAGCATGAAAGTCATTAGCCCCAGGATGATTGTGGCACTTCCTCCATGGAATAATCGAGCCATAATTATACCCCCCTTTTATGACGGAAAAATGTGCGCCAAGACCTCACTTCATAGGAAGTTGCTGTGCAGATTACAGGAGCAATTTACGAATGTCAAGGATTTCCGGCCTTATAGGGGCCACAACAAATACAGCTGGTAATTCGAAATTCTTCGAAGGATTTTTTCATTACGACGATATTACCCCTGAATAAGAACAAAGGGAGAGAACTCCATCTATATTCTCTGAAAATTCCACCGAATACAAGAACTGGGTGACACGGAAATCCGTGTCACCCAGTTCTCAGTCTCTACTAAAGAATTCTGTAGGCGATACTACTCTTTGACCGCCAGGAAGCGTTCAAAGTGGCTGACGGTTCCGAGCGGAACCCCAGAATACTTGTATGATGCTACAACATTCGGGTTATAAACCAGCTCCTCTGGCTTCCACACTAACGGGATTGCAATGTGGAGATCAAAGGTAATATCTCCTGTTGCTCGCAAACGCTTATAGACTTCGGCGGTATCAATTATCTCTCGATGGAACGCGATTGCCTTGTCTAGCTCTTTAAGCTCGAATCCTCCACGAGGTGACTCGCATGAGCAATGGTGAACTCGGAACGTCTGAATATCAACGATGTTGCTCGTCTGATACACGATTCGACCCGTGTGGCCAAAGCCCCTGGCAATAGCTCTTGTGACAGTTGCATCGCGGGCATCAAGTTCAGCCTTAACACCAATTTCGCCAAAGAACCCTGCCAAAGCCTCCATTACGTCGGCTTTCTCGGGAAGACCACTGGATCCAGTTCCGTCGACCAATATTTCCAATGGATTGGATGCGCTGTAACCCGCTTCAGCTAGCAAAGCCTTCGCTGCAGCCGGGTCGTATCCATATTCCGCATCGAATCTCGCGTCCCAATCTGGGTTCCAGTAGGACCTAGTAGGTACAAAGGCATGATTATGAACCGGGGTACCTTTGCCTCCGAAGAATGCAGTGTTGATGGCATCGCGATCAACAGCCTTACTCAAGGCTTTGCGGACCTTAACGTCTAGGAAAGGGTCGTCACAATGGACATACCCACAAGCAGTATTCTGCACTTCATAATTACCATACTTCTTGTCAATTATGGGGCCTTCAAAC